>DATBBL010000385.1:0-20136 GCA_036271015.1 Acidimicrobiia bacterium
CGAGCACCACGGTTCCGACGACGGCTACCTGCCCAGCCCGCTCGCCATGGCCGCCGCTATGGCCGCGCGCACCAAGCAGGCGCGGATCCGGATCGCGGCGCTGATCGCACCGTTCCACGACCCGCTGCGCGTGGCCGAGGACGTCGCGGTGGTCGACCTCCTGAGCAACGGCCGGCTCGACCTCGTCGTCGCCAACGGCTACGTGCCCGGCGAGTTCGCGATGTTCGGCTGCGAGCTGTCCGACCGGGTGCGGCGCACGACCGAGTCCGTCGCCACGATGAAGCAGGCGTGGACGGGCGAACCGTTCGAGTTCCGGGGCCGCACGGTGCAGATCCGCCCGACCCCGGCGCAGCCGGGCGGCCCGCCGGTGATCCTCGGCGGCAGCGGGCCGAAGGCCGCCCGCCGGGCGGCCCGCATCGCCGACGGGTTCATGCCGTCGGACGGCGCCCTCTGGGACGTGTACCGCGACGAGATGCTGGCGCTCGGGAAGCCTGATCCCGGCCCGTACGTCGGCGGCGACACCAGCGCCTTCCACCTCGCGCACGACGTCGAGCGGGGCTGGGAGCAGTACGCACCGTTCGCGCTGCACGAGATGAACGCCTACGGGCACTGGATGGCCTCGGGTGGCATCGGGCGCGAAGGCGGCTACGTCACCACCGACGACACCGAGGCGCTGCGTGCGACCGGGCAGTACCGCGTCCTCACCCCCGACGACCTCGTCGCCGAGATCAACGAGAAGGGCGAGTACGGCTTCACGCTGTTCCATCCGCTGATGGGCGGGGTCCCGCCGGCCATGGGCTGGGAGAGCCTCCAGCTGTTCGAGCACGAGGTGCTCCCCCGGCTCACCGCCAGTTGATCGTCACGCCCCCGGGGCTCCGGGCGCGGGGAACCCGTACAGCGTCGCGGTCGCCGCGCTCATGCCGAGCGCGAGCGGCGCCCGGTCGCCCGGCCAGAGCCCCTCGGCGAGTGCACGATTGAGCTCACCGGTGACCCACATCGGCCCCCGGCCGAGCGCGGCGAGTCCCTCGGCCGCGACCTCGTCGGAGGTCATCATCGGCACGTCGTCGGTGAGCTCCATGCCGAGACCACGCATCGCCGGCGTGTCGGTGAGCCCGGCGACGACTGCGACGACGTCGACGCCGGACTGACCGAACTCGACCCAGAGCGCCTCGGCGAGGTGGCGGTCGAACGCCTTGGTGGCGCCGTAGGTCGCGTTGTACGCCGCGCCCGCACCCGCCGCCATCGACGTCATCAGGATGATGCCGCCCCGTCCGCGCGCCACCATCGCGCCGCCGAGGCGGTGGGTGAGGATGATGGGCCCGCGACAGCTGAGGTCGACCAGATGGAGGGCGTCGCCGAGCGGCCGTTCCGCGAACCGGCCGAACCCGATCTCGGCGCCGGCGTTGTAGACGAGGAGCCCGATCTCGAGATCGTCGACCGCGCGCTCGAGGTCGTCGACCAGGGCCGGGCTGGTGAGGTCGAGTGGCGCGACCCGCACCTCGGCCGCGGTGTCGGCGCGGATCTCGTCGGCGAGCGCCTCCAACACCTCCCGGCGCCGAGACGAGATCACGACGTTGACGCCGTCGGCCGCGATCCGGCGCGCGTAGGCGGCGCCGATTCCCTCCGAGGCACCGGCGACGAAGGCCCACGGTCCGTAGCGGTCGGCGAAGTCTCCAGCTGCGTTCATGCACATGGTCTACCGGACTCGCCCGATCGCCGCGGCCGGCCTCGACCTGGGTCGGCGTCGGGCCACAGCAGTAGCGTCGAGCCATGCTCTTCATCAACGGGGAATGGCGGGACGCCGCATCCGGCGCCACCTTCGAGTCGCACAACCCGGCCACCGGTGAGGTGATCGGCACCGCGGCCGACGCCGGCGTCGCCGACGTCGAGGCGGCCGTCGAGGCCGCCGACGCCGCGTTCGAGGGGTGGTCGACCCGCACCGCCTACGAGCGGTCGGCGTTCCTCGCCCAGGCCCACCAGCTCATGCTGGAGCGGCGCGAGGCGCTGGCCAAGCTCATGACCGAGGAGCAGGGCAAGCCGATCCGCATGGCCCGCAACGAGGTCGGGTACGCGGCCGACTTCCTGCTCTGGTTCGCCGAGGAGGCCAAGCGGGTCTACGGGGAGACCATCCCGTCGGCCCGGGCCGACCAACGCTTCCTCGTGCTGCGCCAGCCAGTCGGCGTGGTCGCGGCGATCACCCCGTGGAACTACCCGGTGTCGATGCTGACGCGGAAGATCGCGCCGGCGCTGGCCGCGGGCTGCACGATCGTGCTCAAGCCGGCCGAGCAGACACCGTTGCTCGCGGTCGAGACGTTCAAGCTGCTCGAGGAGGTCGGGCTGCCCGAGGGCGTCGTGAACCTCGTCACCACCTCCGACCCCGAGACCGTCGGCCCCGCGCTCGTGCAGCACCCGAAGGTGCGCAAGATCACCTTCACCGGCTCGACCGAGGTCGGGAAGCTCATCGCCCAGCAGGCGGCCGCGGGGGTGAAGCGGGTGAGCATGGAGCTCGGCGGCCACGCGCCGTTCGTCGTGTTCGACGACGCCGATCCAGTGCACGCGGCGAAGGGCGCGGCGGCGGTCAAGTTCCTCAACACCGGCCAGGCGTGCATCTGCCCCAACCGGATGCTGGTGCAGCGCGGCATCGCCGACGAGTTCCTCGCCACCATGGAGCAGCGCTTCAACGGCCTGAAGGCGGGCAGCGGCTTCACCGACGGCGTCACCGTCGGACCGCTCATCGACGGCGCCGCGCTGGCGAAGATGGAGCGACAGGTCGAGGACGCGCTCGACAAGGGCGCGCGCCTCGTCACCGGCGGCGAGCGACTCGTCGACGACGGGCTCGACGCCGGTTGCTTCTACGCACCGACGCTGCTCGCCGACGTCACCCCCGAGATGCTCATCTACCGCGAGGAGACGTTCGGCCCCGTCGCACCCGTGATCGTGTTCGACGACGACGACGAGGCGATCGCCATGGCCAACGACACCGACTACGGGCTGGCGTCGTACGTGTACACGACGTCGCTGTCCCGGGCGTTCCGTGCCATGGAGCGGCTGAAGTTCGGCATGGTCGGCGTGAACGACATCAACCCGACGTCGGCCGCGGCTCCCTTCGGCGGCGTGAAGCAGAGCGGCCTCGGCGTCGAGGGCGCCCGCGAGGGCATCGACGAGTACCTCGACACCAAGCTCGTCGGCCTCTCGATCTAGCCCCCAAGCGAACATGCGCCGTTTCGTGCTGTCTCACGACGTCGAACGACGCATGTTCGTGGGGGGTGACAGGATCACGCCATGAGTGACGATCGCGCGCGCAATCTCGAGGTGGTCGAGCAGTTCTTCAGCGGACCGCGCGACCTCGACCGGCTGTCGTTGCTGAGCGACGACTGCGAGTGGTTCAACGGCATCGGCAAGTTCCCGGCCGCGCCGGGGCAGACCGTCTTCAGCGGCAAGGACGAGATCGGCCGGGTGGTGCTCGGCCGCGCGCCGTCACCCCGGCCGCCGAGCGGGCGGGCAGTCGACCGCTACGACCTCACCACCGCGCGCTTCCACGACGTCGAGAGCATCGCCGACGGTCCGTACGTGTTCCGGCAGCACGGCTACACCGCGACGACGGTCGGAGGCCGCGACTACTCGAACGTGTACGGCTTCCTCTTCCGCTTCGACGACGACGGCCTGATCGACCGCGTGTGGGAGCACTGGGGCACGCTGGCCGCCTACGAGCAGCTCTTCCAGTACGACCTCGTGGTGACCGACCCCGACGTCATGATGATGACGACGCCGTCGGTGCGGCTGCGCCTCGATCTCGAACGGACGGTGCCCCGCGACGTCGTCGAGCGCTGCCTCGACGTGGCGGTGCACGCACCGAACGGTTCGAACACGCAGCCGTACAAGTTCCTCTGCATCGACGACGCCGATCGCAAGGCCGCCATCGCCGACCTCTACCGCACCGCGATGCAGGAGTTCATCGACCGACCGCGCACCGCCGCGCCCGAGGACAACGTCGACCGCACCAGCGAGCGGCAACAGCGCATCACGCGGAGCGTCTTCCATCTGCGCGATCACCTGCACGAGGTGCCTGTGCTGTGCGTACCGATCGTCGCCGGCCGCACCGACGGCTTCGGATCCGGCGCGCACGCGGAGCGCACGTCGGTGTTCTGGCAGTCGAGCCGGTGGGGCTCGGTCATCCCGACGCTGTGGTCGTTCATGCTCGCGTTGCGCTCCCGCGGCCTGGGGTCGGCGTGGACAACGCTCACCCTGTTCAAGGAGCGCGAGATGGCCGAGCTGCTGGGCATCCCGTTCGACGAGTGGATGCAGGTCGGGCTGTTCCCGATCGCGTACACCCAGGGCACCGAGTTCGCAGTGACGCCGCGCGAGCCGGCGGCGAAGTTCCTGCGCTGGAACGACTTCACCGGCTGACGAATTTCTCGTCATCCAACCTCGTCCCGGCACCGAAGAAGAGCGCGGACGGGTCGGGAGACCCGCTCGAGCGGGAGGATGCCGATGAAGCCGATCGAACGGCGAGCGTTCCTGACCCGGGGCTCGATGGCCGTGGCGGCCGCCGGGGTCGTGACCGCGGTACCGGGTCTCGCCAGCGGCCTGGTCGCGGTGGAACAGGACGCGCCGGAGGCCGAGTCGCTCGCCGCCGAGGCCGCCGCCGCGGGTGAGACGCTCACCATGGACGAGCCCATCGTCGCCCACGTGCGCGATCTCGCCACCGGCGAGATCGGCCTGTTCTCGGGCACCCGGGAGATCGTCTTCCGCGATCCCTCGCTCGCCGCCCGCTTGTTCCGCGCCACCCGCTGAGGCCTGCGCGCCCGTTCGGCCCCCGGGGCCATCGACCATCCGAGGTGAACCCATGTCCTCTCACCGAGAAGCACCCGAGATCTCGAAGGACCCGGTTGCCGACAGCACCGATCTGTACGCCTTCACGAGCTACGGCAATCCCGACCACGTCACCATCATCGCCAACTACGTGCCGTTGCAGGCGCCCGACGGCGGTCCGAACTTCTACGAGTTCGGCGACGACGTCCTCTACGAGATCAAGATCGACAACAACGGTGACGGGCAGGCCGACGTCACCTACCAGTTCACGTTCGCCACCCAGGTCACCAACCCGAACACGTTCCTGTACAACACCGGCCCGATCCTCTCGCTCACCGACCAGAACTGGAATCGCCGGCAGACGTTCACCGTCGTGCGGATCGACGACAAGGGCAAGCAGACGCTGGGCACGAACCTCGCGTGCCCGCCCTGCAACATCGGGCCGCTGTCGACCCCGAACTACGAGACGCTGGTGACCAGCGCCATCCACGACCTGCCGAACGGCGGCAGCGTGTTCGCCGGCCAGCGCGCCGAGGGCTTCTACGTCGACCTCGGCGCGATCTTCGACCTCGGCATCCTCCGGCCGTTCCAGCAACTGCACACGACGTTCGGCCTCCAGAACACGGGACTCGGCGCGATGGCGGCGGGAGTGAACTCCACCAAGGGCGTCAACGTGCACTCGATCGCGATCGAGGTTCCGAAGACGGACGTGTCCAAGGGCGGTGCCGCCCCCACCGACGCGTCCTCGCCCGCCTCGGTGATCGGGGTCTGGACGACCGCGAGCCGCCAGAAGGCGCGCGTGCTCAAGGCCGGCGGTACCGACGTGGCGTCCGGTCCGTACGTGCAGGTGTCGCGCCTCGGGAACCCGCTGGTGAACGAGGTCGTCGTGCCGATGGCGAAGAAGGACTACTGGAACTCGCAGGAGCCCGCGAACGACAAGCAGTTCACCCCCGCGGTGCTGAACCCGGAGCTCGCGCAGCTCCTTCCGGTGCTCTACCCGGGCGTGTTCCCCAACCTGGAGGCCTACAACAAGGGCACGCCCAAGCGCGACGACCTGGTCGCGATCTTCCACACCGGTCTGCCCGCCGGCGTCGTCGCCGGCTTCCAGAACAGCATGGGGACGGTGCAGGCCGACATGCTTCGCCTCAACCTCGCGGTCCCGGTGACGAAGCAGGGCGCCAGCAACCTCGGACTGATCGGCAAGGATCCCGCCGGTTTCCCGAACGGCCGTCGCGTGTTCGACGACGTCACGACGATCGAGCTGCGCGCGCTCGCGGGTGCCACGCTCCCGCTCGTGGACCCGTCGTTCACGCCCGACGCCGCCGCCGGTCAGATCACGCCCGGGCTCACCTCGGGCCCGACCGACACCAGCGCCATGGGAACCGAGAACTACCTGCTCGGGTTCCCGTACCTCGGCACCCCGTACAGCGGGTTCGCGGTCCCGGCGGCATGACGATGGGCCACGAACACGTCCATGGTGCAACGGGCCCCGCGGCGGTGATGGCCGACGTCGGCGGCGACGTCGGGGCCGCGGTGGTCTACACGCCGGAAGCGCTCCGGGGGCGGGAGCTCGAGATCCGACTCGCCGGCCGCCCGTGGAACGGCACTCACACCGCGGTCCGCGAGCGCACCCTGGGCGCAGCGAGCGTCTGGGCCGGGTTCTTCGGAGCGTTGCCGGCGGGGCGCTACCAGGTGAGGCTCCGAGGTGACGCGTCGCGTCCGATCGACTTCTCGGTCGTCGGTGCGACGGTGACCGAGACGAGCTACAGCTTGTAGATGCGGGCGGCGTTGCCGCCGACCATGAGGCGCATCTCGTCGACGGGGACATCGTCGAAGTGCGTGTGGATCACCTGTTGCGACTCGGGCCAGGTGGAGTCGGGGTGCGGGTAGTCGGTGGCCCAGAGGAGGTTCTCGACGCCGATCTCGTGTCGGTTCTGGACGCCGAACTCGTCCTCTTCGAACGTGGCGAACATGTTCTCGCGCCAGTAGTGCGACGGCAGCTCCGGGAGGTTCATGCCCAACTGCTCCCACCCGTGCCGGTCGGACATCCGGTCGAGCCGGGTGAGGAAGTAGGGCAACCAGCCGAGCCCGGCCTCCACGAACCCGACCTGGAGCCGCGGATGGCGGACGAAGATGCCGGGCAGCAGCCAGCTCGCCATCGCCTCGGCCATGTACATCGACGGGAGCGACTGGAAGATCCCCTTGGCCGGCGTCGGGTCGCGGTCCATCACCTCGAAGAGGTATTCGTTGGCGCCGGTGTGCTGGCTGATCGGGATCCCCAGATCCTCGATCGCGGACCACAGCGGGTCGTAGACCTCGTCCCAGTAGGGCGCGAGGTCGACGTCCGACGGGTAGAGCGGCAGCTGCACCGCGCGCGCACCTTCGTTGGCGATGCGCTGCACCTCCTTCATCGCGCACTCGACGTCGTGCAACGGGAGGATGTACACCGGGATCAGCCGCAACGGGTCCAGCGATGCGAACTCGATGGCGGCGTCGTTCGTGGCCTGGAACGCGGCGAGGCACGCATCGGCATCCATGGCGTAGAGCTCGGCGCCGCCGGTCGCGCTGGCGTAGAGCACTTCGGCGTCGACCCGGTCGATGTCCATGTCGGCGAGGCGCTCGTGGGGGTCGTACGCGCCGGGGCGCCCGGCGGCTTCCCATGGCTTCTCGGTCGGCAGACCGGCGGCGGCCGTGGCGGCGTCGCCCGTCTTGTTCTTCAACTGCTTCTGCGGCTTCCCCTCGAGGATGCGCGAATACATCGCCGTCAGCGCGCCCTGGTACGCCTCGTGGTGCTGACGCGGGAGGTGGGCCAGGATCTTCTCCGGCTTCAGCTCGAGGTGCGAGTCCGCCGAGATGATGCGCTCGGTCATGTGCAGCTCCCCCTAGACGCCACTCCGCTCGGTTCCGTCGCGGGAGTGTGGAAGCGGTCGCGCCGATCGTCAAATCCGGTGTCGGCGGCAGAATGGTACTCTGAATTCGCAGAGGGACGTGCCGAAGGAGGACCGATGGACGCGGCCGGACTGGCGAAGATCTCCGCCGACTCGCACATCGACGAGCCGCACGACCTCTGGTTCGAGCGGCTGGACGCCGACCTCCGGGACCGGGCGCCCCGGCGCATCCAGGCCGAGCAGGACGGCGGCTGGAGCCTGGTGATCGACGACAGCCCGCTCGGGTGGTCGGACCTCTCGGCGGAGGAGGCGCAGGCGAACGAGTCGGCGCGGGTCGCCGCCGCGGCGCCCGACGTCCGCTTCGCGATGATGCGCGCCGACGGCGTCAACGCCGAGATCATCTACCCCACCATCGGCCTGTACGCGTGGAACATCACGGACCCGACCGTCGGACGCGCGTCGTGCGTCGTCTACAACGACTGGATCCTCGAACGCCTCGGCGGCATCGACCGCATCAAGCTGGCGGCGATGATCCCGACGTGGGACGTCGACATGGCGATCGACGAGGTGCGACGCACGGCGACGAACCCGTCGGTCGGCGGTCTGCTCCTCCCGCTCGTGGGCACGCCCGAGTGGAACCTCCCGGTGTGGGAACCGCTCTGGGCCGCGATCCAGGAGACCGGCATCCCCGCGGTGATGCACCAGGGCAGCGGTCACGACATGATCTTCTACCGGGGTTGGGGATCACCCACCGCGAACCTGCTCACGACGCAGTCCATGGCGCCGCGCGCTGCCGCGCTGCTGAGCTGCAGCGGCGTGCTCGAGCGCTACCCCGACCTGCATGTCGTGATGGTCGAGGTGAACGCGGGATGGATGGCGTGGACGATGTCGACGCTGGACGAGTACTACGTCGCGCACCAGCGGAACGGCTGGACCAAGCCGATCCTGGCCGAGGTCCCGAGCCACTACCTCAGGCGCCAGGTGCACGCGACGTTCCAGGAGGATCCCGTCGCGCTGCACAACATCCCGCTCACCGGTACCGACTGCCTGCTCTGGGGCAACGACTACCCGCACCCCGAGAGCACCTATCCCGACTCGAACGCGATCCTCGACCGGTTGCTCGTGGATGTCGGCGACGACGACGCGCGCGCCATCGTGTTCGAGAACGCGGCGCGGCTCTTCGGCTTCTCGGAGCGCGTCGGCGAGCCGGTCCCGTGAGCGTCAGCACCGACGACGCCGCGCCGAGCCGTCGCGACCTCGCGGTCGAGCGGTCGATCACCAAGGCGCGGGCGCGGGCGGAGGAACGGTCCGCCCTCCTGATCGACGCCGCGCTCGAGCTCGTCGCCGAGCGCAAGAGCCTCGAGTTCACCGTGCAGGAGGTCGTCGACCGCACGAAGCTCTCCCTCCATGCGTTCTACCAACTCTTCGAGAGCAAGGACGCGCTCGTCGAGGCGGTGCTCGAGGAGTCACTCGAGCGCGGCGTGGTGGAGCTGCGCCGCCGGGTCGACGACGCGGAGCTCCCGATCGACCGGCTCCGCGCCTTCATCGTCGGCTACTTCGAGCTCGCGACCGAGAGCCGGCATCCGGTGCTCGGCGCCGGGGCTGCGTTCACCGAGTTCTCGGTCCACCTCGACTTCGTGGCCCCGGCCAAGGCGTGGGACGCGTACCGCCCGCTGCGGATCCTCGCCTACGAGCTGCTGCGCGCCGCGATCGACGACGGGTCGATCCGCGCCGACCTCGATCCCGACCTCGTCGCCGCCTTCCTGCTCGCCTCGGTCCGCACCGTCACCGAGATCACCATCGCCGGCACCAGCACCGCCCGGCCCACCGGTGAGCAGCTCTGGCAGCTCGTCGCCGACGGGGTCACGCCGCTCGCTCGGGGGTAGGCCTCGGACGTCGCCGAACACGTGCTCAGTGCAGCACGCCGCCGACCACGGTGTCGCCGATGACGCCGTCGGCGGTGAGCGCGTCCACCTCGTCGTCGGTGAGGCCGAGGATGCGCGTGAACACGTCGCGGTTGTGCTCGCCGAGCAACGGCGCGTGCCGGCGGTTGTGCACGCGCGGGCCGTTGGCATGACGGAACGGCGCGCCGATGAAGTCGACGGTGCCGGTGACCGGGTGCTCGACCGGTTCGAACAGCCGACGCCACTCCACCTGCGGCAGCCGGTCGTGCTCGTGCGCCGGCACCACCGGCTCGGCCGGTACGCCCGCGGCCGACAGCGGCCCGACGATCTCCTCGGTGCTGCGGGTCGCGCACCACTCCGCGAGCGCGGCGTCGAGCTCGTCCTCGACCTCGCGACGGCCGCCCGCGGTGGCGAGCGACGGGTCGGCGGCCCAGCCCCCGCGCGTCGTCACCCGGCACAACGCCTGCCATTGGGTCTCGTCGGTCACCGAGATCGCGACCCAGCGGTCCTGCACGCCGTGTGCGTCGACGTCCGCGGTCCGGTACACGCCCTGGGGAGCGTTCGTGGCACTCCGGTTGCCGTGGCGCTCGAGGAGCCGACCGTACGCCGAGTGCTCGACGATCTGCTCGGCCGCGAGGTTGAGCGCGGCACCGACCATCGGGCACTCGAGGTACATCCCCCGCCCGGTGCGCCGCCGGTGCTCGAGCGCCAGGAGCAACGCGACGGTGGCGTGCGCCCCGCCCATCGCGTCGGCGACGCCCGACGGCGGCTCCGGGCCCCGATCGGGGAAGCCGCTGACCCACGCGATCCCGGCCTGCGCTTCGATGGTCGGCGCGTAGGCGAGCCGCTCCCGCCAGGGGCCGGTGATGCCGTACGCCGGCGCCCGCAGCACCACCAGCTGCGGGTTCCGTTCGAGGAGGACCTCCTGGTCGAGCTCGAGCTGCTCGAGCACGCGCGGGCTGAAGTTGTCGAGCACGACGTCGCTGCGCGCGACGAGGTCGAGGAACAGCTCGCGCCCTCGTTCGCTGTCGAGCTCGATGGCGACGTCGAGCTTGTTGGTGTTCGAGCCGTGGAACATCGGGCACCACTCCCACCACTGCGGTTCGCTCATCGGTCGCGTGGTGTTGAGCCGGATGCCGTCGGGATGCTTCGTCGACTCGACGTGGATCACCTCCGCCCCGAGGACGCCGCACGCGTAGCCAATCACCGGTCCGGCCCAGAACGCGGTGAGGTCGACGACGCGGAGGCCGGCGAGCGGCAACGGCGGCGCGGCCGGTGAGGCGACGCCGCGGGCGACGTCGCCCGGGTCTCTCGTGCGGATGGTCGACGGCCGGGCGCGATGACGCTCCGTGTCACGCCCGATGGCGGGCGCCGCTGCGAACGGTCGCGGCGACGCCTCACCGCCGAGGCGGTAGGGCACGGCCGGTTGCACGAAGCCGGCCGGGTTCTCGGCGATCCACCCGCCGTCGACGAGATGCGGGAACTGCGGCACCGTCGCACCGTTGCCCACCTCGGCCACCGGGACGCGGAGCAACGTCGCCAGCTCGACGATCTCGGCTGTCGACCGGGCCGTGGTCCACTCCTCGATGATCGCCTCGAGCTCGGGCCGGTGCAGCGTGCGGTACGTGCCCCGGGCCAGCCGTTCGTCGTCGTACCAGTCGTCGCGGCCGATCATGGTGCAGAAGTCGAGCCACTGCTGACCGGTGGTCGTCTGCAGCGCGACGTACCCGTCGGCGGTCGGGTGGAGGTTCGGGAGCTGGGACGAGCGCACCGGCCGGAACGGCACCCCGGCCACCTGGAACCAGGTCACCGGGTACAGCGGCTGGCTGAACATCAGCGCGTCGAGGGCGGCGACGTCGACGAGATCGCCGATGCGGTGGAGCCGGGCCCGTCGCAGCGCGGCCAGGGTGCCGATGGCGGCGTAGGTGCCGGCGGCCCACTCCCCCGGGAGTCCTCCGCAGAGCAGCGGCGGGCGATCGGGAGTGCCGCGCTGCACGTGACCGCCACAGAGCGCCTGCCGGGTGAAGTCGGTGGTCGGGCGATCGCGCCACGGCCCGTCGAGCCCGAACGGGCTCAGTGCGGTGACGACGACGCCCGGCCGCCCGCGCCACAGCCGCTCGGGGGTGAAGCGCGGATCGTCGGCGATCGACGTGCCCGCCGACCAGACGACGATCTCGGCGTCGTCGAGCAACGCGTGCACGAGGCCGACGTCGGCGTCGGTCACCGCCGACGCGACCACGCTGTCCTTCGAGGTCGACAGGAAGCGGAAGAAGGCGCCGTCCTCACCGGGTGGGATGGCGGCACCACTCTCCGACCGGCGCCGGAGTGGGTCGCCGGCCGGGTCCTCGACCTTCACCACGTCGGCGCCGCCGTCGGCCAGCAGCTTCGTGCAGTACGCACCCGCGAGGCCGCTCGAGAGGTCGACCACCCGGGTGCCGACCAACGGCCAGGCATCACTCACCCGGGGGACCGTAACCGGCGGACCGGCGGCGCGGGGCAGGCCTCCCCCGATCGGGTGGGGCCTCCCCCCTGTTCCCACACCCGCCCGGGTGGTTGGCTCGGGGCGTGCAGGAGCGGCGCCGGCGGTGAGCGCGGCGTGGATCTGGGCCCGGGCGGAGCTGCGGGCGAGGTGGCGGGCCTGGGTGTTGCTGGGCCTCCTGGCCGGCGCCACGGTCGGGGTGGCGGCGGCGGGGTGGGCCGGCGCTCGCCGCACCGCGAACGCGGTCCCGAACTACGTCGCCGCCTCGCACCTCCCGACCGCGGCGTTGCTCGCCAACGACCCCGCGTTCGGCCCGGAGCAGCGACGCGCGGTGAACCGCCTCCCCGGCGTCACCAAGGCGTACCCGTTCATGGTGGGCGTCGCCACCGAGGTCTTCCAGCCTCGGAAGCTGGGCCCGGTCAGCGCGTCGTTGTTCCCCGTGGCCGCCGCGTCGACCCCCGTGATGACCGGGCCGCTGGTGGCGGGGCGCCTCCCCGATCCGTCGCGCGCCGACGAGATCGTCGTCGACGAGAACGCCCGCGACCGCTTCCACCTCGACCTCGGTGCGCCGATGGTGATCGGGCAGTCGAACCTCGGCCAGGTCCCGCCGCAGTTCGACCCTCCGGGCGGTGCCGAGCCGTTCCGCCAGAAGCTGCGCGTGGTCGGCATCTCCAAGTCGGTGTCGAGCGACCCCGCCTGGATCCCGTCCAGCGGCTTCTACGCAAAGTACGGCCCCCACATGCCCCAGATCGTGAACGAGTTCATCGGCCTCCGCGGGGGCGCGAAAGCTATTCCCGCGTTCACCACCCGCGTCGGACGCATCCTCGGGCACCCGGTGAACGTCGAGGACGTCGCCGACCTCTTCGGCATCCGCAAGGCCAAGAACGTCACCGACCTCGAGCGCGACGGGCTGCTCCTGTTCGCGGTGGCCGCCCTCATCGGTGGTGGCGTGCTCGTCGGGCAGGCGCTGGTCCGGACGGTCTCGGCCAGCGCGGCCGACCTCCCGACGTGGCGCGCCATCGGGGCCGACCGCCGCCTGGCCATGCGCGCCCTCGTGCTGCCGAGCATCATCACCGTCGTCGTGGGGGCGTTCACCACCGTCGTCGTCGCCATCGCGCTGTCGTCGCGCTTCCCGCTCGGGAGCGCGCGCGACTACGACCTCGACCTCGGGACCCACGCCGACTGGTTCGTGCTCGGCGTCGGCGTGGTCGCGGTGCTGGTCGGGCTGCTCGCCATCGCGGTGGGCGCGGCGTGGTGGCGCATCAACCGTCGTGGGCCGCGCGACGACCGGCCCTCCGTGCTCGATCGCGTGCTCGCGCCCATGAGTCGGGCCCCCGCCCTGATGATCGGTGCCCGGCTGGCGGGCGAGCCCGGCCGCGGTCGGCGCGCGGTACCCGTGCGCTCGGCCGTGGTGGGTGCCGTAGCCGGCATCATCGGCGTGGTCGGGTGCTTCACGTTCCGCGCCGGGATCGAGGACGCGGTCACCCAACCCCGCCGTTCGGGAGTCGTGTGGAACTTCGGGCTCGGCGCAGGCGGTGGGCTCGTCCCGGCGAAGACCGTCGACGCGGTCGCCCGCGACCGCTCCATCGGCGCCGCCATCCGCGCCACGTGGCACCGCGCGGTGCCGGTCGACGGCCACCCGGTCCCCATGTTCGGCACGAGCACCGTCCGCGGCGATCTGCGGTTCGTGGTGCTGCGCGGTCGGCGGCCGCACGCCACCGACGAGATCGCGTTCGCACCGACCACGATGCACGAACAGCACCTCTCGCTCGGCGACCGGGTGCGGGTCGGGGGCGCGGACGGCACGACCGTGCGCGTCGTCGGCGAGGTGCTGCTCCCGGCCACCTCCCACACCGACTACGACCAGAGCGGCTGGATGACCGCACGCGGGCTGCGGCAGGCGATCGGTCGATCCACCGGCTCCGACTCCGAGGACTACCTGCTCGTCCGTTGGCGGCCGGGCGTGGACGTAGCAGCGGCGACCCGGCGGCTCGTCCGCCTCGGCGGTGACGACCTGTACTCCATGCCCGCGACACTGCCGACCGTGGTCGCCGACCTGCGGCGCATGGAAGGGCTTCCCCTCGCACTGGCGGGCTTCTTCGCATTGCTCGCCTGTGCGACGGTCGCGCACGCGCTGGTCACCACCGTGCGCCGGCGCCGCCACGACCTGGCCGTGCTGAGGTCGATCGGGTTCACCCGTCGGCAGACGCGGCGTGCGATCGCGTGGCAGGCGACGCTCATCGCCGCGGTGGGCGTCGTGGTCGGCGTGCCGCTCGGCATCGCCGCCGGACGGCTCACGTGGCGATGGCTGGCCGACGACTACCCGATCGTGTACGTACCGCCGTTCGCGCTCCTCGCGGTGCTGATCGTGGCGTCGGTGGCGATCCTGCTCGCGAACGCGCTGGCCGCCGGCCCGGCCCGCGTCGCCGGCCGCATCCGCCCGGCGGAGGCGCTACGCGTCGAGTGACACGAGGTGGTCGAGCGTCCGGCGCCGGTCGGTGTCGGTCCCGGTGGGGATGGCGACGAAGTCGGTGGCGCCGATCTCCTCCAGACGCGCCAGCTGCGCGGTGACCGACCGCTCGTCACCGACGATCGAGACGTCGGCGGGGCCGGCGACTCCCTCCTGGTCGAGCACCGCGCGGTAGACGGGGATGTCGCCGTACCCGGCCAGCTGCTCACCCGCCTCGGCCCGGCCTCGGGCCTCGTCGTCGGTGACGATGGTGGGCAGTGCGACGACGACGCGCGGTGACGGTCGCCCGGCCGCCGCCGCGGCCGCAGTGAGCTGCGGCACGATCTGCTGCTCGAGCACGACCGGCCCGGTGCACCAGGTGATGGTGCCGTCCGCGACGCCACCAGCGAGCGCCAACATCCGCGGTTGCAGCGCGGCGAGGAGCACCGTCGGGGCCGAAGCGCCCGGCACCGTGAGTCGCCCGCGCGCGGTGATCGTCTCGCCTCGGGCGTCGACCGCGCCGACGCGCAGCAGGGGCAACAGCGCCGCCAGGTACTCGCGCATGTGCCGGGCGGGACGGTCGTAGGAGAGCCCGTAGGCGCCTTCGATCGCCATTCGGTGCGACAGGCCCAACCCGAGCACGAGCCGGCCGTCGGACGCGGCATTGGTGGTGAGCGCCTGCGCCGCCAGTGCCATCGGGTGACGGGGATACGTCGGGACGACCGACGTGCCGAGCTCGACGCCACTGGTCTCGCGCCCGGCGAGCGCGAGCACGGTGAGCGCGTCGAACCCCGAGCTCTGCGGGAGCCACAGCGATGCGAAGCCCTGCTCGGCCGTCGCCACGATCCGCGCCACGGTCTCGTCGAGCGGGCGGTACTCCTTGGTGGGGAAGAACACGCCGATCCGCATGGGTCGGGTCATCATTCCCGAGATCGCGCCCGGGACGCCGGTCTCACTCGGTGGGCGACCCGCACCCGGTGGGCCAGTACCACGCCGACGAGACGATCAGCGGCTCGAGCGGATCGCCACCAGCTCGGCGTCGCCGCGCCGCCTTCCCCGGACCGAAGCGCCGAACCAGCTCCAGCCCCTGCCCCACCTCCTCGATCCGCTCGGCGTCGCCGCCCGTCGCCAGCGCCCGATCCAGGAGCCGGTGCCACCGACGCCAGTGCCGCGCCGCGAGCACCGCCGAGAGCTCGGTCGCGGCGGCGAGGACCTCGGCGCAAGAGAACGACCGCCCCGCGGACGATCGCGGCCCGCACACCAGGCAGAGCAGCGCGCTCTCCATCGTCGACCGCTCCAACCGGACCACCGGGAACCGGCCCATCGGACCGAACGCCAGGGGATCCGCGAACCACGGGAGCGCGCGTCCACACCGCTTGCACCGCCCGGTCCTCCCCTCACCCGCCAGCGGCACCCGGGCCACGACGAGCTGACGCCATGGCGTCGCCCGGGGGACGGTGCACCCGGCCGCCACGGCGAGCTCCCGTGCGGTGACCTCGGTGTCGGTCACCACTCCATCTTGCTCCCGGGCGGACCGGGCACGCCCGTGCCTGCCGTCACCCGCGGCATCGGACGCGCAGGGAGGCCGGTCGAGCCGTCGCCCGACCGGCCTACCGCCACCCAGCGACCTTGGTGAGTGACGCTCCGCTCGACGGAATACGTCGACCACCGTGACGGGGATTGGAGACGCGACCTACGCTGAGACCAGCCCAGGGAGGGAGAGCCCGATGGGTCAACTCCCGGCGCGGTGAAGCTCGTGTACCTCCTCCGGCACGCCAAGTCGAGCTGGGACGACCCGTCCGTTCCCGATCACGACCGTCCGCTCGCACCGCGGGGACGGCGAGCGGCGCAGCGGATGAGCGACCACGCCCGGGGCGCGGGCATCGCGCCCGCGCTCGTGCTGTGCTCGACCGCGCGCCGGGCCACCGAGACCCTCGACGCGATCGTGCCCGCGCTCCAACCCCCGCCCGACGTCCGCCGCGAGGACGAGCTCTACGGCGCCTCGGCCGACGAGCTCGTGCACCGGCTCCGCGCCATCCCTCCATCGGTGCCGTCGGCACTGGTGATCGGGCACAACCCCGGCATCGAGTCAGCCGCGCTCGCGCTCGCCGGCAGTGGCGACCGGGCGCTGCTCGCCCGGCTCCGCGACAAGATGCCGACCGGCGCCCTGGCGACGCTCGAGCTCAACGGCGAGTGGACGGATGCCGCGACCGGTGCCGCTCACCTGCTGTCGTTCGTCGTCCCGCGAGAGCTGCCGTGACGGACGAGGACACCATGCCGACGCTGGGCCCCGAGCTCGACGCGGCCCGCGCGCAGGTGGTCGCGCGGAACCTGACCGTGAACGCCTTCGGGCTCCTCACGCCGCTCGTGGCCTCGCGCGAGCTCTCGCTCGAGGCACTCGGACCGGTCAAGCAGCTGCAGAAGCGCTTCTTCTCCGACACGCCGTGGACGCGGGAAGACGACGAGGCCCTCGCCGACGCGATCGGTCCCGGTGCGGGCCCCACCGTCCGCCACGAGCTCGAGCCCGGCCTGACGCTCGGCTGGGGCTGGGAGGACGGCCGGTTCCGGCTGCGCGTCTCGAGCGATGCGCCGACGGCCCCTCCCGCCCGGGACGACACGACCGACGTCGAGCTGGGCCAGCTGTTCGACGGCGTCGTGGTCCCGGAGGCGACGCCCAGCCCGCGCACGATCCGCTTCGCGACACCTCCGATCCACGCCGGGCCCAGCCGCGCCTACACCGCGGCCACCGCGGACGCGGACCCGCGCGTGGCCCGGATCTTCCGTGCCTTCGACGACGTGACCGACCTGCTCGTCGGCCCCGACTTCGTGGCGGTGACGGTCTCGCGCCCCGGCCGCTGGGAGTCACTGCTCGCTCCGATGCTGCACGCCGTCACCGACGAGTTCACCGCCGAACGCGACGGCGAGCCTCCTCCCCCCTCGCCGCCCAGCACCGCCTCGGGCGACACCGGCTCCGGTCCGGGTCAGGTGCGCGACCGTCCCGAGCGCCGGCTCGGACGCGCCTGGACGGAGCTCGGTCACCTCCGGGCCGACCGACCGGAGGACGTCGATCGACTCGTCGCGGCCGCGCACGACGACAACCCGGCGCACCGTCAGGTCGCGGCCGCCCTGCTGGCCGACGCTCCCCCCGACGTGGCCATGCCGGCATGGGCGCAGCTGCTCGGTGATCCCAGCCGGATGGTGCGGCGCAGCGTCGTCGACGTCGTCGTCGGCGCCGACCGCGAGGCGACGCGTTCGCTCCTCGAGCAGGCGCTCGACGACACCGACGCCTGGGTCCGATGGAAAGCGCTGCGGGGCATCGCCGCCCTGGGTGTGGGTGCGAGCCGCCGCGCCGTCGAGACCCGCGCCTCCGATCCCGACTTCCGTGTCCGCCTCGAAGCGACGCGGATCCTCTCCGGCGGCCAGGGGTGACCGACGAAGAGGCTCGACGGCGAGTCGCTGCCGCGCGCGTCGCGCGCCTGGCGTCCGTCGATCCGAACGGCCGGCCCCACGTCGTGCCGTGCTGCTTCGCACTCTCCGGCGATCGAATCGTCTCGGTCGTCGACCAGAAGCCGAAGCAGACCCTGCAGCTCCGACGCCTCGAGAACATCCGCCGGTGCCCGGATGTCCAGCTCGTCGTCGACCACTACGACGACGACTGGACCGTGCTGTGGTGGGTGCGGGTGTCCGGGCAGGGCCGGGTCGTCGACCGCGGCCCCGCACGCGACGCGGCGGTCGACCTCTTGGCGACGAAATACGAGCAATACCGTCACCAACGCCCGGCCGGGCCCGTGCTCGTGATCGACATCACCCGGATCATCAGCTGGCAGGCGACCACCAGCTGATGGCGACGGGAGCCCATCGCCGTGCAAGATGCGTGCCGGCACCACGAGCGCTACGAAGTCGCGCCGAACCAAGGAGGCGATCGTGCACGCACGGCTCACGACGGTCGAGTTCGACACCGCGGATCACCGGAGAGAAGCGGTCAAGCTGATGAGCGCCGCGGTGCAGGCCATACGCGCGATGCAGGGCTTCGAAGCCGCGTACTACCTGGACGTCGACGAGCTGCACATCGTGTCGGTCCTCATGTTCGACAGTGAGGAGGACCTCCTCCACGCAACCGGACCGGAGTACGAGGCGCTACAGCAGCGAGCGCGCGCGACGGGCGCCAAGTTCACGCGCACCGATGGGTACCGGGTGATGGCGTTCGCCACCAACACCGAGTAGGCCTGTCACCGGCTCGACCACAGTCGCTCGGGGTCACGGCGTCGTCACTGCGAGGGCGTCGACGGTGACGCCCGGCATCAGGGAATACCCTCGCAGGGGTGAGCGTGGCGAGGCGCCCGGAGGAGGCCGGACCCACTCTCACCACCCGCGTGGTGATCGCGAGCGGGCTCCTTGCGCTCCTGGGCGTCGCCATCTTCGTGGTCCTGCTGCTCGCGATCAATCGCCAGCGCGACGCGGCCGCGCTGACCGCTGATTCCCAGCGAGTCCTCCTTGCCGCCACCAGGCTGGAGCGACGCGCCATCGACCTGGAGACCGGCGAACGCGGGTTCGTCATCACCCGCGAGGAGGCGTTTCTCCAGCCGTGGACCGCGGCGCGCCGGGCGATACCCGGCGACAGTCGCGAGCTGAACCGGCTCGCGACGGTTCCAGCACAACACCGACGGGCGCGGCGCATCACCGACGCCATTGCGTCCTACCTCCGCGACTACTCGATCCCGCTCGTGGAGGCGGCACGGCGGAACGATCCGTCGGCCGGAACGGTCACAACCACTGCGGCGGGCAAGCGTCGCATCGACGCGCTACGAGCGCAGTTCGACGGATTCGTCACCTCCGTGCGCAAGACCGCCGAGACCCGCAAGGATCGCGCCGACGATGATGCGCGGCAGGCCGTCATCGCCGCCTCCGTCGGTTTCGTGGCGTGGCTGGTCCTCATCGTGGTGTACTCGGTCTATCTCACGAGAGCGGTCGTCCGGCCGCTGCGACGGGCCGCGGCGATGGCCGGGCAACTCGCGGAAGGCGACCTCTCGGTCCGAATGCCCGAGACCGGCACCGCCGAGATCCGCACCCTCGAACACTCGTTCAACACGATGGGCTCCTCGCTGGAAGCGAGCCGCGCCGAGCTCACCTCCTCGCGTGCGCGTGTCGTCGCGGCCGCGGACGAGACGCGCCGCCGGATCGAACGTGATCTTCACGACGGCACGCAGCAACGCCTCCTCTCGCTCGCCCTCGAGCTGCGCGCGGCCGAGAACGCGGTGCCCCCGGACGTGCCAGCACTCAAAGCGCAGTTGTCCGGCACGGCGACAGGCCTGGCCGAGGTCGTCGAGGACCTGCAGGAGATCGCTCGTGGCATCCACCCCGCGGTGCTCTCGAAGGGAGGCCTCGGAGCCGCCATCAAGGCGCTCGGGCGCCGATCCCTCATCCCGGTGCACCTCGAACTGCGCACCGACCGGCGCTGGTCGGAGCCCGTCGAGGTGGCGGCCTACTACGTCGTGTCGGAGGCGCTGACCAACGCGGGCAAGCACTCACAGGCCTCGGAGATCAACGTCGAGGTGGCCACCGTCGACGCCGCGCTCCGGCTCTCGGTGAGCGACGACGGCGTCG
>DATBBL010000386.1:0-9936 GCA_036271015.1 Acidimicrobiia bacterium
CATCGGACCGAAGGGCCCGGCGAGGAAGTTCCCGAGGTCGAGGATCTTGATGCCCTCGAGCGCGTGCGAGACCGGTCGCTTGGCGGGGCGCGCGGCGCGTGCGCGGGCCGGTTCGCTCGCGAGGGCGCCGAGCACCTCGTCGGTGTGCTGCCCGACCGCGGGTTGCGGACCCTGGACGCGCGGTGTCGGCGCCGCGTGCAACCGGAAGGAGATTCCGGCCTGCCGCACGGGACCGAGCCGCGGGTCGTCGACCACCACCGACATGCCGTTGTTGATCACCTGCTCGTCCTCGAGCGCCTCGTGCGCGTGCCGGACCGGCGCGATCGCGATCTCGTTGGCCCAGAACTGGTCCAGCAGGTCCTGGCGCTTCATCCGCCCGATCGCATCACGCACCAGGTCGTCGAACGCCTGTGCACCGGTCGGGCTCCATTCGGGACCGGGCGCGTCGACGCCGAGGATCTCCCAGACGATGCTGCGGTCCTTGCCCCGCCCGCCGGCGAAGTGCATCGAGTGCACCCACAGGCCGTCGGCGCACTCGTAGATGCTGGGACGGGGCTCGAAGCCGATCTCGAACCAGGGCTCCACCCGGTGCTCGGCGTCCTGCCAGAGCTGGGTGGTGAACGACAGCACCCCCTGGTAGAGGGAGGTCTCGACCCATTGCCCGCGGCCGGTGACCTCTCGCACGTACAGCGCAGCGAGCATCCCCTCCAGCGCGAGGTACGACGCGGCGATGCTCGGCAACGGGGCGTGCAGGAAGATGGGGCCGTCGCGGAACCCGGGCTGCTCGTACTGCATGCCCGACCGGGCCTGCACCAGGAGGTCGATGGCGGGGCGGTCGGCGGCGTCGGTCGTCCGGGGGTAACCGGTCAGCGAGCAGTACACGAGCGACGGGCGCCCGGCGGAGAGGGTCGCGTGGTCGAGACCGCGGTCGGCGAGGTACCCGGGCGTGAAGCTCTCGACCAGCACGTCGGCGGTGTCGACCAGCTCGAGGAGGCGATCGCGATCCGCCGGTGCGCCGAGGTCGAGCACGACGCTGCGCTTGCCCCGGTTGGTCACGACGGACCCGACGTACGAACGGTTCGGGTCGCCGCCGGGCGGTTCGACCTTGACCACGTCGGCGCCGTGATCGCCGAGCACCATGGTCGCGAGCGGTCCCGCGAGTCCGGTGGTCAGATCGACGATCCTGAGCCCTTCGAGCGCGCCGGGCATCGAACCTCCTGGCGTTCAGCCGTCGGACGACATTGCCAGATGGTGGACTCGGCGCGCACGCCCGCCGCCACGGGGCGCGGTCAACGGGCGACGGTGAAGAGGAAGCACCCGCCCGGCGTACCGCCGCCGCTGCTCACGACCGCGGTCTCGGCGTGGGCGACCTGCCGCTCGCCGCCGTCGCCGCGCAGCTGGGTGACCGCCTCGTGGAGGAAGCCGTACCCGTGGAGGCGGCCCGAGGACAGCTGCCCGCCGTGGGTGTTGAGCGGGAGCGAACCGTCGAGCGCGATCGCGGTGCCGCGGTCGAGGAAGTCCTTGGCCTCGCCCCAGCCGCAGAACCCGAGCGCCTCGATCCACGAGAGGCAGTTGAACGAGAAGCCGTCGTAGAGCTCGACGAGGTCGACGTCGGCCGGCTTGAGGTCGGTGCGGGTCCAGAGGTGGGCGGCGGGACCGGTCACCTGCGGCTCGTGGTCGAGCATGCCCTGGTCCCAGCTGATCCGCTCGGTGATCTGCGTGCCCACCGCGTCGACGAGGACCGGCTTCTGCCTCATGTCGGCGGCGAGATCCTTGCGCGACACGATGATCGCGACCGAGCCGTCACACGGGACGTCGCAGTCGTAGAGGCCGAAGGGCGTGGTGATCATCCGCGCCTCCATGTAGTCGTCCATGGTGAGCGGGTCCTTGTAGATCGCCCATGGCGTGCGGGCCGCGTTCTTGCGCGCGTTCAACGCGATCCAGCCCAGGGTCTCGCGCGTCGTGCCGTACCGGTCGAAGTGCGCCGACGCCAGCATGCCGATCCAGTTCGCGGCCGACGACGCGCCGTACGGCAGGCGCCACTGCATGTCACCGCCCACCCGGTTCGAGCCCAGCGGGACGATCGCGCTCGCGCTGCCGGGCGCGCCGCTCATCGCCGCACGCTGCCGGGCGGCGAAGGTCGCCTCCCACACGGTGCGGAAGCACAGGACGTGGTTGCACAGGCCGCCGGCCACCGCCAGCATCGCGGCGATCACCGAGCCGGCCTGGCCCGGGAGCTCCATGCCGCCGTTGATCCACGAGGGCCGCACCCGCAACACCTCTTCGAGCGCGGTGATGCCCCCCTCCGACATGCCGCCGCCGATCGCGCCACCCGGATAGGTCGAGAGGCCGTCGATGTCCTCCGGGGCGAGCCCGGCATCGGCGATGGCACGGTCGGCCGCCTCCACGGTGAGCGTGATCGGATCGAGCATGAGCCGCCGGCCAACCCGCGACATCCCGATCCCGGTGATGGCCACGTGGTCCTCGAACTTGTCGGCGCCCCTCGGCATGGGACGCGCCTCGCGCATCTTCGGGTCGGCAGCCGGGAACGGGCCCTTCTCGGGGTCGCCGCTCGGCTCGAACAGGGGGACCCACACGTCCTCGGCGGCCTCGAAGACGACTCTGACCCGCATCCCGACGTGGACGTCCTCGGCGTCGCAGTTCACGATGTTGGTGGTGAGACGGACGCGGTCGTCCTCCTCGATGGCCACGATCGCGATCACATACGGCGGGGGGAAGCTCGGGATCCACGGCTGCTCGTTGACCGTGAACCCGGCGATCACGCCGCGGCCCGACACCGCCGCCGCCTCCCACTCGGTGGAGTGGCAGAACGGGCAGACGGAGGACGGCGGGTGGCGCAGCTCCCCGCACGCCGCGCAGCGTTGGAACCGCAGCGTGCCGTCGGCGCCGGACTTCCAGAAGAACTCGTTGCTCTCGGTGAGCTCGGGCAGCAGGCGTCCACTGGCTTCGGCCACGATCGCTCCCTCGGTCGGCGGAGTGCGGAACCTACCGCCGTCCGGGCTCCCCGTGTCGCCCGGGTGCCTCGACGAGCGCGGGTCGACCGGGTAGCTTCCGCCCCTCATGCGTGACGGCACCAGTCGCGGGCGTCGGCCGCGGGCGATGGTCGCGGCGGCGACCGTCGTGCTCGTCGGGATCGGCGCGAGCGGCGTGCGGGCGGCGGCACCCGCGACCTCGAGCGGGGCGGCGGCGGCTCGTCAGTCCCCGTCGACGGCCGGGTGGCCCATGGCCGGACAGAACTACGACAACGCCCGGGCGGCCGTCGGGAGCCGGATCACGAGCGCGAACGTCGACCGGCTGCAGGAGGCGTTCGCGGCCGAGGTGCCAGGGGCCGCCACGTTCTCGACCGCGGCGGTGGTCGTCGACGGCACCGTGTACGTCCAGGGCGGTTCCGGCGTCGTCGTCGCGATCGACGCCGACACCGGCACGAAGCGCTGGACCAGCGCGGCGAGCGGTTTCAACGTCGGGCCCTTCGGCGTCGCGGTGGCCGATGGTCGGGTCATGGCCGACGCGGGATCGAACGCGGTGCTGGCCCTCGACCAGAACACCGGGAAGGAGTTGTGGCGCACGAAGTTGGCGACCACGGCGACGCTGGGCGTCGACATCCAGCCGACCGTGTTCGACGGGCTGGTGTTCGCATCGACCGTGCCGGTGAGCGTCGACGGCATCTTCACCCCCGGCGATCGCGGCGTGCTCTACGCGCTCGATGCCGCGACGGGCGTGGTGCGCTGGTCGTTCGACACGGTGAAGGGTGGCGATCTCTGGGGTCACCCCGAGGTCAACTCCGGAGGTGGCGCGTGGTACACGCCGGCCGTCGACCCCGCGCGACGCACCGTGTACTTCGGGACCGCCAACCCTGCACCCTTCGTCGGCACCGCCGAGTACCCGAACGGCACGAGTCGTCCGGGTGCCAACCTCTACTCCGACTCGATCCTCGCGCTCGACGTCGACACCGGCGCGCTGCGCTGGTACCACCAGGTGACCGCGCACGACCTCTACGACCGCGACCAGGTCCACGCCCTCATCGTCCGGCCCCGCAAGGGTCGAGCGATCGTGGTCAGCGCGGGCAAGTCGGGCGTGGTGGTCGGGCTCGATCCCGTCACCGGGCGCGTCATCTGGCAGCGCGCGGTCGGGGTCCATCGCCACGACACCGAGCGTTCGCTGACCGCCCCCACCGACGTCTGGCCCGGGACGTACGGCGGGATCCTGACCCCGCCGGCCGCCGCCGACGGCGTGGTCTACGTCGCGACCGTCAACGCGCCGTCGACGCTCCCGCCCGACAAGCCGTCTTACTTTGGTGGTCAACTGGGCACGCACGACGGCGAGGTCGTCGCCATCCGCGCGCAGACGGGCAAGGTGGTGTGGGACACCAAGGTCCCCGGCGACCCGCTCGGCGGTGCCACGGTGGTGAACGATCTCGTCCTCACCGCGCTCCTCGACGGCACAGTCGTCGCGCTGGACCGCGGCACCGGCGCGATCGTCTGGAAGTACCAGGCGCGCGGGACCATCAACGGTTGGCTCGCCGCGGTCGGCGACACCCTCTACATCCCCGTCGGCGGAGCCAATCCGCCGCAGCTGCTCGCGCTCCGCCTGCCGTCGAAGACGGGGTGACCGTCCTGCCGCTCGTCGTCGATCGGCGCGCGTACTCGTCCGGCTGACGCCGGGAAGGGAGCCGTTCCACATGCGCCTCGGCATCACGCCCCCGCTGTTCACGATGACCCCGAACGGTCACGCGCCCTGGGAGGTCGACGCGGTCTTCGACGAGGTCGTCCCCCTGATCGAAGCGGCCGATCGGCTCGGGTACGACTACGTGACGTGCAGCGAGCACGTCATCATCCCCGACGACGTCGCCGCGGTGCGTGGCGGCCGGTACTGGGACCCGCTCGCCACCTTCGGGTACCTCGCGGCACGCACCGAACGCATCCGGTTCGCCACGTACGTCCTCGTGCTCGGCTACCACCACCCGCTGGCGATCGCCAAGCGCTACGGCACGCTCGACCGCATCTCCAACGGCCGGCTGATCCTGGGCGTCGGGGTCGGCTCGCTGCAGGAGGAGTTCGAGCTCCTCGGTGCCGACTTCCCCGACCGCGGTGCGCGGGGTGACGACGCCCTGCGTGCGCTCCGGACCAGCTTCGGTCGCCGGCAGCCCGAATACCACGGCGAGTTCTACGACTACGACGGCGTGTTGGTGGATCCGTGCGGCGTCCAGCAGACGATCCCGCTCTGGATCGGCGGTCGCACCGCGCGCTCCCTGCGCCGCGCGGTCGAGCTGGCCGACGGCTGGGCGCCGTTCGGCCTCTCGATCGACGAGGAGCGCGCCCTGCTCGAACGCGCCCGCAGCACCGACAGCTGGGCCCGACGCCAGGAGGCGACCGACCTCCCGCGGTTCGAGGTGGTGCTGCCCGTCGGTCGGTTGCTCGACCCGCTCGACGACCCCGGCGCCGCGCAGCGGGCACTGGCGGCGCAGGCCGACATCGGGGCGACGATGGTGAACGTGAGCTTCCGGCACAGCTCGCCGCAGCACTACGTCGAGCAGCTCGCGGCGCTGGTGCCGATCGCGGAGGGGGTATGACCATGACCGACGACGTCGTCCAGCGGCTCGAGGCGCTGGAGGCACGCGTGCAGACGTTGGAGGACGAGCTGGCGGTGACCCGCACCATCGTCGAGTACGGGTTCGCGGTCGACACCGGCGACGCGCACGCGACGGGCGAGCTGTTCACCGAGGACGCGGTGTTCGACGTCGACGGCGGCTTGATGCAGAGCCGCGCCGACGTCGAGGCGATGGTCCTCGGGCGGGGTCACCAGCGTCTGCTCCCGAACTGCGCGCACACCATCGGACCCGCGGCGGTGCACGTCGAGGGTGACACTGCGGTCGCGGTGGGGTACTCGCGCATCTACCACCGGCAGGCCGACGACTTCGTCCTGTTCCGCATCGGGTGCAACCGGTGGGACCTGGAGCGCGAGGCCGACGGTTGGCGCATCGCCCGGCGCACGACCCGGGTGCTCGGCTCGGAGGAGGCCCAGGCCGTGCTGGCCCAGGGGCTCCGGCGCTGACCGGAGCCTGGCCCTCGCCGGTCACGCGCTCGCGGCCGCTTCAGGCCGCCGCCTCCCACAGCATCCGGGCGAGGCGCTGCGACGCAGGGACGGCGTGCTCCGCGCCGTTCCGCTCGTCGTCGACCGCGACGACGCCGTACGTGCCGTGCACCCGATCGATCCACGGGTAGAAGCCGAGCGCGCCGCTGCCGCTGACGACCTGGATCGCGTCGTCGGGCCCGACCACGTCGCGCCACACTCCCAGCCCGTAGGTGGGGATGCCGGTGATCTGGACCGCGGGGTCGTCGCTGGTGTCGAGCCCGGCGACCTGGTCCCGTTCGATCTCCGCGACCGACGCCGGCTGCAGCACCACGCGGCCGTCGACGGCGCCGTCGTGGGCCAGCATGCGGAGGAACCGCGCGTAGTCGCGCACGCTGGAACGGGCCGAGGCCGCGGGTGCGGGATTGCGCGTGTGCGGACGGGTGGTGCCGTCGAAGCGGGTGTGGCTCATCCCGACCGGCCGGGCGATGCGAGCTTCGAACGCGTCCTCGAACGACGTACCGCTCAACCGCTCGATCAACCGACCCGCGATCACGAAGCCCACGCCGCTGTAGTGGAACTCGGTGCCGGGTGGGGCGGCCGGGTCGCCGCCGCCGGCGATGGACCGGAGGCAGCGGGCGAGGGTGCTGGAAGGATCGCCCTCGCACGCCGCCGCGGGCAGGCCGGTGCGGTGCGAGAGGAGCTCGCGCACGGTGATACCGGCCTTGGCGCCGTCGAAACCGGGGAGGTACTCGGACACCGGATCGTCGAGGCGCAGGCGGCCCTCGTCCACGAACGTCATCAACGTCGCCGAGGTCAGCCACTTGCTGGCCGACGCGATGGGGATGACGGTGCGCTCGTCCATGCGGCCGACCGCGTAGCGGTGGACGAGCTCGTCACCCCGGGCGACGAGGAGGACGCCGCCCGACAGGCCGTCGTCGGCGACGCGCGTGCGCAGGGTGGCGTCGGCGGCCGCGAACGGCGAGCTCGCCTGCGCGGTCGTGGTGCCGGCGACCACGAGCGCAAGCAGGGCAGCAGCCGTCAGGGCCGCGAGACGCCGCACGGGGAGGAGGCTACGGGGTCGGCGCGGCGATCAGACCGACGTCAAGCCTGCCGACTCCATCTCTCGGGTCGCCTCGACCGCGCGGGACTCCACGATCCGTCGGTGCATCACGTAGCCCCAGACGCCCGCGGCGACCGCGGCGGCCGCACCGAGCAGGATGCCGGCGCGTGCCCCGTAGACGTCGCAGATCCATCCGAGCAGGGGCCCACCGATCGGCGTGCTCCCGATCAGCACCATGCCCTGCAGCGCCAGCACGCGCCCGCGCATCGCGGGATCGGCCTTCACCTGGACGATCGCGGTCGACGTCGTGATGAACGCCACGCTCGTGAGCCCGACGAACAGCGCGATGGGGAACGCGCTCGGCAGGGTGGGTGCGCCCGCGAGGACGAACATCGCGGCACCGAACCCGATCGACGCCCACACCACGTGACGGGTGTCGATCACCTTCAGATGAGCGGCCGCCAACGCGCCGACGACCGAACCGATGCTCAACACGGAGTACAGCAACGTGAACGAGCCGTTGCTGCCGTGGAGGGTGTGCTCGACGAAGAGCGGGATCACCACCGCGAAGTTGAAGGTCAGCGTGCCCACGATCGTCATCATCGTGAGCGGGATCCACAGGTCAGGCACGGCGCGGATGTAGCGGACGGCGGCCCGCAGCTGCCCCCTCGCCTTGGCCACCACGGGGGGCTGGCGGAGCTCCGATCGGCGCATCATGAACAGGCTCGCGATCACCGCGAGGTAGGAGATGCCGTCGATGAGGAAGCACCACCCGAAGCCGGCGGTCACCACCAGGACGCCGGCGAGCGCGGGACCGATCACGCGCGAGCTGGTCATGAGCGCGCTGTTCAGCGTGACCGCGTTCTGCACATCCGACGCCGGCACCATCTCCGCCACGAACGACCGCCGGGCCGGGTTGTCGAACGCGAGCATGAAGCCACCGGCCAGCGCGGTGAGGTAGAACGCGGCCACCGGCGGGTGGCTCATGAACGCCAACGCGGCGAGCGTGAACGACTGGAGCATCTCCAGGGTCTGCGTGATGATCAGCAGACGGCGCTTGTCGGACCGGTCGGCGATGAGGCCACCCCACGCGCCGAACAGGAGCACCGGCCCGAACTGGGCGGCGGTGAGCAGGCCGATCGCCACGCCGCTGTGGGTCAGCTGGAGCACCAGGAGGGTGAGGGCGATCGTGGTGAGCCAGGTGCCGGCCTGCGAGATCAGCTGCCCGGCGAAGAACAGCCGGAAGTTGCGGTTGCGCAGCGCGCGGAAGGTCGTGCGGACGCCTCGGAGGGTCTTCGCCTTCACGCCGTGTCACCGTCCGACTGGTGGATGAGCCGCTCGAGCACGTCGGTGGCGGCCGCGAGCTTGGCCAGGTCGGCGGGGGAGAGGTCGGTGAGCCGACCCGCCAGCCACGCGGTGCGGCGGGACCGGTTCTGGGCCACCCGCCGCCGACCGGCCGCGGTCGCGGTGACGCGCACCACGCGCCGATCGGTCTCGTCGGGGGCCCGGGTAGCAAGTCCGGCGGCCACGAGCTTCTCCACCGCCTTGGTGATGCTCGGCGGGGCGACGTGCTCGCGGGCGGCGAGCTCACCGAGGGTGAGCGGCCCGTCACGGACGATGGTGGCCAGCGCCGCGCTCAGGGTGGGGGCGAGGCCCTCGGTGTCCTGCTGGCGCAGGAGGCGGGTCAGACGGAACGCGGTCATCCGGAGTCGGCCGGCCACCTCCACGGCGTCGGGGGCGAGGGTGACGGGCGGCGTGCTGGTCATGGACCCAGCATACCCGATATTTAGTTCGGAAAACTAATTCTTGACCACTCCTCCCGGATGCTCGGTCGGTCGCGATCGTCCAACCCGGGTGATGCGCTCGACCGGCGTCGTAGGGTGAGATCGAACGCACCCCGTCTGGAGGTCGCGCAATGAGCATCGGTCCGGTCGAGTACATGATCGTCGGCTTCCCCGGCAACCAGTTCAACGGCGAGATCGCCCCCGCGCTCTCCGACCTGATCACGAGCGGCACCATCCGCATCCTCGATCTCGTCTTCATCGCCAAGGACGCCGACGGCAACCACGTGGCCGTCGAGTTCGACGAGCACGACGCCCTCGCCGGCTTCGGTGACCTCGACGGCGACGTCGGTGGCCTCATCTCGCACGACGACATCGAGTACGCCGCGGAGGCGCTCGACCCCGACTCGTCGGCCGCGCTCCTCATCTGGGAGGACACGTGGGCGAAGCCGCTGGTCGACGCCATGCGGGCGTCGGGTGGCGTCCTGATCGAGGGCTCCCGGATCCCCCACGATCTGATCGAGCCCGCCCTCGCCGATCTCGACGCGGTCGGCTGACCCGCCCGGATCGACCCCTCCCGACAGGAGCAACCATGCTGGGAAGACGCCCCATCGCCCGCGCCGCGGTCACCACCTCGGTCGTCGTCGGCACCGCCGAACGCACCCGCAACCGGGTCGACCGGCGGGAGGACCGCCGCCGGCGCTGATCAGTTCCCGGTGATCAGATCTCGGTGATCGACTCGACGATCATGTCGACCATGCGCTCGGCGTGCTCGTCCACGAGCAGCTCGTCGGCGTCCATCGTGTAGCGGACGCCGCGGCGCTCGAGCTCCTGCTGGATGGCCGCCAGCTGGTCGACCGTCCACCCCCCGGCGTAGATGCGCACCACGCCGGCCAGTCAACCAGGCGCGACCAGGCCCGGGGCGGAGCCGCATGTGGAGCGCTGGCGACCGCGCCCCCCGTGCGGCAGGCTGCCGGGATGACCACGAGACCGTTGGCCTTC
>DATBBL010000387.1:0-7812 GCA_036271015.1 Acidimicrobiia bacterium
GCATCGCGATGATCCAACGTCGTCTCATGCCCGTCTGACGGTCGTTCTTGCGCGCTGGTTCCCGAGCGGCACGCACCGGGGTCCCATGGGAGAGTGGGCGTCGTGACGGCACGAGAGCCAGCGCGGTGAACGCGCTGGACGCCCTGGGTCACGCGTTGTCGATCAGCGCGTCGATGGGATGGCAGATCCTCTGGGCGTTGATCCTCGGATTCCTGCTCTCCGCGATCGTCGAGTCCGTGGTGAAGAAGGAGACCGTCGGTCGACTGATGGGCGATGATCGGCCCCGGAGCCTGGCCATCGCGACCGGGCTCGGCGCGGCGAGCTCGTCGTGTAGCTACGCCGCCGTCGCGCTCGCGCGGTCGTTGTTCCGAAAGGGTGCCGACTTCACCGCGGCGATGGCGTTCGAGATCGCGAGCACCAACCTCGTCATCGAACTGGGTGTGCTGCTGGCGTTGATGCTCGGTTGGCAGTTCACCCTCGCCGAGTTCATCGGCGGCCCGGTGATGATCGTCTTCTTGGCCATCCTGTTTCGCGTGTTCCTTCGCGCCCGAGTGCTCGAAGCGGCCCGCGCCCAGGCCGATCGAGGCGTGGCCGGGAGGATGGAAGGCCATGCCGCGATGGACATGAGCGTCCACGGTGACGGCTCAACGCTCCAACGCATCCTCAGCCCTGCGGGTCGGACGTCGATCAGCGAGTACTTCGTCATGAACTGGGCGTCGGTGTGGGTCGACATCGTCGGTGGACTCCTGCTCGCGGGCGCCGCCGCGGCGTGGGTGCCCGACAGCTTCTGGCAGAGCTTCTTCCTGGTGGACCATCCGTTCGTCGCGAAGCTCTGGGGACCGATCGTCGGTCCGCTGGTCGCCGTGATCAGCTTTGTCTGTTCGATCGGCAACGTTCCGCTCGCCGCGGTGCTCTGGAACGGTGGGATCAGCTTCGGCGGAGTGATCAGCTTCATCTTCGCCGATCTGATCGTGATCCCGGTGCTGCTCATCTACCGCAAGTACTACGGCACGAGGATGACCCTGTTCATCTTCGCCACGTTCTACGCGACCATGGTGGCAGCCGGCTACGTCATCGAGATCCTGTTCGGTGTCACCGGTCTCACGCCCACGGAGCGCAATGCCGACGTCATCGAAGCGCACTTCTCGTGGAACTACACGACGTACCTCAACATCGCGTTCTTGATCCTCGCGGCCGCGTTGGTCATCCGGTTCGTGCGTAGCGGTGGCGTTCCGATGCTCAAGATGATGAAGCAGCCGCTCGACGCCCAAGGTGGTCCAGGTCACGACGATCACTAGCGGACTCTCGGACGAACGCCGGTTGACGGGTTTCGGCCCGGGTGGGAGGCTCGTACCTCTCGGAAGGGACGGTCCCATGGCCTGGAACCTGAAGGGAAGCTACGTCGAGACCTGTTCGTGTGAGTTGATGTGCCCGTGCAATCTGACGTTCAACCACGGTGCCACCTACGACTTCTGCCGGGTCACGCTCGTCTTCAACATCCGCGAAGGCGACATCGAGGGCACCGACATCGCGGGGCTGAAGGTCGCGGCGATCGCGGACACGCCGAAGGTCATGACCGACGGGAACTGGCGGCTGGGCGTGTTCATCGACGAGCACGCGACCGACGAGCAGTTCGACAAGCTGGTTCAGGTCTTCGGCGGGCAGCTCGGCGGACCGATGGGGGCGCTCACTCCATTGGTCGGCGAGATGCTCGGGGTCCAACGAGCTGCGATCGAAGTCCACGACGATGGGCTGCGTCACCGCGTCCGGGTCGGTGAGGTGATCGAGTTCGAGATCGAGGACATCGTGCCGTTCGGCGTGGAGACGGGTCGGCCCGTTCGGTTCGATGGCATGTTCCATCCGGTTGGTCCGAATCTCACGATGGCGGAGGCGAAGAGCTCGCGGATCAACGCCTTCGGCATCCAGTACGAAGGGAAGACCGGTCTCTCGACGTCCGAGTTCGCTTGGGCCGTGTGACCGAGTAATGGCTGCCCCGGCCGCCGAGCCACTGCGTCAGGGCGGTGGTCTCGCCCCGGCGTTCTCTGCGGTACGTGCCCGGCGCGGGCTGGTCGTGGTGTTGTTCGTGCTCGCGGCAGCGGGTTGGTGGTGGACGGCCGACCAGATGCAGGGGATGGACAACGGCCCTTGGACCGGTCTCGGAACCTTCGGCTGGTTCCTCTCGGTCTGGATCGTGATGATGGCGGCGATGATGTTCCCGTCGGTCGCCCCCACGGTCGCGTTGTACTCCCGCATGACCAGCAAACGCTCGCCGCTGTCGCCGTTGATGTTCGCGGCGGGGTACCTGGTCACGTGGGCCGCCGCGGGAGTCCTCGCCTTCTCGATCGCGAGGGTCGTGGACTCGACCTGGGGTGACGTTCTGGCGTGGGACCGCGCCGGCCGATGGGCGGCGGCGAGCACGCTCATCCTGGCGGCCGTCTACCAGATGACCCCGCTCAAAGACGCGTGCCTCGGGAAGTGTCGGAGTCCGCTCGGCTTCCTCCTCGGTTCGTGGCGCGAAGGCCGGTCGGGCGCATTCCGGATGGGGACCAAGAACGGTGCCTGGTGCGTCGGCTGTTGCTGGGCGCTGATGGCGGCGCTCTTCGCGTTGGGCATCATGAGCCTCGTGTGGATGGCCGTCGTCGCCGGACTGATTGCCGTCGAAAAGACGCTTCCATGGCGCCGCGTCGCCGCTCACGGAACCGCCGCGATCCTCTTCGGCCTCGGCCTGCTCGTGCTCGTCGCACCCGCCACCATCCCGGGCCTGAGCACCCCCACGCAGGCTCCGATGCACAACATGTCCATGTAGGGCGGCGAGGATCGACGACGCGATTCACGCGGCCTCGGTGGGTTGCGGCGCCGGTTTCACGGGATCGGGCTTCTTCCACCACACGGCACGCCACACACTCGGCATGCGGTGCTCGAGCGAGTGGGTCCCTCCGAGCAGTACGACCTGCCGTTGAGGATCCAGCGTCTCGACGCGATCGATCCGGTACACGCCGTCGTTTCCGTCCGTTGATCGTGTTCGGTCGAAGGCGTTGTCTCGCGCGATGAGCTCCGCTTCCACCTTGCCGGATTGATTCCACCAGACGGCCTCAAAGGTGTCTTCGTCGGCTTGCGCGGTCCAGTGGCCGCGCCAGTCCTGTTCGAACTCGTAGAGGAACGAACTCGCAAGACCCGTATCCGCGCTCAGCACTCCGTCAGGGGACGACGCAGGTTGTGGTTCCGTGCGCGCACCCAGGCGAGCTCCGAAGGACACGAGGTCGGCGGTGGAGCTCCGGGGAAAGGTCGTGGACTCCAGGTACGCGCCGATGAGAATCGCCCGATCGAGCGTGCATTCTTCGAAGCGCGCCGCTCGAAGGTTGGAGTAGTGCAAGAGCGCGGACGTGAAATTGCACCTGAGGAAGCCGACCTCGGGCGCCCAGAGGGCCGGGTAGAACGTATCGGTGAAGTCGATGTCGCTGACGGTCTGGCCCTCGAGCAGGCGCGAGAGAATCGCCTGGTTGTACGAGAGCTTGTCGAGCTCCGCCGAGATCGATCGCGGATCGTACTGTCCGCCGGCAAGCACCCGGCCGAACTGGTCCAACACGCCCCGCCAGAGGTGCCGGTTCAAGTGAACGAGGTCCGCCGCCCCCTGCCGCTGCTGTCCTGAATCCTTGATCTGGTCGACCGCGAGCTCGACGACGAGCGGCTCCGCTTCGTAGTGGAGCGCGTTGAGCGCGATGCGCCGCGCCGCGGCCGCGGTGCTCGGATGGCTCAAGTGCTCGACCACGGCAGCCATCGCCGCCGCGCGTTTGGGGTCGCTCTTGCTGCTGAGTCGCTTCGACGCGTCATGGAGGGCGAGGGACTTGCGCTCGCGATCAGCATCCCGGCGGCCCAACTGATTGAAGATCGCAGTGAGGGTCACACCGACGACCGCGACCGCGGCCGTGATGAGCGCGGCCAGGGCTGGAGCCTCGCTGGCGAGCATCAAGCTGCGACCCGGTGCACTCGAAGGATGTCGTCCCGTTCCTCCCGCGGCCACCTGCGCGGCGACTCCGCCACACCGACCCCCTCTGCAGCTCCGGCCTGCACGCAAGTAAACCAGGCAAGCGGGACGTCGTCCCAGGAACGAGCAGTCGCACCGAACGGTCGAGTCTTCGCAGGTCAGAGGGCCGGTGCATTCCCGTCACCCGCTCCACGGTCGTCGGTCGTCCGGGCCGGTCGGAGGCGGGAACCGGCGACCCGGAGTTCGCGCGACCACGCTGATACCCCCTCGCAGGGGAAGCACTCCTACGCTGGGCGCTCAGCCCGGCCGGCCACCGCCGTCCGACCGAACTGCCCCCACCCGCGGAAGCATCGTGTCGACCGACTCCCGACTCGAACACGCCCCCGTCAGCCTCTCGGCCCGCCAGCGGGCGCAGAACCTGATCGCGGCGCTCCCACTGCCCGACGGCACCCTCGCCGTCGGTGTCGGCCTCGTGGTCTCGGGCATCACCACCTACCTCTTCCAGATCCTCGCCTTCCGCGGCCTGAGCAAACCCGACTACGGCGCGCTCAACGCGCTGTGGGTGTTCGTGTTCGTGCTCGCGCCCGGCATCTTCCTCCCCGTCGAACAGGAGGTCGGCCGCGCGCTCGCGGCGCGGCGCGCGCACGGCATCGGCGGCGCGCCGGTCATCCGCCGCGCCGGGGTGATCGGCCTGATGTTCGCGACCGGGCTCGGGATCGCCACGATCGTCCTGGCCGTGACGACGCCGCTCGTCGACAACCTGTTCGCCGGCAACGTCGGGCTGGTCATCTGCCTCGTGGTCGCGCTCTTCACGTTCGGTTTCGAGCTCCTCGCGCGGGGCGCGTTCGCGGGCGCGGGCCAGTTCGGCGCCTACGGCATCAGCATGGGAGCCGAAGGCATCATCCGCCTGCTCCCCTGCATCGTGCTCGTCGCCGTCGGATCGACCGACCCGGTCGGCTTCGGCCTCTGCCTCGCCATCCCGCCCGCGCTGGCGACGCTCGTCGCGCTGCGTGGGCAGGACCAGCTCATGACCCCGGGGCCCGAGGCGCCGTGGTCGGAGCTCTCGACCAACCTCGGCCTGCTGCTCGGCGGGTCGTTGCTGGCGCAGGTGCTGAGCTACGCACCGTTTCTCGGCGCCCAGCTCCTCGCCACCTCGGCCGAGCGGGTGATGGTCGCCGACTTCATCGTCGGCCTCTTCCTGTCGCGCATTCCGATCCTGCTGTTCCAGGCGGTGCAGGCGGCGTTGTTGCCGCGGCTCGCGGCGCAGGTCAGCGCGGGCCAGACCGACGACTTCCGCCGCGGCATGCGCAACCTCCTGCTCGTGGTGAGCGGGATCGGCCTGGTCGGCGTGATCGGCGGCGCAACGCTCGGCCCGTTCGTCGGCCACCTCCTCTTCGGCGCCAAGTTCGAGCTCGGCAACCTCGACCTCGCCCTGCTCGCGGCCGGGAGCGGGATGTTCATCTTCGCCCTCACCATGTCGCAGGGGTTGATCGCGCTCGATGCCCTGGGACAGGTGCTGCTGTCGTGGCTGGTCGGCGTGGTCGCGTTCGTGGTGGCGACCCTCGTGTCGTCGAACGACCTCTTCACCCGGGTGGAGATCGGCTCCATCGTCGGCGCGGGGGCGGCCGCGCTCACCATGAGCCTGATGTTCGTGCGGCAGCTGCGCAAGGGCATCGACCGCACGAGCCTCGCCGCGCTGGTCGAGCAGATCGAGCACGAGCCGCTCGAGATCTGATCCACTCCGGTTCGGGACGGCCGATGGACGTGGCCGGCGGCCGGGTCGCCGCCGTGCCCGGTTCGGGTCTAGGTCCCGGCCGTGCGGCCCCTCCGGGCGAGGGCGTCGATGGTGACGGCGGCGACGAGCACGATCCCGGTGACGATGTACTTCGACGCCGCGCTGAAGCCCTGGAGCCCCATGCCGTTGTCGATGGCGGCGATGACGAGACCACCCAACACCGCGTGGATCGGCTTGCCGCGTCCACCGAAGAGGCTGGTGCCGCCGATGACCGCGGCGGCGACGGCGTACAGCACGAGCTGGCCCCCGTCGAGGTTCGTCGAGACCGAGCGCAACCGCGAGGCGTACACGATGCCGGCGATGCCGGCGGTGAACGACGACAGCACGAAGCACAGCGTGCGGATGCGAGCCAGGCTGACGCCGGCGCGGCGCGCCGCCTCCGCGTTCCCGCCGATGGCGTAGACGTACCGGCCGAACCGGGTGCGTCCGAGGAGGACCGTCCACGCCGCGCACACGCCGAGCACGATCAGCACGATCCAGGGCATGCCCTTGATCGGCACCAGCGCGCCGCGGTCGGTGTTGCAGATCATCACCAGGACCACCGCCGCCACCGCGACGCCCACGATCTTCAGGACGGTCACGCCGAGCGGCGGCGCCACGAGCCCGCGCCGTCGTCGGCGGGCGTCGTGCATCCACGTCATGACCGCATACAGGGCGACGATGGCCCCCATCACGATCCAGCCCGCCGCGGGCGTCAGGAGCCCGTTGGCGAAGTCGTTGATCACGTTGTCGTTGATCGGCAGGGTGCCGCCGTTGCCGAGGATGAGGAGCATCACGCCTTGGAACGCGAGGAGTCCCGCCAGCGTGACGACGAACGACGGGAGCCCGAGGCGCGTGATGATCGTGCCCATGAACGCGCCGATGAGCGCGCACACCAGGAGTGCGGCGATGCACGCCACCCACCACGACCAGCTCCCGTGCTCACTGGTGACGAGCTCGGCCGCGATGATCCCGCCGACCCCACCGACGAACCCGGCCGACAGGTCGATCTCGCCGAGCAGGAGGACGAACACCTCGGCCATGGCCAGGAGCATGTACACCGCGCCTTGCACGAGCAGGTTCACGATGTTGCCGGCGGTCAGGAAGTTCGAGTTCAGGCTCTGGAAGATGATCGAGATGAGGAACAGGCCGAGCACGACGGGCAGCACGCCGCTCTGGCCGGCGCGCAGACGCACCACCGAGGCGCGGGCGTACTCCCGGAGGTTGTTCGCCGTGAGCTCGTCGACCGTGGCCTGCGCGGCGACGGGCGGTCGCGTCAGCTGCTCGTCTTCGACGTCCCCGGTCTCGATCGGGGGCTCAGTCGTCTTCGCCACCTTCGGGCCCCCCTTCCGTCGTGGGCGCGCCCGGGTCCGTCGGATGCGGCGCCCGGTCGGATCGTCCCGTCGTCATGTAGTCGACGACCGTCTGCGGGTCGAAGTCGCTCGCCGGGCCCGCGGCGACCATCCGGCCCAGCCGCAGCACCACGATGCGATCGGCGACCGCGAACACGTCGTTGAGGTTGTGCGACACCATCATCACCGCCAGGCCGCGATCGGCGAGCCGGCGGACGAGCGCGAGGACCATGGCCGTCTGGGCGACGCCGAGCGCGGCGGTGGGCTCGTCCATGATCACGAGCTCGGAGTTCCACATCACCGCCCTCGCCACCGCGACGGCCTGGCGTTGACCGCCCGACAGCGAGACGACGGGTTGTCGGATCGAGCGCACGGTCGTGACCGAGAGGTCGGCCAGCGTCTGGCGCGCCGAGAGCTCCATGTCCTCCTCGGCCAGGAGGCCGCGGCGCGTCAGCTCCCGGCCGAGGAACATGTTCTGGACGATGTCGAGGTTGTCGCACAGCGCGAGATCCTGGTACACGGTCTCGATGCCCAGCGCGGCGGCGTCCTTGGGCGTGCGGATGTGCACCGCGCGGCCCTTCCACAGGACCTGCCCGCCATCCGGCCCGTGGATGCCGGCGACGGTCTTGATGAGCACCGACTTGCCGGCACCGTTGTCGCCGACGAGCGCGGTCACCTGGCCCGAGTAGAGCGCGAGGTCG
>DATBBL010000388.1:0-5352 GCA_036271015.1 Acidimicrobiia bacterium
GACGCTTCGAGGGCGACATCGCACCCAGGACCGCGTCGAAGGGCCGGTTCGCAACCGGGGCCGGTAGGCTGCCTCGATGAGGCGTCGTCGGCTCCTGGCTCTGCTGGCGCTCACCGCCGCGCTGCTCGCCGCCGGTGCCACTGCCGCGTTCGACCCGGGGTTCGAGGGGGGCGCGTCCACCGGTCGCGCCGCCGGCGCCACCAGCCTTCTGCACGCGCGCGACGAGCTGATCGCGCCGACGCCCCCGACCCGCCTCGCCGCGGTCGGCCGGAGCGGTCCCGGCGGCAACTGGCTCGCCCACGCCGTCCGCACCGGCGCCGCCCTCCTCGCCACCGCCGCGCTCCTCGCCGCGTTGGCGTCCCTTCGCCTCGGACGCCCCGGCGGCGCGCGCCGGTCGCGCTCCTTCGGCACCTCGTCACTCGGTCGCGCGCCACCGCAGCTCCTCGCGATCTGACGACGGCGCTCCGCGCCGTCCAGTCCCGAAGCCGTCTCGCGCGCGCGACCAACGACGCGACGTGGCGGCTGCCCGGTGCGCGCGTCGCGCGCGACCAAGGAGCTTCGACATGCGACCCATGAGTCGACTCGAAGCGGTGGCCGTGATCCCCAACGAGCTGCCGCTCGAACCGTTGTTGGGCACCAGTGTCCGCATCCACCCGTTCCGATTCGATCCGACCCTCCCCGTCGACGTGCGCCTCGTCCGCTGGCCGATGGAGCAGGACTACCGCCGGGACCTCGAGTCCGTCGGCGCGCCGCGCGTGCTGCTCGTCGAGTGCGGCGCACCCCCGCCGCCGCGCTGGGACGAGCTCGAGGACTGGGTCCGCGTCCCCGTCGACCAGTCCGAGCTCGAGCTGCGGGCGACCACCGTGGCCCGGCGCGCCGACGCCCGGGAACGTCCGATGCTCGACGACGACGGCCTGCTCTGGATGCGTGACCAGTGGTGCGCGGTGACGAACGGGCAGATCCCGCTCGTCCGCCTGCTCGTCGACCACTTCGGCGTCGTGGTCCGTGACGAACAGGTCGACGAGGTGTTCCTCGATGCGGGCACGAGCGCGCACGAGGAGGCGATCAAGACCACCGTGCGGCGGGTGTCGCAGACATTGGGCCGTGTCGGGCTCCGGCTGCAGCGGGTCCGCGGTGCGGGCTACCTCCTCGAGAAGATGGTCTGACCCGGCGCGCACGAGGACGAGCCGGGCGAACCCGGCTCGTCCTCGCTCCCCGGAGCAGGCGCACTGCGCCGGACGCCTACTCCGTGGCCGGCAGGTGGATGTCCGATGGTGGAGCGACCACCCCGACACCTCCTCCCGACTCCTCGATCGATGGCGGCAGCTGCGAGTACCCCATGTACGCGTACTCCGGGTGGTACGCCGGGGCGCCGTGCTCGGCGATGTCGAGGCCCTCGAGCTCCTCGGCCTCCGAGATCCGCAACACCCCCAACGCCTTCAGGCCGAACATGAGCAGCAGCCCGGCGGCGGCGGTGGCCGCGATGATCGTGGCGCTGCCCTTCACCTGGGCGATGAGCTGGTTGGCGTTGCCGCCGTAGAGGATCCCCTTCACGTCGGAGTAGTTGCCGACCGCGAAGAGCCCGAGGCTGAGCGTGCCGAAGATCCCACAGGCGCCGTGCACCGCGAACGCACCGCAGGGGTCGTCGACGCGAACCCATTCGGTGAAGTCGACGATGAGGATCATGATCACGCCGGCGATGGCACCGATGGCGATCGATCCGGTCGGTGAGACCCAGTAACACGGACAGGTGATGGCGACCAGACCGGCGAGCAGGCCGTTGATGCTGATCCCGACGTCCCACTTCTTCGACCGGGGGTAGACCCAGGCCACCGCGACCAGGGCGCCTGCACACGCGGCCAGGGTCGTGTTCGTCGCCACCCGGCCGATGCCCTCGAAGTCCATGGCCGAGAGCGTGCTGCCGGGGTTGAAGCCGTACCAACCGAACCACAGGATGACCGCGCCCAGGGCGGCGAGGGTCATGTTGTGGCCTGGGGGCATCCCACCACCGTCACGCTTGAACTTCCTCCCGAGCCGCGGGCCGAGCGCGATCGCCCCGCAGAGGGCGAGCACACCGCCGATGGTGTGCACCACCGTCGAGCCGGCGAAGTCGCGGAACGGCGTCTCCATCGTCGCCAGCCAACCGTTCGGACCCCAGATCCAGTGGCCGAAGATCGGGTAGATGAACCCGCTCACCGCGAGGCTGTAGAGAAGGTCACCCTTGAACGACGTGCGCCCGACCATCGCGCCCGAGACGATCGTGCTGGCGGTGTCGGCAAAGGCGAACTGGAAGAGGAAGAACGCCAGGAACGCGACGCCGGTGTCGAGCGAACCGCCGTAGGTGTACGTGTGCGGGATGTCCTGCAGGAAGAAGTAGTGGTACCCGATCCAACCGTTGCCGGGACCGAACATGAACGCGAACCCGAACGCGTAGAAGAGGAGCCCGCACAGCGCGGTGTCCACGATGCATTCGATCATGATGTTGGAGACCTCGCGGGTCCGGGCGAACCCGCCCTCCAACATCATGAAGCCCGCTTGCATGAAGAACACGAGGAAGGCGGTGACGAGCACCCACGCGGTGTTGAGACCGTTCACCACCTCGGTCACCTTCACCGCCGCGGCCTGTCCCGGCACCGCGGCCCCGGCTTCGTTGCTGAAGAACCAGGCCAAGCCGTAGATGACGCCCATGACGAGCGCGACCCCGATGAGCTTGCCGCCCATCTTGGCCCCGACGTAGCGGCGCCGGTCCGGATCCCTGAAGTTGAGGCGCAATGTTTGAATCATGCGGCCACGGTCCGCGCCGCCGATTGCTGGATGTTGTGCCTCGGGTTACAGGGGAGCAACCCGCCCGTGACGACGGCCGGTCGCACACCTGACGGATTTCGGCCACCCGGTCACACCAACGACCACAGCGCGGCGGCCAGCAGCACGTCGAGCACCAGCCCGACGACGCCGATCACGAGCCCCGCGACCACGATGAGACCGTCGGCGAACACGACGCCCAGGCAGACCACCACGACACCCAGCGACGGCAGCGTGTCGAGCCCGGAGAACGGCGGCGCGACGAACGCGCCGATCACGAACACGAGGAGGACGACGCCGAGCACCGACACCACCGGGCGACGGTCGAGCAGCCGGGCGAGGCGCGGGCGGGAGTGGCGCTCGAACCACCGGATGAACCGCAACAGCTTCGGCGCCGCCTTGCCGGTGAATGTCGCGCCGAGCTCCTTCCGGGCCAGCCGGCGCGGGAGCCACAGCTCGTGACGACCGACGACCATCTGCAGCGCGATGAGGGCGGCGAAGACCTCCAGCACGTGGGTGACGCCACCGGTCGGGATCGGGAGCGCCGACGGCAGCATCAACACCATGAGCACGACGGCGAAGCTGCGCTCGTCGAGCACGTCGGTGAGGGAGCCGATGGTGACGTGCTCCGTCTGCAGCAGGGCCTCGAGCTGATCGCTCAGCTGGTCGTCCGACGACTCCACACCTCCAGCGTGCCCGCGCGCCGGGTCCCGCGCGTCGCGCGCGGGACGTGGCCCGGCGCCGGGGATCCCCGTAGTGTGCAGGGACGCGACGGCGAAGGTGGGGGTTGACGATGGACGACACCGCGACGCAGAGCACCGACCAGGACCTGCGACCGTTCTTCTACGACATAGCCCAGCTGCCGGGGTACACCATCGAAGAGATGGCCGGTGATGGCGAGGGTGCCCAGGAGATGTACGACCTCTTCGGTCGCGAGCTGGTCACGAAGACCATCCTCATGTCGCCGAAGCTGTCGGTGTTCCACGAGTCGGCCAAGCCGGGCGAGCGGGTGAAGCCCCACCGCCACGGGACCCATCAGCTCACCTACGTGCTCCGGGGAGAGCTCATCTACGGCAACCAGCGGACCGGGGCGGGCATGGGCTACTTCAGCCCCGACGCGCTGTACTCCTGGCGAGCCGGCGACGAGGGTGCGGAGTGGATCGAGATCCACGCCGGTGAGCCCGGCATCTTCTCCGACCGACCCGAGTCCTGACGCACGGGGCACGCCGGGTCATCCGCCTCGTGGGTTCGCCTGCGAGCGCCCCCGCTCGGTGACCGCGTCGCGGCGCGCCGCCAGCGCGTCGGTGTCGCGCTGCCACATCTCGGCCATGTAGCCCTCGACGAGGTGGGCCTCGTCCAGCGTCGCCGCGTTGGGCAGGCGTCGGTAGTGCTCGAGCAGCCGGCGTACCCCGACCTGGTCGTTGCTCACGACGTCGGTCGCGAGGGCACGGGCGAAGGGCAGCAGCTCCTCGTGGGGCACGACGTGGTTCACCAGGCCGAGGCGCAGTGCCTCGTCGGCGGGCACGAAGTTGCCGGTCAGCGACATCTCGACCGCCCGGGGGACGCCGATCTGCTGGGCGAGCAGCACGGTGATGCCACCACCGGGCATGATCCCGACCCGGGCGTGGGTGTCGGCGAAGCGCGCCCGGTCCGACGCCACGAGGAAGGTGCACTGCAGGGCGAGCTCGAGGCCGCCGGTCACTGCGACCCCGTTGATCGCACCGATCACCGGCTTCGGGATGACGGGGATGAACCGGTAGAGACCGTTCCCGTACCGCTCGGGCCCTTCGCCCGGCCCCCGAGCGTCCGCGGTGGGCGGGATCTCACCGCTGACCTCCTTCAGGTCGACCCCGGCGCTGAAGGCGGGGTCGGCGCCGGTCAGGATCAGCGCGTCGACGCCGGGGTCGTCGCCCGCGGCCAGGACCGCGTCCCACAGCGCGTACGAGAGCGCGCGGCTGAGCGCGTTGCGCGCCTCGGGCCGGTTGAGGGTGACGGTCGCGATGCGATCGTCCACGTCGACGAGGACGACGGGCGCGGTGCCGGTCACGGGACCAGGTGCTCCCGGGCCGGGAACGTCGTCGAGCCGTCGTGGTCCATGAACCGCTCGGTGTCCTCCCAGATCAGGCGCATGCCCTCTTCGGAGTCGAACATGCCGTCCTGCACCGCGTCGGCGCTCCGGAAGTGCAGCTCGCCGATGCCGTCGAAGTCGGGCGTGTCGTCGGTGAGGCGGCTGACGACGTGGTTCTGCACGTAGTGCCAGAAGCCGGGCTGGTGCGCGAGCGCGAGCGGCCCGTGCCGCTCGCGCCAGTGCGCGCTGTACGCGGCAGGGCTGAGGTCGGGTCGCCGCCGCACCAGGCAGACGATCTTCACGCCCGGCGACGCCGCGCCGGCGGGCCAGGTGCGCTCGTACTCGCGTTGCACGACCTCGTCGACCTCGTACGCGCCGACCAGCCGGCTCCCGTCGGGCAACGCGAACGTGAGGGCCGTCGCCGGTTCGTCGACGTCCCAGAGCGACACCATCGCCGACGCGTCCTGCTCGGTGTCCAGCTC
>DATBBL010000389.1:0-4927 GCA_036271015.1 Acidimicrobiia bacterium
CCGTTGCGCACCGCGATGCGGGTGATCTCCGCGTACCGCTGGACCCGGCGGCCGCGCCGGCGGAGCGAGCGGACGGGGTGCGGCACGGACTGCAGGCCGGTCTGGGCCCGGACCAGGACCCCGGGTCGGGCCAGGAACTCCAGCCACACCGCGGCTGCCATCGCGCCGAGCAACGAGAAGAGGAAGAGGTTGCGGCTGAAGCCGTTGGACGCGGGATGGGCGTCGGACGCGATCCACAGCGCCACGACCACGCCGATGACCCACCCGGCGGTCCCGGAGACGAGGGTCGCCGCGAACGAGCGGCGCACGCCGAGCACGCGCCCGATGAGCGCGCTGGCAACGAGCGCGAACACGAACGCGGGCACGAGCAACCAGAGCTCGTCGCCGAGACGTTCGAAGACAGAGGCGGCGAGCGTGGTGGTCATGCGCGACGTGCAGCGGTGAGAGCTACCGCAGCTCCTCCACCGCGAGCTCGTGATCGGCGTACCGGGCGCGGAGGACCTTCTTGTCGAACTTGCCCACGCTGGTCTTGGGCACCTCGTCGATGAACGTCCATCGCTCCGGCAGTTGCCACTTCGCGATCCGCTGGGCGAGGAACTCGCGGAGCTCCTCGGCGTTCGTCGTGGCCCCCTGGCGCACGACCACACACGCGAGCGGGCGCTCGTCCCACCGCGCATCGGGCACCGCGATCACCGCCGCCTCCGCGACCGCCGGATGCGCCATCAGGTGGCCTTCGAGCTCCACCGACGAGATCCACTCCCCACCCGACTTGATGACGTCCTTCGAGCGGTCACTGATCTTCAGATAGCCGTCGGGGGTGACGCTGGCGATGTCGCCGGTGCGCAACCACCCATCGTCGAACTTGTCGGGCGCAGGGTCGCCGAAGTACGACGCGGTGATCCACGAGCCGCGCGCCTCGATCTCGCCGACCGCCTCGCCGTCCCACGGGAGCACGGCACCGTCGTCGCCGACGATGCGGAGCTCCACGCCCGGCAGCGCGCGTCCGGTGAGGGACCGCCAGTCCATCTCCTCGGGCGTGCCGGGCTCGACGCCCCGGGGCGGGATCGACACCGCGGCCACCGGGCTGGTCTCGGTCATCCCCCAGGCCTGCAGCATGCGGATGCCGAAGCGCTCCTGGAACGCCTCCATCAGCGCGCGCGGGACGGCGGCCCCGCCGCACATGATGCGTTGGAGGGAGGAGAAGTCGACGTCGTGGCTCTCCGAGTAGCGGAGGAGGTCGGACCAGATGGTGGGCACTGCGCACGTGGTGGTGGGACGCTCGGTGGCGATGAAGGTGGCGAGCGGCTCGGCGTGCAGGTAGCGCCCGGGCATCAGCACGTCGGCGCCGGCCATCCACGCCGCGTACGGCGCGCCCCACGCGTTGGCGTGGAACATCGGGACGATCGGCAGCACGCGGTCGTTCCACGTGTACGGCACCCCGGTGCCGGTCTGAATTCCGATGGTGTGCATGAACGTCGACCGGTGCGAGTAGACGACGCCCTTCGGGTTCCCGGTGGTGCCGCTCGTGTAGCACATCGCCGCGGCGGCACGTTCGTCGACCTCCGGGTACTCGAGACCGTCGACGTCGGCGGCGTCGAGGACCTCCTCGTAGCGGAGGAACTCGGCGCCGGGAGCCGCGGCCTCGAGCTCGCCGTAGTCGCCGTCGCCGACGACGACGTAGCGCTCGACCGTCTTCAGGTCGGCGGCCACCCGCGCGAGGACGGACACCAGGCAGTCGTCGACGAGCACGAGCCGGTCGCCGGCGTGGTTCACGATGTACGTGAGCTGCTCGGGGAAGAGGCGGATGTTGAGGGTGTGCAGCACCGCGCCGATCAGGGGCACCGCGAAGTACGCCTCGAGGTGCTGCTGGGTGTTCCACATGAAGGTGCCGACGCGGTCGCCCGACTCGATGCCGAGCTCGCCGAGCGCGGCCGCCAGGCGGTCGACCCGGGCGCTGACGTCGGCGAACGAGGCGTGCCGACTGGCGGCGCCCTCGAAGGTGACCACCTCGGACTTGCCGTGGAGCGCGCGTCCGTGACGGAAGATCATGCCGACGTTGAGCGGGAGGTCCTGCATCGTCGACTGCATCATCGTGCCGTTCTCCCCGTCGCGCGACGTGACCGACCGGAGCGTACTCGGACGCCTCCGGCCAGTTCCCGGGCGATCAACCCCCGTAGTTCATCCTCGTATCCTCCATCCGGAGGACGGGGGTGTCCTCGTCGAGCTGGAACGCGCAGTCGACGATCTCGCCGAGGAACAGCGTGTGCCCGCCGAGCTCGACCGCCTGCCGGACCTCACAGTCGAGGTACGCGACCGCCTGGTCGAGGATCGGGGCGCCGGTGGTGCCGTCATGGAAGGGAAAGTCGTTGAGCGTGCCCGCTTCGAGGTCGACTTCGACCGGCTTCGTGAACTTGCGCACGATCGCCCGGTCCTCCTGGGCGACGAGGTTCACGGAGAAGACACCGCCGTCGGCCACCAGCTCGTGCGTGAACGCCGCACGCTCGACGCTGACACCCACGAGCTTGGGGTCGAACGAGAGCTGCGTGACCCAGTTGATGGTCATGCCGTTGCGACGCTCGCCCGCCCGGGAGCCGAGGACGTAGAGCCCGCTCGGCATCTTCCAGAGCACGCGGCGGCGGAGCTTGTCGTACTCCTCCGGGTCGCGACCGGCGGGCACGGGTCCGACGATTCCCTGCTGTGTGGGCATCCGGCGAGGCTAGGCGGCAGTCGCGACGTCAGGTCGACGCGCGCAGCGCGGCCGCCAGGTCAGCCTCGCGCGCCAGGCCGACCGGGAGCGGGAGGTCGAGCGCCGCCCACACCGCCGCCTTGGCCGCTCGCACCGCCGCGGTCGGACGGGTAGCGACGTGGTCGGCGAGCGCGTCGGTGCGGGCGCGCAGCTCGGCCCGCGGGACCACCTCGTCGACGAACCCGCGTGCGAGCGCGGCGGACGCCGGCACCCGTTCGCCGGTCATCACGGCCGCGAGCGCCGCGCTCGTCCCCACCACGCGCGGCAGCGTCTGGCTCGCGCCACCGGCCGGCAGCATGCCGACTCGCGCCTCGGGCAGCGCGACGACGCAGTCGTCGGCCGCGATGCGGATGTCGCAGTGGAGCGCGAGCTCGAATCCGAACCCCACCGCGTTGCCCTGCATCGACGCGATCATGGGCACCGGCACCGCGCGGAGGAGCCCCCACACGTCGCGCGCCCAGCGCGCGTCGCGCATGGCGAACAGCGACGGCGCAGTACCGAACTCCGCGAGGTCGGCACCGGCGGAGAAGTGGTCGCCCGTCGCTCGGAACACCACGACCTTCACCGCGGGATCGGCCAGGACGGCCGTGAGCACCTCGCACAACGCGTCGCGGGTCGCGATGTCGTAGATGTTGATCGGTGGGTGGTCGAACACGATGTCGGTGATCGCGTCGCGCTGGGCCACGACGAGCCGGTCGTCACTCACCGGACCGCTCCCGTGCCAGCAGATGGCCCACCGCGCCCTCCAACGAGACGCGGGCGCGATCGCCCCGCGCCCGTGCCGTCAGCAGCTCGACCGCCACGAGCGCGCCCACCATCCCCGCCACCGGATCGGCGACCGACGAGCGGGCGAGGCGGGGTGGTTCGTGGCGGGCGGCCCAGCCACCGTGCGCCTCCGCCGCCGGTCCGTACCCCGGACGGTCGCGGTCGACGAACGCCGCCACCCGGAGGACGGAGAGCGCCGGGAACGCGTCGGCGAGGGCGTCGACGCCGAGGCCGGCGTTGCCGAGGACGCGCGGCGGATGGCCGTCCACCAGGAGGTCGGCGTCGGCGAGCGCGCCGCGCAGGCGGTCCCGGTCGTGACCGCGTCCGAGGTCCACCGCGATCCGTTCCTGGCCGCGCGCCAGGCGATCGCGGAGCGGGAAGGGGTCGGGGCGCTGCGGGTGCTCCGCCCGCACCACTCTCGCACCGAGGTCGGCGAGCATCCGCCCGACGAGCGGCGTCGCCCACGCGGTGCCGAGCAGCACGACGTGGGCGCCCGCCAGCGAGGTGCCGTGGACCGCCGGGACGCGGTCGGCGACCGCCGGCGCCGGGCGCACCGCGGCGGCGGGCAGCATCCAGGCCGCGGCTTCGGCGTCGACCGCGTCGGTCGCGAGGCCGGTGAGGTCCGGCAGCGCCCGGTCGGCGGGCGGAACCGGCGCGCCGAGCGCCACCGCCATGTCGGTGAACGCCGACCACGCGGTCGGCGGGCCGGGGTGGACCCAGCCGTCGGCGGTGCGCAGCAACGGTGCCGGTCCGGGCCACTCCTCACCGCGGCGGCTGTGCTCCCAGAGGTCGGCACCCGGCCGGGCCTCGGGCGGAGGCGGTCGGCCGAGCCGGTCGGCGAGCGCCTCGACCGCGCGCTGCGCGGTGGCGACGCCGACACCGGCGGTGCACCCGGCCGCGGTCACGAGCCCGTGAACCGGGGCGGCCGCTTCTCGAAGAACGCGGCGATCCCCTCGGCGCGGTCGGTCGTGGTCGAGATGAGCAGGTTGAGGTCGGACTCGAGCCGCAGCGCGTCGGCGAGCGTGAGATCACGCCCGCGTTGCACCGCGTCGCGCGCGGCCGCCTGCGCGCGCGGTGCACCGGCGGCGAGCGACCCTGCGAGCGCCTCGGCGTACGCGACCGGGTCGTCGCTCAGCACCGCCAGCCCGCTGCGCTCCAGCACCACCGCGTCGACCGCGTCACCGACGACGAGCATCCGCAGCGCCAGCGCCACACCCCCCGCGCGCGTGAGCCGTTGTGTCCCGCCCCAGCACGGCAGCTCGCCCGCACCGACTTCGGGGAACGCCATCGACGCCTCGGGTCCCACGACACGCAGGTCGGCGGCGAGGAGCAGCTCGGCGCCGGCGCCGACCGCCGGGCCGTTCCACACCGCGACCGTCGGTGCAGGGAAGGCGGCCAGCAGCGCCGCCGGGTCGC
>DATBBL010000390.1:0-27279 GCA_036271015.1 Acidimicrobiia bacterium
TCTGCCGTTGTGGTCGCTCGAGCAACAAGCCGTTCTGCGACGGTACGCATGCGACCGTCGACTTCGACGGGACATTGAAGAACTGATCGCCGGGAGAAGGCTATGAGCAGGCAGCAGCAGCTCGACTTGAACGCAATACTGCGACAGGGGCCGCTCGACCTCGAAGCCGACGTCGCCACATTGCGAGCCGCGTTCAACGACGTGTTGGCCGGTATCCCGGTCGCCGGCGACGTCGATCACGTTCCCACGACGGTCGGCGGCGTGAACGCGATCGACGTCACGATCGGGGGCAACGACAGCGCCAACACGATCCTCTACTTCCACGGCGGCGTCTATGTCATCGGTTCGGCAGCGACATCCGTGCCCCTGGTGAGCGATCTCGCCCGGCGAGCGCGTGCGAAGGCCGTGACCGTCGACTATCGGCTGGCACCTGAGCACCCGTACCCGGCGGCCGTCGACGACGCCTGTGCCGCCTACGAGGGACTCCTCGCACAGGGCACTGCTGCCGGCCAGATCGCGCTCGCCGGCGAGTCGGCCGGTGCTGGGTTGGCGGTGGCCACCCTCCTCGCGCTGAGAGACGCCGGAACACCGCTGCCGAGCAGCGCGCTCTTGATGTCGCCCTATGCAGACCTGACCTTGTCAGGCGAGACCCTGCTCGGGAACCAGGCGATCGATCCGATCCTCACGCCGGAAGGGCTCCGGCTGCGGGTGCCGGACTACGTGGGCGGCGCGGACGCGGCCAACCCGCGGATCAGCCCGGTCTTCGGCGATCTCCGCGGGCTCCCACCGCTCTTGATCCAAGTGGGTTCGCACGAGATCTTGCTCAGCGATGCGCTTCGCCTGGCCGGCCGGGCCGCGATCGACGAGGTGGCGGTCACCCTCGAGGTCACGCCCGGCGTGCCACACGTGTTCCAGGGCTATGCCGCGATGCTGGACGAGGGGGACGCGGCACTCGATCGAGCGGCCGCGTTCCTCGAGACGCGATTCGCGGCGACGCTACCCAGCTGAGCGCCTCCCCGAGACTGCGGTGGTGGCACCGATGACGGGTGCGAAGGGTTGCGTGGGGTAGTGCGCGACCATCTTCGACCCAGCGGGTCCGAGCAGGAGGTGGTTCCGCAAGTTGCGACGATGGAACAGGCGCACCAACTGCTCGTCGTGTTCGCCGGTCGTGGCATCGGCGAGGACATAGCGCTCCAGGAGGGCGTCACCCTCTTCCCAGTGCTCGGGGCGGACGCCGAGGACCGGGGCGAGGTCGTCCAGGTCGGCCGCCTCCACGGCGTCGCCGATCTCGTGCACTCGCGCGAGGTGGCGGGCCATGCGGAACGCGAGCCGGAGCTCGTGCTGCCGCAGCTCGTCGTCCTCGCTGAGCGAGAGGGAACGTACGGTTCGCACCAGATGGGCGTGGGTGGTGTCCTGACGCGTGCGGCGCGGGGCCGGCGTCTCGACCTCGGGGAGTTCGATGTCGAGTGCTTCCGCGAGTGCTTCGGTCGCATGCAGGTTCGTCTCGCTGTTCCATTGCATGTTGTTCATCAGGTCGGTTTCGTCGACCGGATCGAGCACCGCGGGACCGAAGAGCAGTTCGTTCTCCAGCGTGCCGGCGAAGTGATGCCGCTTGATCGCTTCGATGTCGACGGGTGATCCCATCAGCTCCTCGTATCGCCCGTAGAGCGCGGTGAAGTCGCCGTACGGGATCAACGTGTCGCGCATGCGCCAGAGCGCAAGGTCGAGCATGGGGTCGCCCACCGAGCCGAACTCGAGGTCGAGGGCAGCGACGAGGTGACCGTCGACATGATGGAACTGGCCGGTGTCCCAGATGATCGGTGCCATCCGGCCGTTGCTCTTCGGAGGGTGGCGATGGAGCCAGCCCAGGCAGAACTCCATGAACGGGTGCGGCACGCGCTTCTTCGCTCGCCAGAGCCGCTCCACGCGTACGTGACCCACGAACGCCGGGTCCTCACCGGCACCGGGATGGAAGATGCCGGCGTCGACGAATTGCCGGACGTCGAGCGCGTGCACGCGGGCCATCAGTTGCAGGTATTCGTCGACGACCGTGTCGCGCGCGTCGGTGGTGATGCCGTCGAAATCCGGCCTGCCGGGGACGCGTTCGAGCACGACCGCGCCCAGGTCGTCGAGCCAGCCGTGGACCTTCGGAACGCGGATGCCGTGCGACTCGAGGAGCTGGTGAAAGATGACCTCGTGTCGGAGTGAGAACAACTCGGTGTCCACGCGCTCGCCGCGCACCACCAGCTCGAGCGGTGCTCCGTCGCGCTCGGCGTCGACGAACCACGTCGGTCGCCAGCGGGTCTGGCGCCGCACGCCCAGCACGTGCACGCCCAGTGCGTCGCGCACCGAGGCCTCGACCTGCCCCAGCGCGGGAACGCCGGTCGCGGTCGCGGTCAACCCAGAGCTCCCGACGCACGGAGGTCGGCGATGTCGTCCCAGCTCCGACCGAGCTCCAACAGGACGTCCTCGGTGTGTTGTCCCAGTTCGGGCGCGGGACCGGCTGGACGTACCGGTGCACCGAACTGCACGGGCGGCGCGGGCAGGACGTAGCCGTCCCCGGCGCTGTTCGCTCCGGATGCGAGATACCCGTTGGCGTGGACCTGCGCGTGGTCACGCACCTCGATCGGTAGCAATGCCGGTGCCCAGACGCCTGAGAACGACGTGAGCAACTCGCGCCATTCGGCAAACGTGCGCGTCGCGAACGTCGCGTCGAGCTCGCGGATGCACGCTTCGGCGTTCGCGGCGCGCGCGTGGATGTCGGTGAACCGCTCGTCGGTGGCGAGATCGGGTCGCCCGATCACGTTGCAGAGCTCGACCCAGTAGCGGTCGGCCTGGAGGCACACGAGGTAGATCCAGCGATCGTCCGCGGTCCGATACGAATTCACGATGGGGCTGCTCACGCTCGTGCGATGGTGTTCGGGCTGCGGCCCGGTGTCCGCCGCGGCCATCAGGTCGGGGCTCAACGACCACAACCCGACATGCAGCAACGAGACGTCGACCACAGCCGGCTCCCCCGTCTGGGCGCGTTGGAAGAGGGCGATGCCGATGGCACCCGCGATCGTGTTGGACCCGAGCAGGTCGTAGAACCCCGGGGGTTGCCACATCGGCTCGTCCTCACCGCGGCTCATGCGCGTCGCCATCGACGACGTCGCCCACGCGGCGGCGAGGTCGAAGCCGCCCTGATCAGCCATGGGCCCGCGAGGACCCCACCCACTGCCGCGGACGTACACGATCTGCTCGTTCACCTTCCGCACGTCGTCGACGTCGATCCCGAGCTTGCGGCGCACCGGCTCGAGGTAGCTCGTCAGGAAGACGTCGGCGGTCCGGGCGAGGTCGAGAGCGATGTCCCGCCCCGCACGCGAGGCGAGATCGAGGGTGATGCTGCGCTTGCCCCGGTTGGGGATCTCGACGAACGGGTTGGCGCCGGTCGGGTCGTCGGGCCGCAGCGCGTTCTGCAGGCCGCGCTGCGGATCCCCGCTCGGCGGCTCGATCTTGATCACGTCGGCGCCGAGGTCGGCCAGGATCGCGCCGGCCGTGGGCACGAACGTCCAGGCCGCCACCTCGACCACCCTCACGCCCTGAAACGGTTTCGTCACCGGCCCTCCCGCTAAATCGTTGTATTCGATTATAGTATTGACGATTCAGCTCGTCCACCGTTAGGTTGGGTCCATGCCGATCACTGCCGTGGCCTTCGACTTCGGGGGGGTGCTCGCCCGGTCGCCCGGCGCCGCCCTCGACGCCTACGCCGCTGACCTCGGACTCCCCAGTGGGACGTTCCTGGGGTACTTCCGTGGTGACGAGCAGATGGCGGCGCTCGAGACCGGGCGCATCTCTGGTCGTGACTTCTTCAAGTACGTGTGCATCGAGGTGCAGTCGCGCCATGACGTACGGGTCGACATCCGTGCTCTCGCGCGAGCGGCCGCCGCCGGCGAGGTGCTCGATCCGTCGATGCTCGAGCTCGTTCGCGAGGTCGGTGAGCACTGCGCGACCGCGCTGTTGACCAACAACGTGCGTGAGGCGGGGTGGAGAGCGACGTTCCCCTTCGAGTTGTTCGACGTGGTCGTCGACTCTTCCGAGGTCGGTGCGCGCAAACCCGACCCGGCGATCTACCGGACGTTGCTCGACCGACTTGATCGGCCGGGGCCCGAAGTCGCCTTCATCGACGACTTCGCCGAGAACCTCCCACCGGCGGCGGCGCTCGGGCTGTCGACGATCGCGTTCGTCGACGAGCCCCAGTGCCGCGCCGCGCTCGCGGGTCTCGGGATCGTGGCGGTGCCCGTCACATGACGATGACGAGGGAGCAGGCCCGCGAGGTGCTACCCGATGGTCGGCTGTACGTCGATGGTGCGTGGCTGGACCGGTCTTCGGGTGGCGAGCGCACCCACATGGACCCGACGACCGACGAGATCGTGGGCCGCCACCAGCTCGCCGGGCCCGGAGAGGTGGATCGCGCGATCGAGGCGGCGCGCGTCGCGGTCGGCGACCTCGCCGATCCGGCGCGACGGCGAGCGTTGCTGTGGTCGCTGGCCGACGGCATCGATGCTGCTCGCGACGACCTCGCCGCGTTGATGTCGCTCGAGATGGGCCAGCCGTTCCGTGCTGCACGCGCGGGCGTTGCCCACGCGGCCGAGTGGTTCCGGTACTTCGCCGGGTGGGCCGACAAGCTCGAAGGCACGGTGGTCCCGGCGGGAGACGCGGTGCTCGACTACGTCGTCCCCAAGCCCTACGGGGTCGTCGCCGCCATCACGCCCTGGAACGGGCCCATCATGTCGATGGCGCTCAAGGTCGCGCCGGCGGTGGCGGCCGGCAACACGGTGGTGTTGAAGCCCTCCGAGCTCGCGCCGTTCTCCACGCTCGGCTTCGCGCAGGTGTGCCAGGACGTGGGCGTCCCGCCGGGCGTGCTGAACGTCGTGACCGGCGGGGCCGAAGCGGGCCAGGCGCTGTGCCGAAATCCCCACGTGGGGAAGATCAGCTTCACCGGCGGCGATGTCGCGGCCCGGGCGGTCGCGGTGGCGGCGGCCGAGCACCACACGCCCGTGGTGCTCGAGCTCGGCGGGAAGTCGGCGTCCATCGTCTTCGCGGACGCCGATCCGGCGGTCGCGGGCAAGCTCGCGGCGTCGTTCGCGGTGATCCAGAACAGCGGACAGGGGTGCTTCCTCCCGACCCGGCTGCTCGTCGAGCGTCCGATCCACGATGCCGTCGTCGAGGCGGCGGTGGCGGCGGCGTCGGGAGTGCGACTGGGTGACCCGTTCGATCCGGCGACGACGATGGGCCCGGTCGCGGGCGCGGCGACGTACGACCGGGTCCTCTCGATCATCGAGCGGGCTCGCACGAACGGCGAGGGGACGCTGCTCACCGGTGGGCAGCGCCCGCGCGGTGCCTCGGTCGGGGCGTTCGTCGAGCCGACCGTGTTCGGTGCCGTGGACCCGGCCAGTCCGCTCGCACAAGAGGAGATCTTCGGACCCGTCCTCGCGGTCATCCCGTTCGAGGACGTCGACGACGCGATCGAGATCGCCAACGCGACGAGGTACGGGCTGGCGGGCTATGTGTGGACGAACGATCTGGGTCGCGCGCACCGGGTGGCCGACGCACTGGATGCGGGATACATCTCGGTCAACGGCATGGCGGCCCTCCCCCCGGCCGCGCCGTTCGGCGGGTGGAAGGCCAGTGGTCACGGCGTCGAGGGTGGGCGATGGGGCGTCCACGAGTTCGTACGGCTCAAGAACGTGCACGTCACGCTGCGATGACCACCACCGCGCTGCTCAGGGGAGGCAACGACGATCTCCTGGCCTTGGCGGCCGACGACGCGGAGCGGGTGTTCGTCGAGGAGGCGATCGCCTTTCTCTCCGCGCGCGCGGAGCGCCGGGAGCCCGAGCTCTTGCGATGGGGTGTCGGCGACGAGGGCCTCACGATCTTCCACGAGACGACGGGTGAGGAGGAGCGTCGCGAGGCCGACGCGGCTCGAGCATGGCAAGGTGCGCGGTGGACGTCGGGATTCGGGTGGCTCACGGGTCCGGCCGCCTACGGCGGCAGAGCATTAGCGGCCTCGTACGACCGGCTGTACCGCGCCGTCGAGGCCGAGTTCGAGACGCCCGACGTCAACCCGATCCGCATCGGCCTGTCGACCGTGAGCCCGTCGTTGGTGCTGAACGGCACCGACGACCAGATCCGGCGGTTCGCGGTCGGCATCCAACGGGGCGAGGTCGTCGCGTGCCAGCTGTTCTCCGAGCCCGACGCCGGCTCGGATCTCGCCAACGTCAAGACACGCGGCGTGCGCGACGGTGATGGCTGGCGGATCGTCGGCCAGAAGGTCTGGACGTCGAACGCACAGCTCGCGGACGTCGGGCTGGCGCTGGTGCGGACGGACCCCGAGGCACCCAAGCACCGCGGGTTGACGATGTTCCTCGTCCCCATGGACGCGGCGGGCGTCGAGGTCAGGCCGCTGCGGCAGCTGACGGGCGGCGCCAGCTTCACCGAGGTGTTCCTCGAGGACGTGTTCCTCACCGAGGATCTGCGGGTGGGGGAGGCGGGGGAGGGTTGGCGCGTCGCGGTCAGCACGCTCACCGCCGAGCGAACGTCCACCGGCGACCGTTCGCACGGGATGACCAGGCGCGCCGCCGAGCTGCTGCGCGCGCTCGCGGAGCGCACCGGGGCCACCTCGGTGCCGCGGCACCGTCAGGCGCTCGCCGATGTCCACGTGCGACTCGAAGTCGCGCGTTGCTATCAACGGCGGCTGCAGGCGCTCCCGCCGGAGCAACTGCGGGGCCCGGAGCGAGCGATCGACAAGCTGCTGCTCGCCGACAATCTCCGCCGCCTCGGTGACACCGCGGCCGCGATCCTCGGCCCGGCCGTCGGCGCCGACACCGGCGACTGGGGTACGTACGCTTGGGCCCGCTGGATCCTGGGTGCCACCGGCTACCGGCTCGGCGGGGGGACGGACGAGATCTTGAAGACGATGATCGGTGAGCAATTGCTCGGACTGCCCCGGGAGCCGAGATGACCACGGCGTTCACCACGCTCGTCCTCGACGTGAGGGATCACATCGCCACGGTCACGCTCGATCGCCCCGAGGTGCTCAACGCGTTCGACCAGGTCATGTTGGACGAGTTCCGCGACGTCTGGCATCGCTGCCGCCAGGACGACGACATCCGCGTCGTCGTGTTGCAGGCGAATGGTGATCGGGCGTTCTCGACCGGCGTCGACCGGACGAAGGGCCGGTTCCGCCATCCCAACCCCTGGAGCGAGGACGACCCCGGGCACTTCCTGGGGGCCAAGCAGAACCGGGTCTGGAAACCGCTCATCTGCGCGGTCCAAGGGATCGCGGCCGGCGGCGCGTTCTATTGGCTCAACGAGGCCGACGTCATCATCTGTGCCGAGGACGCGACCTTCTTCGACCCCCACACCTCCTACGGCATGGCCACCGCCTTCGAGCCGATCGGGTTGCTCGGCCGCATCCCCTTCGGTGACGTGATGAGGTTCGCGCTCTTCGGGCTCGACGAACGCATCTCGGCCGCCACCGCGCTCCGCATCGGCCTGGTCAGCGAGGTCCTGCCGGCGAGCGAGCTCCGGGCCCGCGCTCGCACGCTTGCGTGTCGCCTCGTCACCAAGCCCCCGCTCGCGTTGCAGGGGACGGTCAAGGCGATCTGGGACGCGCGCCATCTGAGCGCGGGCGGTCGCGCGGAGATCCCGCTCGTCTACCCGCAGCTCGCCAATCCGAAGTCGAAGTTGGAGATGGACCAGATCGAGCGCACGGGGTTCGACCTCCGTTGACGCCGGACGAGTTCGTCGAGTTGTGCTACCACGTCGACGCCGGCGTCGCCACGGTCGCGTTGGATCGTCCCGAGCGTCGCAACGCGTGGAGCGCGACCATGGCCGTCGAGTACCGGTGGGCGCTTCACCATGCGCACGTGGATCCCGGGGTACGGGTCGTCGTGCTGACCGGCGCGGGCGGGAACTTCTGTGTCGGCGCCCACACCGAGCACCTGGAAGGCATCGACGCGGCGGGCGGTTCGTACCAGCGCGAGCGGGCAGCATTGCCGCCGTACCCCGAGGGGACCCCTGCGGACTTCCGGCACAACCACTGCTACCCGCTCACCATCGGCACGCCCGTGATTGCCGCCATCGAGGGCGCGTGCGCGGGCGCGGGCTTCGTGCTCGCCACCTACGCGGACATCCGATGGGTCGCCACCGATGCGCGGATCGCCCCCGCCTTCGCGCGGCTGGGCCTTCCCGCCGAGTACGGGATGGCTTGGTTGCTCGCCCGGCAGGTCGGCGTGGCGAACGCCCTCGAACTGGTGTCCTCCCCCGACGTCTTCGACGGGACGACCGCGGCGCAACTCGGTTGGGCGCAGCACACGGCCGAGCCCGGAAGTGTGCTGGAGGGCGCGCTCGGCCAGGCGCGCCGGTTGGCGCGACACGCATCACCCCTTTCGTTGGCGACGATGAAGCGTGCGGTGCTCGTCGATGCCGCGGGCGGCCTGGGCGACGCATACGAGAAGTCGGTCGACGACATGAATGCCGCGCTGCGCCACGAGGACTTCCGGCGGGGCATCGCCGCGCAGCGTGCCGGGGAGCTTCCCGACTTCCTTACCCCGTGAGTCAGCGCGCCGGTCGCGCGCGCGTGGAGCTCACGATGCCGACTCGAAGAGCGCGGCGACGCCTTGGCCACCCCCGACGCACATGGTCTCGATCCCGTAGCGGCCACCGCGGCGGCGGAGCTCGTGCAGCAGCGTCGTGAGGATGCGGACACCGGTCGCGCCAATCGGGTGACCGAGGGAGATCGCCGAGCCGTTCGGATTGACGCGCTCGTCGCCGACGAGATCCCACCTCCCGAGCACCGCGAGCACTTGGCACGCGAACGCCTCGTTGATCTCGATGACATCGACGTCGGCGAGCGCAATGCCCGTGCGCGCCTCGAGCCGGGCCATCGCGGGCACGGGGCCGAGACCCATGGTGGCCGGTTCGCACCCGGCGGCAGCCCAGCCGACGAGGAACGCCGACGGCGTCAGGCCCAGCCGGTCGAGCAGGTCGTCGGCCACGACGAGACACGCGGCCGCGGCGTCGTTCTGTTGGCTGGCGTTGCCCGCGGTCACCGTGCCTCCGGGCCGCACCGGGCGGAGGTGCGCAAGCGACTCGGCGGTCGTCCCTCGTCGGATGCCCTCGTCGTGCTCGAACGAGTACGGCTCACCGCGCCGTGGGGTCACGGGCACCGCGACCATCTCCTCGTCGAACCGGCCGGCATCGGACGCGGCGGCCGCCCGCCGATGGCTCTCGGCTGCGTACGTGTCCGCTTGCTCGCGGGTGATGCCGTACGCGTCCGCGAGGTTCTCGGCCGTCTCGATCATTCCCGTGATCGGGCCGAACCGCCACTCCGGTTGGGCTCGTTCGCGGCCGCGATCGAGTCGATCGTGGAGCACGAGGGCACCCGAGCGCACACCCCAGCGTGCGTCCGTCGTGTAGTGCTCGATGCGGCTCATGCTCTCGGCGCCGCCCGCGACGACGACGTCGGCCGCGCCGGTCTGCACCATCATCGCCGCCGTCGCGACGGCCTGGAGCCCGCTGCCGCAGCGGCGGTCGAGCTGGAGCCCGGGAACCGCGACGGGCAGGCCGGCATGGAGGGCGGCCCACCTCCCGAGGCATGGTGTCTCCGAGTTCGGGTACGACTGGGCGAGGACGACGTCGTCGATCAGCGTCGCGTCGATCCCGCTGCGATCGACGACCGCGCGGATGACGAGCGCGGCCAGGTCCTCGACGGGGACGTCCCGGAGTGACCCGCCGAACGTACCGACGGGCGTGCGGACCGGTGCGACGATCGCAGCGCGCCTCATGGTTCGTCGGACGCCGAGAGCGTTCAGGAGAGGACGTCGACGACGCTCTTGGGCCCCGTCGGCGCGCCGCGGTAGTACTGCATGCCGGCTTCGAGGTGCTGGCGCCACAACGTCTCGGCTTCGCGCGCCGCGCCGACGGCGATGAAGTCGACCAGCCGTTCATGGGCCCGGTGAGCCTCGTGGTGCTGCCGCAGCACCTCGGCGTCACTCCCGCGTTCGGCGATGTCCTCGGAGACCTGTTGCGCGATGATTCGGTTCGCCACCGCGCTGAGCAAGCTGATGGTGACGCTGTCGCTGAGGCTGACGAGCTGCTGGTGGAAGCGGCCCTCGGCCACTGCGAGCTGCATGGGATCGTCCAGCGCGGCCGCCTCTGCCTCGAGCGCGGCGCGGAGGCGTGCGATCATCTCGGCGTCGTCGCTGCGTGCCGCGAGCATCCCCGCGATGGGAGTCTCGATCATGGCTCGGGCGGCGTGGACGTCCTCGAGCGTCGTTCCACGAAACTGCAAGATGAGCGCGGCGTGATCCGCGACCATCGCGACCGACGGCACCTGGACGCGGCCACCGCCGTTCGCCCCCCGTCGCACGACCAGCAACCCTTCGGACTCGAGGATGCGCACCGCATCCCGCACGGTCGTACGCGCGACGTTGAAATTCTGCATCAACGCGGTCTCGGAGGGGAGCAGCTCGTCGGGCGCGTACTCGCCGGTGATGATGCGGCGGCGCAGGGTATCGGCGACCAATTCGGCCGCCTTGGGGATCCGGATGTGGTCGGTCGCGGACATCAGCGTCTCACTGCGCGAGCGCGCCGCCGTCGACGGCCATCGCGTGGCCGTTGACGAACGACGCCGCGTCGGTGCAGAGCCACATCGCCGCGGCCGCGACCTCCTCGGGCTCGGCGAGGCGGTTCATCGGCGTCGTGGCATGCATCGCCTGCTCCATCTTCTCGTTGCCGCCTATGCGCTCGACCGTCATCTCCGTGCGCACGGTACCCGGGCACACCGCGTTGACGCGGATCCCCTTGCGCCCGTACTCGATCGCCGCGGCGCGGGTCAGGCCCAGCACGGCGTGCTTCGTGGCCACATAGGCCGAAGCGAAGGGCACGCCGACGAGCGCCGAGTACGACGCGGTGTTCACGATCGCGCCGGGGGAGTCGTCGGCGAGGAACGCGGCGATCTCGTGCTTCATGCACAGGTACACGGCGGTCTGGTTCACCGCGACCACCTTGTGCCACTCGGCGTCGTCGTAGCGGTGCAGCGTGGTGGCCGCGCCGAGGATCCCGGCGTTGTTGTGGGCGCAGTCGAGCCGGCCGTAGGTCGAACGGGCGTGGTCGACCATCGCGACCACATCGTCGGCGTCCGTGAGGTCGGCGGCGACGAAGGTGGCTTCGCCGCCCTGGTCTCCGATCAGCGCGGTGGTCTGCTTGCCGCCGTCCTCTTCGATGTCGACCACGACGACCCTCGCGCCGGCGGCGGCGAAGGCGAGGGCGCTCGCCCTGCCGATGCCCCGAGCGGCGCCGGTCACCAGTGCGGTCCGGCCTGCGAGTGGCTGCATGATCGCCCCCTTGTCCTGACGGGAATCGATGAATACTATAACGATTCAAGCACGGAACTCCAGCCCGCTCGGCGGAGTCCCGCGAGCCGGGTATCGAGAGCACAACGAGCAAGGGGGACTCGTCATGGTCGACCTCGAATCGGTGCGCGACCGCCTGGGGGCGTTCCTGCAGGACCAGCACGGCGCGCCCGTCGAGGTGGCCGATCTGGAGGTCCTGACCGGCGGGTACAGCCTCGTCACCGTCGCCTTCACGGCCACCACCGCGGAGGGGTCGGCGCGGTACGTCCTCCGTACCGACCCGCCCAGTGACGCCGCGCTGACGCAGTCGGACCGCGCGCAGGAAGCGGAGGTCCTGGCAGCGCTGACGGAGGCGGGCACCGTGCCCATGCCGCGGTTGCGGTGGTCGGACCCGACCGGCGCGGCGCTCGGGTCGCCGGCGCTGATCCTCGAGTTCGTCGACGGCCCGCAGCTGCTCTCGCGGCTCCGGGAGGTCGACGACGCCGAGGTGGCGTCGCTCGCGCTCCAGCTCGCGGAGACGATCGGCACCGTCCACGTGGCCGGCAATGCCGCGGCTCCGGCGAGCCTGGCGCGCCCGACGACGTGGGACGAGTACATCGACGGGTTCATCGAGGGCTGGCGAGACGTCGAGCGGGCGTACCCCGAGCGCAACCCGTTCATCCGGTGGGTGGCCGACTGGCTCGACGGACATCGTCCGCCACCGGCGCCGCTGACCCTGGTGCACGGCGAGTTCCAGACCGGGAACGTCATGCTCGACTCGTCGGGAGCGATGCAGGTCATCGACTGGGAGTACGCCCACATCGGAGATCCGAGAGCCGATCTCGGTTGGATGCAGAACGTCGCCGCGTTCACGCCGCCCGACCCGATGGCCGTCGACCCGGCCGGGTTCTGCCGGCGCTACTGCGAGGTGACGGGGCTCGACGAGGAGATCGTCAATCCGTCGACCGTGGCCTGGTTCACCGTCGCCGCGGGCTACAAGTCGATGGGCGCGTTGCTCCAGGGGATCGCCGCGGTGGCGACCGGCGACAACCACCTCATCACGTCGGCGTACCTGGTGTCGGCCATGCCCTTCATCCATAGTCTCTGGCGCGAGACCGTGCACGCGCTCGAGGCGGACGCCGCCGCCGCCCGATCGACCGTGGAGGCCGCATCATGATGACCCAACCCAGCACGGCGCGGATCCTCGACGTCGTCCGGCAGGAGCTGGCCGAGAACGTGCTGCCGGTGACGACCGACGTGCAGGCCCAGGCCAGCCTGCAGATGATCGACCACATCCTCGCGACCGTCGCGGTGCGCGCGCAGCACGAGATCGCGTGGATGGTCGAGGAGGGCGACGCCATCGGTGCGCTCGGCGATCAGATCCTCACCGCCGAGCCACAAGCGACCGCGGTGGCAACGGCACTGGCGGCGCTCCGCGCCGCACCGCTGACGTCGCTGCACTACGACGACGTGGCGGCCCGCTACTCGTTGGCGGGCGAGGTCCTGTCGTGCGCGTTCGAAGACGTGCCGACCGACGCGCCGCTGCGGGCGGCGGTCGAAGCGCAACTCGACCAGCGGATGCAGCACGAGGTCGAGATCATGGGCGAGTTCGAGCTCGTCGCTCGCACGTGACGACGCCGGAGCTCTCCGGCCGCGTCGCCGTGGTCACGGGCGGGGCCCAGGGCATCGGCAAGGCGTACGCTGAGGCGTTGGCCGCGTGCGGCGCGGCCGTTGCGGTTACGGATCTCAACGACGCCGGTGCCAAGGACGTCGCGGCGGGCATCGTCGACTCGGGTGGCCGCGCCGAGGCGATCGCCGTCGACGTCAGCGATCGTGAGAGCACGCTCGCGCTGGGTGCCGCGGTGCGCGAGAAGTTCGGTGCTTGTCACATCGTCGTGAACAACGCCGCGATCTACCACTCGATGCGTCTCGACCCGCAGATGACGGTCGACATCGACTACTGGCGTCGGGTGTTCTCGGTGAACCTCGATGGCCCCTTGCTCGTGACCCAGGCGCTGGCGCCGATGCTGATCGATGCGGGATGGGGACGGGTGGTGATGCAGTCGTCGGTGGGTGCGTACGGCAACGGTGGCGCGTACGGAACGTCGAAGCTGGCCTTGCATTCGCTCACGCGCGGGTTTGCCCGTGAGCTCGGTGGACATGGCATCACCGTCAACGCCATCGCTCCCGGTCCGATCGCCACGGAAGCGACCGCGGTCACGATCCCGCAGGAGCGGGTCGACGCGCTGGTGGCGAGCGCGTCGGTCAAGCGGATGGGTGAGGTCGACGATCTCGTCGGCACGATGCTGTTCCTCTGCAGTGATGCCGCGTCGTGGATGACCGGGCAGACGCTCGTCGTCGACGGCGGCATCACGGCGCGTGTCTGAGATCGAACGCGGCCCGCATCGCGGCGCCGACCTCGAGCGCCACCGCGTGATCGATGCGGTAGTTCGTGTACAGGCTGACCCGGTCGTAGACATCGCCCCACCGGGCGACGACGGCGGCTCCGACCGCGTCCGGTTCGCCGACGACGGCGAATTCACAAAGCAGGTCGTCGTCGATGAGCTCGGCGAGCTCCGACCACCGGCCTTCCTTCGACCGTTTGGTCAATGCGGGTCCGAGGTCCGGGCGGCTGTGCAGCTCGAGCACGGCTCGATAGGACGGTGTCGAGGCGTAGAACGCGATCTGCGCCTTGGTGCCGCGGACGGCATCGGCCAGCTCCTGCTCGTCGCGCCCGGTCGCCACGAAGGTGGGCCCGGCGAGGGTGAAGCCCTGGAGGTCGGCCGCGCCCGCCCGCTGGCGACCGCGCAGCAGTGCGGGCCGCGTCACTTCGTCGAAGTAGACGCGGGTCGTGAACGGATGGACGAAGAATCCGTCGCCCACCTCTCCGGCCACCTCGGTCATTCGCCGACCGACACCGGCGAGGTACACCGGCGGCGGCCCGAACGGGTGCGGTTCGGGGGAGAAGAAGGGTGTCATCAGGGTGTGGGTGTAGAACTCCCCGTCGAAGTCGAGCGGACCGTCGCCCTCCCACGCCCCCCAGATGGCCCGCAGCGCGAGGACGAACTCACGCATGCGCGCCGCGGGCTCTGACCACGGCATGGAGAACCGACGCTCGATGTGCGGCTTGACCTGCGATCCGAGTCCGAGGACGAACCGGCCGCGCGCGTAGAGGGCGAGGTCGTAGGAGGCGTGGGCGATCGTGAGCGGCGTTCGCCCGAACGCCACCGCGATGGCGGTGCCGACGGTCGCCCGGTCGGTTGCCTCGAGCGCTTGGAGGACCTGCAGGAACGGGTCGTAGCCCGCCTCGCTCACCCACAAGCCGTCGTACCCGTCTGCTTCACGAGCCTCCGCGTGGGACCGGGTGCGCGCGATGTCCTTCGGCAACCGGGCGTCGAGCTGCATGGACGTCAACTCGGTTGCGTGGTACCGAGCAAGGGGACGCACGCGCGCAGGTCGACCTTGCCGTTGGGCACGCGTGGAAGCGCCTCCACCACCACGACGCGGCGCGGTCGCTTGTAGGGCGCCAGCAGTGGTGCCGCGCGCGCCTGGATCGCCTCGGCGGTGCCGTCGGCTTCCACGACCGCCACCGGCACTTCACCCAGTCGTTCGTCGGGCATCCCGACGACCACGGCCTCACGGACCGCCGGGTCGGTCATGAGCACCGCCTGGATCTCCTCGGGGATCACGTTGAAGCCACCACAGATGATGACGTTCTTGATCCGACCGGTGATGAAGAGGTAGCCGTCGTCGTCGACGTGTCCGAGATCGCCGGTGTGCAGCCAACCGTCGACGTCGACCGGCGCGGCGGCCGACGCGTCGCCGATGTACCCCCGCGTCGCGGCGCGCGTGCGCACCCACACTTCGCCCTGCTCGCCCGGCGCCGCGTCGCGCTCGTCGATGACGATGCGCAGCTCGACTCCCGGCAATGCCCGACCCACGGAGCCCGGCCGTCGCCTGCCGGCGAGTACGTCCTTCACGTTCTCGATCGCGATGCCGCCGAAGGCCTCGGTCTGCCCGTAGGCCTGCAGCACGGGGATCCCGAACCGCTTCTCGAACGCCTCGCGCAGTGCCGCCGGCAACGGGGCGGTGCCGGACGACGCGTAGCGCACCGGGCCGAGGTCGGAGGCGTCGGGAAGCCCTTCGAGGAGCATCCGGAGCATGGCCGGGTTGATGGTGAGGTTGTCGATGCCGTGGGCGTCGATCGCCGCCTTCGCCGCGGTCGCGTCGAACTTGCGCAGCAACACGACGCTGCGGCCGACGTAGAGCGCGAAGAGCAGTCGCACGACCCCCGCAGTGTGTGAGACCGGGTTGGCGATGAGGTTCGGTGCCTTGGGCACGTCCGGAATCGCGGTCATGCGGGTGTCGCGGCGGAACGCGGCCACCGTCGCGGTCAGGTTCGACCACGCGTTCGCATGGGTCAGCACGACACCCTTCGGCGCACCGGTGGAGCCGGACGTGAGCAGCACGAGGGCCTCGTCGTCGTCGGCGACCGCGGGAACCGTGAGGTCCACTGTGTGCGCGGCTGTCCGCGCGAGCCGGGGGACCGTGACGAAGGGCACCGCCGTCGCCGGCGCAGCTGGATCGGCGGGGTCACCGACCACGACCACGGCGGCCATCGACGTGGTCGTGCGAACGGCATCACCGACGGGTGCCGCCGGGTGTATGGCGATCGCCGCGGCACCCCGCAGCCAGACGCCGGTGAGCGCGGCGAGGTAGCGCTCGTCGTTGCCGAGCCGCACCAACACCCGATCGCCGGGGCCCACGCCGTGGCGGCCCAGCTCGACCGCGAGGTCGGCCGCCGCCGACGCGAGTGCCGCCGTGCTCCAGGGGCCGTCCTCCTCGACGTAGAGCAACGGGAAGTCGGGCCGTTCGACCGCGCGCCACGCGAGGAGGTTGGCGAGCGAACCGCCCGGTTGGTACTCGCCACTCATGCCGCGTGGAACTTGATGGTCTTGAGCTCGGTGTACTCGTCGAGACCGGCGTCGCCGTTCTCCCGGCCGAGCCCCGATCGCTTGTAACCACCGAACGGGACGCCCGGGTTGGTCCAGCCCGACCCACCGTTGAGGGCCACGCCACCCGTCCGTAAGCGGCACGCGAGCGCGAAGGCGGCGCCGGCGTCGCGGCTGATGATGGCGGCGTCGAGCCCGTAGCGCGAATGGTTGGCGAGCGCGACGGCCTCGTCGTCGTCGACGAAGCCGATCGTCACCGCCACGGGGCCGAAGATCTCGTCTTGGGCGACCGGCCACTCGTTGACGACGTCGCCCAGCATCGTCGGTTCGAAGAAGTACCCCTCGCTCGGCTCCGCCGGTCGCGCGCCACCCGAGACCAACGAGGCGCCGTCGTGCAGCGCACCCTTCACATATCGCTCGGTCCGGTCGACCGCGACCGGTCGGATCAGCGGTCCCATCTGCGTCTTCGGGTCCGCCGGGTCCCCGACCCGGAACGACTGCAGCAGCGCGGCGACTCGTTCGTGGTACTCGCCGAGCACCGAGTGGTGCACGAGATGGCGCGTCGTGAGCGCGCACCCCTGGCCGGCGTTGAAGGTGAAGCTCTGGACACCCTGCTGCGCGGCAAGATCCAGATCGGCGTCGGCGCGGATGATGAGGGCCGACTTGCCGCCGAGCTCCAGCAGAACCCGCTTCAAGGTCGGTGCAGCTTGGGCGGCGATGGCGGCACCGACCTGGTCCGAGCCCGTGAACGTCACCAGGTCGACGAGGGGCGAGGTCGACAGCTGCCGCCCGACCGTCTCGTCGCCGGTCACGACGTTGACGACACCCGGCGGCAGCGCGGCGTCGGCCGCGGCTTCCGCGATCACGAATGCGGTGAGGGGTGTGAACGGCGAAGGCTTCAGGACCACGGTGTTGCCGGCCGCGAGTGCCGGCCCGAGCTTCATGACGTTGAGCAGGAACGGGAAGTTGTACGCCGTGATCGCGGCGACCACACCCGCCGGTTCACGGCGCACGATCCAGCTCCCGAGCCAACTCGTCCCGCTACTGCGGGGGGTGACCCGCGGCGGGTGCGCGACGAGTTCGGGTCGGCGTGCCGCCGTCGCCCAGTACTCGAGCTGCTCGATCGGGAGTCCGACCTGATGGCTCGCGGCCGCGGCCCGCGTCGTTCCGACCTCGGCGACGACGAGGTCGGTCAGCGAGTCGATCCGCGACGCGAGGGCGGCGTGGAACTGTTCGAGGCACCGCCCCCGTTCCGCCCCCGACATGTTCGGCCACGGTCCCTCGTCGAACGCCCGCCGGGCGGCGCGCATCGCCGCGTCGCAGTCCTCGGCGCTGCCGCGGCGCACGGTTGCGAGCAGGCCCTCGGTCGCGGGGTTGACGATGTCGTCGACCGGTTCGCCGGTCGCCGGACACCAGTCGCCGTCGATGAACAGGTCGGTGCGGGGGAGCGTCATGTCGCCCACGGTCCCTCTTCGGGGACCAGCATCCCTTCCAGCAGGCCGTGGTCCGCCGGCGGCGTGGGGTACGACGGAAGACCACGCGTACGCGACGGAAGTCGCACGCGGAGCTCACCGGTCGCGGTCGCCTCCTCTCGTTGGTTCGTGCACCCGACTTCGATGACGACCTCCGGCCACTCCACGGTGTCGTCGATCGCGGTCACGGATGCCGTCAGTCGCGTGAGGTCGCCGATCGTGTTGAACCCCTTGATGCGGTCGTCAACCGAGACGAGGATCGCGTCGTCGCCCATCCAATCAGTGACGACCTGCATGATCCATGCATTGCGCAACATGCCGTAGTCGTACGCTCGGGGTGCGCCGACCGAGTGAGCGAACGCGTCGTCCCAGTGCACACGCATCGCGGAGTCCCACGCGCCGAACTCGTTGCGTGCGTAGAAGCCACCCATGCGCTGTCGGTTCTTCCAGTTGAGCCGGTACGGGAAGATCTCGTGGCGCCCGTTCCCCATCAGCCACGCGATGACGTCGCCGACGACCATCGGCCCCCGGTAGCGAACGCCCAGGTCCTCTCCGACCTCGACGTCCTCGACGTATCGGGGCTCACCGCCGCGGATGGCCTCGGCGGCGTAGTGCTCGTCGACGACACGCAGCTCGTCGTCGGTGTAGACGTGCTGTTCACGCGCCGCCTTCAAGTGATCACGCTTGGCTGCGGTGTCGCGCTCGGTGTGCACGAAGTCGGCGTCCCAGATGGCCACGAGCTCGCCGTCCTGGTTCCAGTACACCCGGCGCCGGACCGACACCGCCGAGCGACCACCGAAGTTGGATCGCGCCTTGGCGGTGATGTCGACGTAGAAGCGGCGCACCCAGATCCGGTCGCCCTCGTGCACGGCGTTGAAGTACCGCGTGTGATCGCCGGCCCAGAACATGTGGACCCCGCTCAGCGCGCCCCGGCCCCGACCGCGCAGATGAGGCGCGTCCGGGAGGCGGGGGGTCAGCCCCGCGCCCTCCAGGAACCCGGGCGGGGCGATGACGCCACCCCAGCGGGTGCCGGCGGCATGGTCGGGGTCGCACCAGAGCGGGTTGTCGTCCCCGAAGCCGTAGGCGTAGTGGCGGATCCCGTCCCGGGTCGCCTCCTCGTTCCAGGTCGTCCACCGGGTGTAGGGCCAGTCGACCCCGACCTTCTCCCGGAAGCGCTCGATGCCCTCGTCGGTGAGGCGGCCGGTCGTCGGTTCAGCGGGAAGGGCCATGCGGGAATCGTTACATGATTCATCGTAGTTGGGCAAGTTTTTCGCTCGGGTGGGCGCATTCGCCCGCAGTTCCGCCGTCGTTCCGCCAGAAAGTCGTTGCATGATTCATCGGTTCATGCCATGGTGGATGGATGCCGCTGCAGGACCACATGAAGCTGATCTCCACCGACGACCACGTCGTGGAGCCTCCCGACGTCTGGGTCGACCGGTTGCCCGCCCGCCTCCGCGAGTCGGGCCCGACCATCGTCGAGGAGGTGCCGGCGGGCGCACCCGACGGCACTCGACCCGCCCACATCTGGCGGTTCGAAGGGCGGCGCTACCCCCAGATCGCGTTGAACGCAGTCGCCGGTCGCGACCGCGCCGACTTCGGTGTCGAGCCCAACCGGTTCGACGAGATCCGCCCCGGTTGCTACGACCCCCAGGCCCGCGTCGCCGACATGAACGTCGATGGCGTCGCCGCCCAGCTCTGCTTCCCGTCGTTTCCCAAGTTCGCAGGGACGGTCTTCCTCCAAGCCGAGGACAAGGAGCTCGCGCGGTACAGCGTCGAGGCCTACAACGACTTCATCCTCGACGAGTGGTGCGCGTACGCGCCCGACCGTCTGATCCCCCTCGTGATCCTCCCGCTCTGGGACGCCGGCCTGTCGGCCGCCGAGGTCGAACGGTGTGCTGCGAAGGGCGCGCGCGCGATCTCCTTCCCCGAGAATCCGTTCCCGCTCGGCCTGCCCTCCTTCCACACCAACTGGTGGGACCCGGTGCTCAGCGCGGCCCAGGACGCCGGCATGCCCCTGTGCCTGCACTTCGGCTCGTCGGGGCGGCCGCCCGCGGTCGCGGACGACGCGCCGTTCCCGGTGACCATCGCGCTCTACGGGTGCAACTCGATGTCCGCCACCGCGGACCTGCTCTTCTCGCCGGTGTTCCACCGCTTCCCGCAGCTGAAGGTCGCGCTGGCCGAGGGAGGTATCGGCTGGGTGCCGTACATGCTCGAGCGCATCGACTACACGTGGGAACGCCACAAGTACTACACCGGCGTCGATCTCGAAACCCGGCCGTCCGACCTGTTCCGCCGCCACATCTGGGGCTGCTTCATCGATGACGAGGCCGGGCTCAAGAACCGGCACGACATCGGCATCGACCGCATCACCTTCGAGTCCGACTATCCGCACTCGGACTCCAACTGGCCGAACAGCCGGGCGCGCGCCGCCAAGGTCCTCGCCGATGTCCCCGACCACGAGGTGTACCGCATCGTCGAGCTGAACGCCCGGGACCTGTTGTGCTTCAGCGCGGACATCGAGCTCGCGGGGCTGCCGGCATGAGCACGGCTCCGGTCCACGTCGACCCGACCCTCGTGCGCGCGTTCGACTACCACACCGACCCGGAGTTCGTCGCCGACCCGTTCGCGGGCTTCGATGCCGCTCGCGGCGACCGGGTGTTCTTCTCGCTCGCGCACGGTGGGTACTGGGTGCTCACCCGGGCGGACGACATCCGCGCCGCGTTCCAGCACCCGGAGCTGTTCTCCAGCCACGACTTCTCGATTCCGACCAACGTCTTTCCGCGCACCATGCGACCGCTCGCCCTGGACCCACCGGAACACGGCAAGTACCGTCAACCCCTCGCGCCGCTGTTCTCCCCGCCGTCGGTCGCGCGGCGCGAGCCCGAGCTGCGCGAGATCTGCGGCGGGCTCGTCGACGCGTTCGCCGCTGACGGTCGGTGCGAGCTGCTCGAGGCGCTGGCGCGGCCGTTCCCGACGACCGTGTTCGTGGCCATGCTCGGCCTGCCCCTCAGCGAAGCGCGCACGTTCGAGCAGTCGAACCACGTCATGCTGCACGCCTACGACGACCCGCCGGCGCGGAAGGCGGCGGGGGCTCAGATCCTCGCCTACCTCGACGACCTGGTGACGCGGCGGGAGGCGTTGGGTCCCGATGGCACCGACGGCACCGACGACATCTTGTCGGTGCTGTTGCGGGCGCGCGTCGACGGCCGGCGGCTCGATCACGACGAGCTCCTCGACTACGCGTTCATGCTCTTCATCGCCGGTCTGGACACTGTCACCGCGATGCTGAGCTTCACGTTCCAGTGCTTGGCCGAGCGACCGGACCTCCAGCGGAGGCTGGTCGAGGAGCCCGACCTCGTACCGCAGGCGGTCGAGGAGCTGCTCCGCTCGCACGCGATCGTGAACACGGCGCGCGTCGTCACCGAGGACGTCACCTTCGCCGGCGTCGAGATGGTCGCCGGCGACAAGGTGCTCCTCGCCACCGCGCTCGCGTCGCGCGACGAAGAGGAGTTCCTCGCCGCCACCGACATCGTCTTGGACCGCGACGCCAACCGCCATCTGGCGTTCGGTGCCGGCCCGCACCGGTGCATCGGGTCGCACCTCGCCCGGCTCGAGGTTCGCATCGCCATCGAGGAGCTGCTCCGCCGCATCCCGTCGTTCCGCCTCGCCCCGGGCGAATCGATCGTCGCCCACGGTGGTGGCGTCCTCGGCATCGACCGCCTCCCCATCGAGTGGGACGTCTGAGCATGCGCGTGCAGGTCGACCGCTCGCGCTGCCAGGGTCACGCCCGGTGCTGGGCCGAGGCCCCCGACCTCTATCTCCTCGACGACGACGGGTACAGCGCCGTCGACGACGTCGAGGTGCCGCCCGGACTCGAGGACGCGGCCCGGCGAGGCGCCGCCGCGTGCCCGGAACGGGCGATCGCCATCGTCGAGGCAGCCGTGCCGTGACGCTCGCGTGGGGGGAAACGCACGCCGTCGTCACCGGCGCGTCGAAGGGCATCGGGCGGCACGTCGCGCGGGAGCTCGCCGGCCGTGGCGCCCGGGTGTCGGTCGTGGCGCGCTCGCGCTCCGCGCTCGACGAGCTCGCTCGAGAGATCTGCGGTCACGCGGTGCCCGTCGACCTTGCCGATCGTGAGCAGCTCCACGGCCTGATCTCGCGGATCGAAGCCGAGGCCGGACCGGTCGACGTGCTCGTCAACAATGCGGCAGTCGCAGTGGTCGGTCGCATCCACGACCAGTCCGCCGGCGAGGTCGCCCAGAGCTTCGACCTGAACTGCGTGGCGCCGATCGAGCTCACCCGCCAGGCACTCCCCGGAATGCTCGAGCGAGGGTGCGGTCGCATCACCATGATCTCTTCCCTCGCCGGGATCACCGCCTTCCCGACCCTCACGACCTACGGCGCGACGAAGGCCGGGCTCGTGCACTTCGCGACGGCGCTGCAACGCGAGCTGCGGCGGACACCGGTGCGCACCACGGTCGTACAGCTGGGCGAGGTCGCCGGCACCGACATGATGGAGCGCGCGCGGCAGTCGCCGACGATCGCCGCCGTCTCTCGCCGGCTCGCCCGCACCCACTCGATGCCGGCGCTCTCGATCGAGCTCGTCGCTCGCAAGATCGTCGACGGCACCGCCGCCGGTCGGCGCACGGTCGTCGTCCCCGCCCGTGTCCGTGGCTTCCACGTCATCCGCGAGCTCCCGAGCCGGATGAACGACGCCATCCTCGTCGGCATCGAGTGAGGGCCAACTCGTGGATCAACACTTCATCTTCCTGTTGCTCGGACTGGCCAACGGTGCGGTGTTCGCCGCGCTCGCGCTTGCGCTCGTCGTCACCTACCGCTCGAGCGGCGTCGTCAACTTCGCCACTGGCGCGATGGCGCTCTTCACCGCGTACACCTACTCGTTCCTCCGGCAAGGCGAGCTGCTCATCCTGATCCCGGGCCTCCCGGTCTCCGAGCACATCGGCACCCTCAGCTTCTGGCCGGCAGCCGCGTTGGCCATCGCGATCTCGGCCGGACTCGGACTGCTGCTCTACGCGTTGGTGTTCCGTCCGCTGCGCACCGCGCCGCCGGTCGCGAAAGCGGTCGCATCGATCGGCGTGATGGTCGTGCTCACGAGCCTGATGTCCCAGCGCCTCGGGGTGAACCCGATCGCCGTCGATCCGATCCTGCCGACCAACATCTGGACCATCGGCAACGTCCGGGTGTCGAGCGACCGCGTGTGGATCGCGTTGGTCGTGGTGGCGTTCGCGTTCGCGTTGGCCGCGATGTTCCGGTTCACGCCGTTCGGTCTTCGCACCCGTGCGGCGTCCGAGAACGAGCGCGGTGCCTACGTGAGCGGCATCCGTCCCGATCGCCTGGCGGCGGTGAACTGGATGATCAGTGCCGCCGTCGGTGGCGTCGCGGGGATCCTCATCGCCCCGATCGTGACGCTGTCGCCGCTCTCCTACACGTTGTTCATCGTCCCGGCGCTGGCGGCGGCGATCCTCGGCCGATTCCAGTACATCGTGCCGGCCGTCCTCGGTGGTCTGGCGATCGGGATGCTCCAGTCCGAGGTCACGTACCTCCAGAGCCAACACAGCTGGCTGCCGTCTTCGGGGCTGGCCGAGCTCGTACCGCTCGTGCTCATCCTCGCCGTGCTCGTCGTGCGGGCGAAACCGTTGCCGACCCGGGGTGCGTTGATCCAGCAGACCCTCGGTCGTGCACCGCGGCCGCGCCGGATCGCCCTCACCGCCGCGGTGTGGTCGGTGGTCGGCGCGGTCGCGCTGGCGGTGCTCCAGGAGTCCTGGCGCGCGGCACTGGTCACGAGCCTGATCTTCGCGATCATCGCGTTGTCGCTCGTCGTCGTCACCGGCTACGCAGGACAGGTCTCGCTCGCACAGCTCACCCTGGCGGGCGTCGCCGGCTTCCTGCTCGGCCCGCTGACGCTGAGCTGGAACGTGCCCTTCCCGATCGCGCCGCTCCTCGCCGCGCTCGCGGCGGCCGTCGTGGGGGTGGTCGTCGGCCTCCCCGCGCTCCGCATCCGCGGCCTGCCCGTCGCGGTCGTCACGCTCGCGCTCGCGGTCGCGCTCGAGGCGATCTGGTTCCGCAACACCGACCTCGTCCCCTCGGACGGCAAGGACATCGGTGGACCCACCTTCCTCGGCATCGACCTCCGGGCGCGCGTCGGGACGGACTTCCCGCGCCTGCCGTTCTGTCTGCTCGTCCTCGGCACGTTGGTGGTCGTGGCGATCGGCGTCGCCAAGCTGCGTACCAGCCGACTCGGCTCGGAGATGCTCGCGGTACGCGCGAACGAGCGCTCGGCCGCCGGGTCCGGTGTCCACGTCGTGCGGGTCAAGTTGCTCGCCTTCGCCATCGGCGCGTTCATCGCCGGTCTGGGCGGAGCGCTCCTCGCCTACAAGCAGGGCAACGTCACCTTCGACTCCTTCACCATCCTCGTCGGGTTGGCGCTCTTTGCCACCGTGTACCTCGCCGGCATCACGTCGGTGTCCGGTGGGGTACTGGCGGGAATGCTCGCCGCGACCGGGATCGTGTACCTCGCGATGCAGCGCTGGCTGGCGCTCGGCGACTGGTACGCGACCATCACCGGCGTCCTCCTCGTGCTCACGGTGATCCGCAATCCCGAGGGGATCGTCGGTCCGTTCCACTCCCTCCTCGAGCGCCGGTCGAAGGCACAAGCCCCGCCGGAACCCGCCCACGACGGCCTGCGCGCCGTCGCGCCCCTCCCGGAGCGCGTGCGCGAACCCGCACTGTCGGTGCGCGACGTGACCGTTCGCTACGGCGTCGTCGTCTCGGTCGATCACGTCAGCTTCGACGTCCCCGCCGGCGCGATCGTCGGGCTGATCGGCCCGAACGGGGCCGGCAAGACGTCGCTGCTCGATGCCCTCACCGGATTCGTAGATTCGACGGGATCGGTCGCCCTCGCCGGGAGGCTTCTCGACGGGCTCGCGCCCCACGAACGGGTGCGCGCCGGGTTGGGCCGCACGTTCCAACACATCGAGATCTACGACGACCTGTCCGTGCTCGAGAACGTCGGCGTCGGTCGCACCCGACGCGGTGCCGCCGATCTCGGCGCACTCCTGCAGCTCGTCGATCTGGTCGAGGACGCGCACCGCCCCGCGGGTGAGCTGTCACAAGGGCGCCGCCAGCTCGTGTCGATCGCGCGCGCACTGGCGTCGGACCCGCAGGTGCTGCTCCTCGACGAGCCCGCCGCCGGTCTCGACACCACGGAGAGCATCTGGCTCGGAGAACGCCTGCGCGACATCCGCGACGCGGGCACGACGATCGTGCTGGTCGACCACGACATGCAGCTCGTGCTCAGCCTGTGCGACGAGATCCATGTGCTCGTGTTCGGGAGCCTGGTCTCCAGCGGTCCGCCCGAGCTCGTGAAGTCCGATCCCCAAGTGGCGTCGGCGTACCTCGGCGGTACCCGTGCCGAGCAGCCGACGGGGGTCGCGTGATGGCACCGCTGCTCGAGTGTCGTGACCTCCGCGCGGGTCACGGTCGCGTCACCGTGGTGCGACCGATCGATCTGGCTGTCGACGCCGGGACGGTGCTCGCGGTGCTGGGACCGAACGGCGCGGGAAAGACCACGCTGCTCAGCACCATCGTCGGTCTGCTCCCCAGACAGGGCGGCGAGGTGCTCGTCGGGGGCAAGGCCGTGAAGGCGGGGCGTCCCGACGTCGCGGGGCGGGCCGGGATCGTGCTCGTGCCGGACGACCGGGCGCTCTTCGGTGCCCTCACCGTGCAGGAGAACCTGCGGGTGGCCGCCCGGCGCACTGCGGGAATCGACGAGGTCATGGACCTCTTCCCGGCGCTGCGGCTGCGCCGCCGGGTCGCCGCCGGATCGCTGTCGGGTGGCGAGCAGCAGATGCTGGCGATCGCGCGCGCGCTGGTGCAGCAACCGCGCGTCCTGCTGATCGACGAGATGAGCATGGGGCTCGCGCCGGTGATCGTCGAGGACCTGCTCCCGATCGTCCGACGCGTCGCCGACGAGTCGGGGGCCGCGGTCGTCCTCGTCGAGCAGCACGTCGGGCTCGCGCTCGAGATCGCCGACGACGTGGTCGTCCTCGTCCACGGCGAGGTCGCCCTCCGTGATCGCGCCGCGAGCCTCCGCGGCGACCACGCCCGACTCGAAGCCGCCTACATCGGCGGATCCGATCTGTTCGCAACAACCAACTGACACCACCGAACCAGGGGGACCCAATGGCATCCGTCAGTCATCACAGCGGCAAGCGTGCCGCGAGTGCCTGCTTCGCCGCCGCGCTCGTCGTGGCTGCAGTGGTCGCAACGCTCGTGGCGCCGGCAGCCACGGCAACGACGTCCCGATCGACCTCTCGAGCGGCCGGCGTGCTCGGCTCCGTCCAGAAGGCCACCGGGACGTCGGTGAAGGTCGGCTTCGTCAGCGACGGCAAGAGCGACACCATCGACAACACGCCGGAGATCAAAGCGGCGCAGGCCGCCACGCAGTACGTCAACCAGTACCAGGGCGGCGTCGCTGGTCACCCGATCGACCTCGACGTCTGTGAGACCCACCAGACGCCGGCCGGCGCGACCGACTGCGCGACGCAGATGGTGAACGACAAGGTCGTGGCCGTCCTCTACGGGGTGACCGGCCAGGGTGGCAGCCTCTACAAGGGGCTCCAGGGCTCCAACATCCCCCTGGTCGCGTTGGGATCCATCGATCAGGACACCCTGACGGGTCCGGGCGCGTTCGCGCTGGCCAACCTGCTCTCGAGCGTGATCGCGGCGCCGGCCGGGGTCGCGCGGTCCAAGGGCGTGAAGCACGCGGCGGTCGTCGTCATCGACGTGCCCGCGGCCAGCGGTCCGGTGAAGGCCATCGGCCCCACCTTCTACAAGAACGCCGGCGTCGACGTCGACGTCGTCACCATCCCGCCGGGCACCGCCGACATGACCCCGCAGATCCAGGCCGAGCTGGCGAAGAACCCCGGCCAGTTCGCGGTGATCGGCGACTCGACGTTCTGCACGAGCGCGCTGAAGGCGATCAAGACCGTCGGCTTCAAGGGATCGATCGTGATCAACCCCGAGTGCATCGGCGAGAACACCGGCGCGTCGATCCCCGGCGGGTACTCGGGCGTGGCGGTCACGACGTGGAACACCTCGTCCGACCACAGCACCAAGGACTACAAGGTGTACTCGGCGGTGCTCGACAAGTACGCGAAGGGTTCCTCGAAGGGAGGCACCGCCCCCGGTGGCTACATGGCGATCCGGTCGTTCGCCGACGCCATGGACAAGGCGACCGGTGCGATCGACGCCGGGTCGGTCATGAGCACGTTCTCGGCGATGGCGAGCCCGGTCGTGTTCCCGATGGGAGGAGGCACGACGTTCCAGTGCGGCACGAAGCCAGTCGCGATCGCACCCAACATCTGTGCGTCGGCCGTGCTCCAGGGCAAGCTCGACAAGCAGGGGGCCGGCTCGAACTTCAAGGTGCTCGAGACCGCCGATCTGACGAAGATCGGC
>DATBBL010000391.1:0-19725 GCA_036271015.1 Acidimicrobiia bacterium
GCCGCTGGGCCCCGCTCGCTGCGCGGCGGGGTACCCGCCTCCCGACGCTCGCTCATACTTCCCGCTCCGGGCGCCTTCGGCGCCGGGCCGCTGGGCCCCGCTCGCTGCTCGGCGGGGTACCCGCCTCCCGACGCTCGCTCATACCAGGAGGTACCCGCCGTCCACGTTGAGCACGGTGCCGGTGACGAACGCCGACGCGTCGGATGCCAGGAACTGGTACATGCCGACCAGGTCGGACGGCTCGCCCCAACGCCCGAGCGCGGTGTGCGCGAGCACGCCGGGGCCGAGCTCGGGGTGGTTCTTCCACGGCTCGACCAACGGTGAGTCGAACCAGCCCGGCGCCACGACGTTCACGGTGATGCCGGACGGCGCGAGGTCGAGCGCGAGGCCCTTGGCGAGCGCGACGAGGGCGCCCTTCGAGGTGCTGTACGCGGCGAGACCGGCGCGCGGCCGCTCCCCGAGGACCGAGCCGGTGAAGATCAGTCGCCCGCCGTCCCCCATCACCCGGGCCGCGGCGCGCGCGCCGAGGAACGCCCCGGTCACGTTGACGTCGAGGATCTCGCGCCAGACGGCGGGATCGGTCTCGCGCGGTCCGGCCACGATGGGCGAGATCCCCGCGTTGCCGATCCACGCGTCGACGCCACCCCATTCGGCGACGGTGGCGTCGGCCACCGCCTCGTTGAAGTCCTCGTCGGTCACGTCGCCGGGCAGCACGAGCGTCGGTCCCGGCAGCTCCTCGGCGAGCGTCTTGAGCTCGGCCTCGGTGCGCGCCACCAGGGCCACCCGGGCGCCGCTCGCCGAGAACGCGCTCGCCAGCAGGCGGCCGAGACCTCGCCCGGCACCGGTGATCACCACGCGCTTCCCGCTCACGTCACCCGGACTGGTCATCCTGCTCCCATGTTTGTACCGGTCAGTACAATACACGGCTCATGTTCAGTGACGCCGAGCTCCTCACCATGCACCGGCGCATGCTCGTGATCCGCGGCTTCGAGGAGCGGGTGGCCGCGCTCTACCGCGACGGCGAGATCCCGGGCTTCGTGCACCTGTCCATCGGGCAGGAGGCGTCGGCGGTCGGCGCGTGCTGGCCGCTGCGCCCGACCGATGTGATCACGTCGACCCACCGGGGCCACGGCCACTGCCTCGCCAAGGGCCTCGACGCGCCCGGGATGCTGGCGGAGCTGATGGCCAAGGACGCGGGCACGAACCGCGGGCGCGGTGGCTCCATGCACATCGCCGACCCGATGATCGGCATCTTCGGCGCCAACGGGATCGTCGGGGCCGGCCTTCCCATCGCGGTCGGTGCCGCGACCGCGGCGCAGCTGCGGGGCGACGGCCGCGTCGCAGTGGCGTTCTTCGGTGACGGGGCGGTGGCGGCCGGCACGTTCCACGAGGCCGTGAACCTCGCCGCGGTCTGGCGGCTGCCGGTGATCTTCTTCTGCGAGAACAACGGCTACGCCGAGTTCTCGCCGGCGGCGACGCAGCACGCGGCGACGCTGGAGCAGCGCGCGGTCGGCTACGGCCTCGAGCACGTCGCGGTCGACGGCAACGACGTCGTCGCCACCGCCACCACGATGACGTCGGTCGTCGAAGCCGCGCGCGCCGGCCGGGGGCCCGTGATCGTGGAGGCCGCTACGTACCGCTGGCACGGCCACTACGAGGGTGATCCGCAGCGATACCGCTCCGCCGACGAGCTCCGGGAGTGGGAGGCGCACGATCCGCTGCTCGTGAGCGCGCACCGGCTCCGGTCCGCGGGCATCACCGACGACGCGCTCGAAATGATGCAGGCATCGGTGGCGCGGGAGCTCGACGATGCGGTCGAGGCCGCCCGACGCCTGCCGGGCCCGGCGGTGTCGACACTGACCGCCTTCGTCGCCCGCCCTCGGGCCGAACGGGCCGAGCCGCCCGCCCCGGATGCCGATGCGCCGGTGTTCCGCACGATGGACGCGGTCCGGTCGGCACTCGCGGCGGAGCTCGCCAGTGACGAGCGCGTGCTCCTCGCCGGGATCGACGTGGCCGCGGGCGGCAACGTCTTCGGACTGATGCGCGGTCTCCACGACGAGTTCGGCGAACGCGTCCGCGACACCCCGATCTCCGAGAGCGCGATCATGGGCCTCGGTGTCGGCGCCGCGATGGCGGGGATGCGTCCCGTGGTCGAGCTGATGTACCTCGACTTCCTCGGGGTGTGCCTCGACCAGCTGCTGAACCAGGCGGCCAAGCTGCCGTTCATGACCGGCGGCGCCGCGCAGATGGCGTTGACCGTGCGCACCCAGTTCGGCGCCGGCCGTTCGTCGGGCAGCCAGCACTCGCAGAGCTTGGAGGCGCTGCTCGCCCACATCCCGGGGTTGACGGTGGTGATGCCGTCGACGCCGGCCGACACCTACGGGTTGCTCCGCGCCGCGATCCAGGACCCGAACCCGGTCGTCTTCATCGAGAACCGGCTGCTCTACGGCATGAAGGGACCGCAGCCGCCGGCCGACTACATCGTCCCCATCGGCCGGTCGGCGGTCGTGCGCCCGGGCACCGACCTCACCGTCGTGTCCGTGTCGAGGATGGTGCACGAGGCGGTGGCCGCGGCCGACGTCGTCGCCGGCGACGGCATCTCGGTCGAGGTGATCGACCTGCGCACGGTGGCGCCGCTCGACATGGCGCCGATCCTCGACTCGGTCGAGAAGACGAGCCGGCTCCTGGTCGCGCACGAAGCCGTGGTGCCCTTCGGCATCGGCGCGGATATCGCCGCCACCGTCGCCCGCGAGGGCTTCTGGAGCCTCGACGCGCCGATCGAGCGGATCGGTGCCGCGCCGACGCCCCCGCCCTACGCGCCCGAGCTCGAGCACGCCTGGCTCCCCGACCGCGACGACCTCGCCGAGGCGATCCGCCGCCTCGCCGCCGTGTAGCGCTCGATCGCAGCGATGTCGACTCCTCAGATCGTGACGCTCCTGCAGTCGCTCGGTCGCGTGAGCTCCGCCACCCGACGATCCACCATCGCCCGGAGCGCCTTCTTGTCGGGCTTGCCGACAGATGTGCGCGGCAACGCGTCGAGGAAGAGCACGTCGCGCGGATGCTTGTAGTTCGCAAGCCGGCCGTCGAACAGGGCCAGGACGCCGGCCGCATCGAGCGAACGACCTGGTTTCGGCACGACGAACGCGACCGGGACCTCGCCCAGTTGCTCGTCGGCGCGGGCGACGACCGCCGCGGCCTCGATGTGGGGCGAGTCAGTGAGCACGGATTCGAGGTCGGCCGGATACACGTTGGACGTCCCGACCACGATGATCTCCTTCAAGCGGTCGACGACATGGAGGTATCCGTCGGCGTCGACGAACCCGACGTCACCGGTGCGCAGCCAACCGTCTCGAAACGCCTCCCGTGTGGCCTTTGGGTTGTGCCAGTACTCCTTCATGACGGCGGGGCCGCGCACGACGATCTCGCCCGCTCGCCCTCGCTCCGTGTCGTAACCCGTCGGGTCGACGATGCGCACTTGGCAGCGCAGGATCGGCTTTCCCGCGGTGAGGCTCCGTGCGGGTGCATCGTCGATGGGCACGAGGGTGACGTGGGGTCCGGCCTCGGTCATCCCGTAGCTCTGCACGACGGGGACGTTGCGTTGGTGCCACGGTCGGACCGATCGTTCGGTGACGGTCGTCCCGCCGGTCACGACGCAGCGCAGGCTCGCCATCTCGGCGCGGTCCCACGCCGGGTCGGCCTCCAGTTCCGCCGTCATGGCGGGCGAGGCCACGAGCAGGGTCACAGCCTTCGCGTCGATGTCTTCGAGAGCTGAGCGGGCGCTGAACTCCCGGTGGATCGTCACCGAGGCGCCGATCGACAGAGCGGGAGTGGTCAGGAGGTTGAGCCCGGCGACGTGGAACATCGGCGTGAGGGTCAGGATCTCGTCGTCCGCCGTCATGCGCAGCGCGGACACGGTGTCGGCAGCATTGGCGAACACGGAGGCGTTGGTGATCACCGCCCCCTTGGGGCGGCTCGTCGTTCCCGAGGTGAACAGAATGAGGACTGGTTCGGTCACGTCCGCGTCCGGGTCGGCCCGCACCGGAGCGATCTGGGGACCGGTCGCGATTCCGTCGCCGGCGCGAAAGACCAGCGCCTGGTTCGACCGCGGCGCGCACGCCGCTGCCGTTTGGCGGAGGTTCTCTTCGACGACGAACGCACGGGGCGTGGCCTGGCCGAGGTAGACGTCGAGCTCGGCAGGGGGCATCCGGGCGTTGAGTGGCACGAAGATGGCCCCCAGGCGGGCACAGGCGAACAGGACCTCGAGGAGCTCCGGGCAGCTGGGCCCGAGGAACGCGACCCGGTCCGACGCCGCCACCCCGTCGGCGCGGAGCGCGGCGCCGAGCTTCCCCACCCGGTCCTCGAGTTCCCGATACGTGAGGTCCACGCCTTCGAAGCGCACCGCCGACTTCGCTGGCGACCACTCGGCCCAATGGGCGACCCATCTCGAGATGTCCACCGTCCGACCTCCAGCGCGTCAGTGGAGTGCCACTCCATTGTTAGAGTGATACTCTAGTCTTGTGGATGCGTCCGTCAACGGGCTGCCGGGGCGACGCGAGCGCAAGGCGCGAGCAACTCGACGGCGCATCCTCGGCGCCGCCGAGGCGCGGTTCGTGCGGGACGGCTATGTGTCCACGACCATGGCCGCGGTGGCCGCCGACGCCGACGTCGCGGTGCAAACGGTGTACGCGGTGTTCGGCACCAAGCGCGCCATCCTGACCGAGCTGCTTGCCATCCGGACCGTCGGCGACGAGGAGACCACGCCCCTCACCCAACGCGCCCAATGGCAGGCGATGGAGGACGAGACGGACCCCCGACGCCAGCTCGTCCTCTTCGCCGCCCTCGCGACCAGCATCGGTGAGCGCATGGCGGACCTCTACGAGGTGATGTCCGGGGCGGCCGGCTCAGACCCCGAGATCGCAGCCACGTATGACCGGCAACAGCAGCTGCGTTACCGGGACCAGCGCCGCCTCGCTCGAGCTCTGGCTCGTGCTGGTGCGCTCCGGCCGGGACTGTCAGAGGACCGAGCCACCGACATCCTGTGGGCGATCGCCAACCCTCGCACCTACCACAGCCTCGCTCGTTCGCGGGGATGGACCCGAGAGGAGTACCAACGCTGGCTTGGCGAGCTCCTCATCGGCGCGCTCCTCGCCGACCCGGCGAGTTGACGCCGTCCGGCAGCGCCGGCGCCCGTCGCTCACACCCAATCGCCACGAAGCTTTGGTGCCGATCGGTAATGGCGCGGAGATCCGCCGCCTCGCCGCCGCCTGACCGGAGGCAGAATCGGCGGCATGCGTCTCGGCATCGCCCATCACCTCGGCTGGGCGGTGGCGGTCACCGCGTCGGCGGAGCACACGGTCGCGGACCGTCGGCGGATCGAGTTGGTCGAGCCGGGTGTGCCGGCGGCGCCGATCCACCACGAGGGCGGCCCGTACCGATTCCACCGGTCGGGGGACCCGCTCGACGACAACGTGCTCGCGGGGTTGGTGGCGGAGGTGCGAGCGTCGGCGGTTCGGGCCACGTCGGTGGCGCTGGACGAGCTCGCGGCCGCGTTGCCCGAACCGATCGTCTCGATGTCGCTGCGCGCCTGGCCGGCCGACTTCCCCACCGACATCGCCGTCCAACGCCGCGTCCCCTACGAGAGCCGCGCCGACTCCGTCATGTACTGCCAGGTGCTGGCCGCGCTCGCGCGCGCCCGCGGTTGGGACCTCCACCTCTACGACGCCAAACGCGTCGAAGACGAGGCCGCGTGCATCCTCGGCGACCGAGCGGACGCGGTGCTGCGCGGCCCGCGGGCGACGTTGGGACCACCGTGGTCCAAGGACCATCGGATGGCGCTGGCGGCGACGATCGTCGTCACCTGAGCGCGTGCTCAGCACCCCAGCGCGCGCGCGATCACCTGGTGCTGGATCTCGTTGGTGCCCTCGCCGATCTCGAGCACCTTGGCGTCGCAGTAGAACCGCGCCACCGGTGACTCGAGCATGTAGCCGAGGCCGCCGTGGATCTGGACGGCCTCCGAGGCGGCCGACACCGCCAGGCGACTGGCCTTCAGCTTCGCCATCGACGCTTCCTTGAGGAAGGGCTGGCCGGAGTCGCGCAGGGACGCGGCGCGGTAGGTGAGCCAGCGGGCCGCCTCCAGCTCGGTGGCCATGTCGGCGAGCTTGAACTGGATCGCCTGGAACTTCGAGATGGGCTGGCCGAACTGCACGCGTTGCCGGGCGTACTCCAGCGCCATGTCGAGCACCGCCTGGGTCAGGCTGAGCGACAGGGAGGCGATCGAGATGCGCCCGACCTCGAGCGTCTGCAGGAACTGGCTGAGCCCCATCGCCGGATCACCGACGAGATGCTCGTCGGGCACCCACACGTCGTCGAAGTACAGCTCGCGAGTGTCGAGCCCGCGCCAGCCGATGCCGCGCATCTTGGGCCCCATCGTGTAGCCGGGCGTGTCCTTCTCCACGACGAAGCTCGCGAACCTCGGCGCCTGCCCCTCCTCCGATTCGGTGCGCGCGAGGAGCGTCACGCCGAACGACATGTCGGTGCCCGCGTTCGAGATGAACGTCTTGCGGCCGTTGATCAGCCAACCCCCGTCACGGCGCTCGGCGCGCGTGCTGATCCCGCGCGCGTCCGATCCCGCGTCGGGCTCGGTGAGGCCGAACGCGCCGAGCGCGCGCCCTTCGGCCAGCGGCCGGAGCCAGCGCTCGCGCTGCGCGTCCGTGCCGAACAGGTACAGCGGCAACGACCCGATGGTCACGTGCGCCTGCCAGGCCGCGGCGGTCGACTGGTCGGCCAGCCCGATCTGCTCCATCGCGGCGACGAAGCCGACCGTCGACATACCGATACCTCCCCACTCCTCGGGGATCAGCATGCCGAGCAGGCCGAGCTCGCCCATCTCTCGGAGCAGGTCGGTCGGGCAGCGCGCCTCCTCCCACGCCTGCGGCGCGCGGCGGGCGATCTCCTTCTGGGCGAAGTCGCGGCACAGCTCGACGAGGTCGCGTTCGGGCTCGGTGAGCGAGAAGTCCACCCGGTGATCATATTGGACCGACCGGTACAAAGGTCGGTAGCCTCGGCAGGTGACCGACTACGAGCCGATCGACTTCTTCCGCGGGAGCGACCTCGTCGACGATCCCTATCCCTACTTCGACTGGCTCCGCGAGCAGTGCCCCGTCCGCCGCGAGTCCCACCACGACGTGATGATGGTGACCGGCTTCGACGAGGCCGTGGCGGTGTACACCGACACCGCCTCCTTCTCGTCGTGCAACTCCCCCACCGGGCCGCTCCCCGGGTTCCCGGTTCCGCTCGACGGCGACGACGTCACCGAGCTCATCGAGCAGCACCGCGACGAGTTGCCGTTCAGCGACCAGATCCTCACCTTCGACCCGCCGGTGCACACCGCGCACCGCGGTCTGCTGATGCGTCTCATCACGCCGAAGCGGCTGCGCGAGAACGAGGAGTCCATGTGGCAGCTCGCCGACCGCCGGATCGACGAGTTCGCCGACCGCGGTGCGTGCGAGCTGATCGGCGAGTACGGCCAGCCCTTCGCGATGCTCGTCATCGCCGACCTGCTCGGGGTGCCCGAGGAAGACCAGCGGGAGTTCCAGGACCAGCTCGGTCCGGGCCGCGGCAACCGCACCGGCACCGTCGGTGCGACCGACCGGGAGATGGCGCACAGCCCGCTCGAATTCCTCTACGAGAAGTTCTCCGGGTACATCGAGGAGCGGCGCCGCGAACCGCGCCACGACGTGCTCAGCGGCATGGCCACCGCGACCTTCCCCGACGGCTCCACCCCCGACGCCCTCGACGTCGCTCGCATCGCCGCGAACCTGTTCGCGGCCGGTCAGGAGACCACCGTGCGCCTCTTCGGCACCGCGCTCCAGCGGATCGGTGAGGACCACGACCTGCAACAGCTCCTGCGGGAGCGACGCGACCTCATCCCGAACTTCGTCGAGGAGTGCCTCCGCATCGAGAGCCCGGTGAAGGGCGACTTCCGGCTCGCGCGCGTGACGACGGACGTCGGGGGCGTCACCGTTCCCGCCGGCAGCACGGTCATGGTGGTCAACGGCGCCGCCAACCGTGATCCGCGCCACTTCGAGTGCCCGGCCGACTTCGACGTCGAGCGCGCCAACGCGCGTCAGCACCTCGCCTTCGGCCGCGGCCCCCACATCTGCCCGGGTGCCCCGCTCGCCCGGGCGGAGGGCCGCATCACCGTCGAGCGACTGCTCGACCGGATGGGCGACATCCGGATCTCCGAGACCGAGCACGGCCCCGCCGGGAACCGTCGGTACGACTACGTGCCGACCTACATCCTGCGCGGCGTCAGCCGTCTCCATCTCGAGTTCGATCCACGGCGCTGACGCCGGTCACGTCGCGACCGCGGGGAGCGAGCGACCGACGGCGCGATCCGCGCCGCGCGACCGTCACGATAGGGTCGCAGCTGCCGAGCGGCCGACGGAAAGGGGGACTCGTGCGCCAATTCCTCTGAGCCGAGCACGACGTCACCCGGTCGGGTGACCTCCCTGGCCGCGCCCGCCTGCGCCCGCATTGAGCGTCGACGCGCGGTCGCGTCTCCGGCGCACGCCGCGCCGTCCATCGTGAGGAGAAGCGAATGCCCGATCCCCTCGACGCGCTCACTGCCGTCATCGACCAGGTCGTCGCCCCTGCCGCCGCCGACGTCGACCGCGACGCCACCTTCCCCGACGCGTCGATCGCCGCGCTCGCCGACGCCGGCATCCTCGGCCTCGTCAGTGCCCGGGAGGTCGGTGGAGGCGGTGCCGGTCTCGATGCCGCCGCCGGCGTCATCGAACAGGGGCATCGACGGTCGGCGGGCGGGCGTCACTGGCCACGCTGCTCGACGAACCCGACTTCACGATCGTCGCGCTGCTGCTCTCGGTGCTGGGCGAGGGCACATTCCTCAACCTGCTGTCGTTCCTGGGCGATCACGGACCGGATGCCGCCACCCGCACGGTGGCGCGCCTCGCGTTGCAGGACGAGGCCCGCCACGTCGCCTTCGGTCAGGCACACCTCGAGCACCGCCTCGACACCGAGCCCGAGCTGCGCGCCGGTCTCCGGCACGCGGTGGAACGGCGGCATGACTCCTTGCGGGACACCGCGGGGCTCAACGAGCTCGTGCTCGACGCCCTCGTCGTGCTGGCCGCGGGGTCGTGGGACCCCCAGGCGATCGGCCTGGGCTACGACCGGGTGCCGCGACTGCAGGACGACATGAGTGAGGGCCGCCGCCGACGCCTGGGGCGCCTCGGCTTCCCACCCGGCGAGGCGGCCGAGCTCGCCGCCCTCCACACCCGCAACTTCATGTGACGCGTTGCGCCCGAGCGAGCACCGCGCGAGCCTTGCCGTCTCGGGAGCGGGAGGGGCATCAGATGCGGCGCAGAGCGCTGGTGGCGGTTGGTGTGGCCGTGCTCGTCTTCGCGACGTGCACCGCGCCCGCCGCCGCGGCACGGAACGGATCCGCTCGGAGCGACCGCCGCATCAGCATCAGCGGCGGCGTCGTCGTGGCCGCCGACGAAGTGGTGAACGGCCCGGTGGTGTCCTTCGACGGGCCCGTCACCGTCAACGGCACGGTCAACGGCCGGGTGTTCGTCGCCGACGGCCGGGTGACCATTCGCGGGCACGTCACCGGCAGCATCCTCGTCGTGCACGGCGACGTCCTCATCACCGGCCGCGTCGGCGACGACGTCGTCGCGCTCGACGGTCGCATCACGACCCGCGAGGGCGCGCGCGTGAACGGTGACGTCAAGTCGCGGAAGCGGCCGGACGTCGCCTCGGGCACCGTCACCGGTGACGTCAAGAAGCTCAACGTTCGGAACCTGTTCAGCGGGATCCTGATCGTGTTCCTCATCTACCTGTGGATCGCGGTCACACTGTCCGTCGCCCTGCTCGGGTTCCTGTTCGTGCTGTTGTTCCCGCGTGCGGCCGATGCCACCGCCGCGGCCGGGCGAAGGTTCTGGCCGACGGTCGGGTGGGGCGCGCTGATCGGCATCGTGGGCCCGATCCTCGCCGTGCTCGTGCTGGTCACGATCGTCGGGATCCCGTTCGGCCTGGGGATGCTCTCGGCCCTCAACGTCCTCGCGCCGCTGGGCTACGTGGCGAGCTCACTGATCCTGGGCCGGCTCATGGTGAAGGGCACGAGCACGGGTGGGCGCATCGGCGCGTTCTTCGCCGGCTTCGGCATCCTGCGCGCGGCGGCGCTGATCCCCGCCATCGGCGCCATCGTGTGGGTGCTGGTCTGCATCTACGGGTTGGGCGCACTCACCCAGGCGGCCTGGCGGGCGGGACGAGGCTCCCCGGCCGAGCCGGCGCCCGAACCGTCGCCGGAACCCGTGCCCGCCGCGCCGGCGCCTCCACCTCCACCCGCAGAGACCGCGCCGACCGCCTGAGCGCCGGCGTCGCGCACGCGTCACCCACCGAGCGGTTCGACCCCGAGGATCGCGGTCGCCGCGGCCTGGAACATGCCGCCGATCGCATGCGTGACCGACACGCGGACGCCGTCGACCTGGGCCGGCGCCTCCCCGCGGAGCTGCCGGATCGACTCCTGCAGCGCGTACATGCCGTACATGCCGCTGTGCGTGTAGTTGAGCCCCCCGCCGTTGGTGTTCACCGGCAGGGACCCACCGATCGCGGTCCGACCGTCGGCGACGAACGCGCCGGATTCCCCGCGCGGGACGAAGCCGAGGTCCTCGAGCGCCATCAGCGGGAGGATGGCGGCCGCGTCGTACAGCATCGCGTGATCGACTTCGGAGGGCGCGAGGCCGGCCGACGCGAACGCGGCGGAACCGGCCCGGCGGAACGCGTCCGACGAGGTGAGGTCGGGCATCTGGCTGGCGATCGCGGCGCCGTTGGCCTCGCCGGCACCGAGCACGTGGACCGGCGGTCGAGGGAGGTCGCGTGCCCGTTCGGCCGACGTCACCACGACCGCACCGCCGGCGTCGGTGACGACGCAGCACATCGGTCGCGTGAAGGGGTACGCGACGGCGGGCGCGCCCAGCACCCCGTCCAGCGTGATGGGGTCGCGGCGCAGCGCCCGCGGGTTCCGGGCCGCCCACTCGCGTTGCGCGACCGCGACCTGCGCCAGGGTCGATCGGTCGAGGCCGCGGTCGCGCAGGAAGCGCAACGCCCCGAGCGTCAGGAGCGTCATCGGGCCCATGGTCCCGAACGGCAGCTCGAACTGGCCCTGCCATCCATCCGGCGGCGGGCGGAACATCCCCGTGCCGATGCCCGAACGCCCGCTCTCGCCGTGGGCGATGAGCACGACGTCACACTGGCCGCCCTCGATCGCGGCCATCGCGTGGCGCAGGTGCACGAGATTCGAGCAGCCGCCGACCATGGTGGCGTCCACCCACCGCGCCTCGATGCCGAGGGAGTGCGCGACGAGCGACGGGAGATACGGATGGAGCCCGCTGGACGCGACCCCGTCGACGTCGCCCGGCGCCAGCCCGCAGTCCGCGAGTGCGCGGCGCGCCGCATCGGTCGCCAGCGTCAGCGAGGACGCGGCCACCGTGCCGATCTCGGCCGTCTCCGCCGCGCCGACGATCGCCACGCCCCGCGACGTCATGGCATCCGCGGCCGGAACACCGGCACCGCCGCCTCGCCGGCCGGCTCGAACCGGACCTCGACCGGCAGGTCGAGCGGCAGCGCGTCGGGATCGGGCTCCACGTCGACCAGGTTCGTGAGCAGGCGGGGGCCCTCGTCGAGCTGGACGACCGCGATGACGTAGGGCGCGGTGAACCCGGGCGCGGCCCGGTGGTTGATCACGTAGCTGTGCAACGTTCCCGACCCCGTCGCTCGGAAGACCTCCACGTCGGCGCTCCCGCAGCGGGGACAGAACGGTTGGGGAGGGAAGTACGGCTGGTCGCAGGGGCGGCAACGCTGCAGCCGGAGCTCGCCCGCGGCCGTGCCCGCCCAGAAGTGCGCGGTCTCCGGGGTGGGCTTGGGTTCGGGCCGAGCGCCCGGCGGGGTCGCCATGAGGACGGCGATGCTCGCACGACCCGCGCCCGCGAGTCGACTCCCCGCGCCGGACCGTCGACTGACGCTGCGCGCCTGGCCGCTACCCCGGGTTCGAATCGACCGCCGGTTCCCCGGTCGCGTTGCGGCCGAGGAGCTCCAGGAGCACCAGGTACACGACCAGCACGATCGCGACGACGAGGACCGTGAGCACGGTCGGATGGTTCCAGACGATCAGCACCAGGAAGGCGATGGCGACGCCGACGCCGCGCAGCAACGACTTGAAGTGCGCCACGAAGCGGGCCACGGGCCCGGCTTCGTCGACGCCGGAACCGCGCGACGTCCCGAAGGCGCGATGCCACCAGCCGCGCACGCGCACGGCCGCGGACGAGGGCCCGACGACCCAGGCCGCGAAGGCGATCACCAGCGCGACCGCGATCGTGGTCAACCCGGACGTCCGGAGGAAGCTCGTGAGCTGGTCCCACACCGATCCCGCCGCGCCCGGCGTCGACTTCTTGGTGGTCACCGCATCGAGATAGAGGTTGCGTCCGGCCTTGAGCAGCACCAGCTGGAGGGCCACCGCGAACGCGACGCCGAGGGCGCCGCGCTCGATGGTGCGGCGACGATTCCCGGACAGGCCGATCGCCGCGGCGAAGCATGCGAGCGCGATGAACGGGATGACCCAGGCGATCGTCTGGAGGAAGTCGACCAGCCCTTGGACCTTTTCGAGGTCCTTCGACTGCACGATCACGAGCTGCTGCTTGTCGGGTGGCACCTGGACGTCGTCCAGGACGGTGATGCCCTTCGCGTCCAGCCGCTGCCTCACGTTCTCGACGATCTGCTCCACGTTGATGGCGACGGTGCCGTTCGACGTCGACACCCGGCCGCCGCCGGTGAGCACGTTGACGAGCGCTTCGTGGGCACGCCGATTCGCCCGCTCCCACAACGTCTCGAATCGGCTCGACTGCGCCAGGCGCAGTGCGGCGCGATTGACCGCGCTCCGGACACCGTCCTCGAGGGGCGCGGCGAGGAAGGACGCGCGCGGCGGCAATGCGGCCGCGATCTTCTGCTCCACGCTGGCGTCGTCGACGAGGGCGTCGGTCACCCGGTTGGCGACGGCCTGCTGGACGTGGGGATCGGATGCGAGCGGGCCGACCGTGGAGACGTAGTTGTCGGTGTCGAGCAACGTGTTGCGCACCCAGACCGCGCTCAACGAGAGCGGTACCAGCACGCAACCCACGACCAGCAGGATCGTGCCGACGATCCGCCGCCAACGGGGAACGTCAGACATGGGCCATGATCCTCTCGTCGGGGACACCGGTCGTGCACAGTCTCCTCCATGGCGATCATCCGGTGTGGAATGCGATGCTGGCGTCATGCGGGGTGGATGATTCGTACGACATCGTCGTGGTCGTCGTGGGTGAGTCCGAGGTCGGCGCGGTGCTCGACAAGGGCGAGCTGAACGCCGAGAATCGTGCCGCCCCGGAGCTCGACGTGAGTACCGACGAGATGGATGCCGCGGTGCACGCGGCGGGAGAGGGACCGTCCCGATGGCGACAACCAGCTCGAAACCGACGCTCCCCCGGCGGGTCGCCGCGATCCTGTCGATCGGGCTCGTCGCCGCGATCGCGATCGCCACCGTCGTGCTGGCGATCGACAGCGTCCTCCCACTGGTCGCGGTGTTGGTGCTGGGCGTGGTCATCGTGCTGGCGGTGTGGTACGCCCTGACCCGCGCCGGGACGGCCCGCATCGTGGCGGTGGTGTTCGCGATCGCCGCGGTCGCATTGGTCGCCGCGGTCGTGGTCTCCGAGTCGGGGTTCTGGTCGGTGGTGTGGAGGCTCGCCCTCCTGGTGGTTGCGGCCGCGCTGGCCCGGTACGCGCTCTCGCGCGACGTGCGGACGCTCAAGAGCAGCGCGACGACCGGCACGCCCGTGCCGGCTGCCGAGCACGGCGTGCTGATCATGAACCTCAAGTCCGGAGGAGGGAAGGCAGAGAAGTTCCACCTGGCCGACGAGTGCCGCACGCGCGGCATCGAGCCCGTCGTGCTCCAACCCGGTGACGACCTGCTCGACCTGGCCCACGCCGCGATCGACCGTGGCGCCGATGTCATCGGCATGGCCGGTGGGGACGGCTCGCAAGCGCTCGTCGCGACCATCGCCGCCGAGCGCGGCATCCCCATGGTGGTCATCCCGGCCGGCACGAGGAACCATCTCGCCCTCGACCTCGGGATCGACCGTGAGGACGTCGTGGGTGCGCTCGACGCGTTCGATGCGGCGGTGGAGCGGCCGATGGACCTCGCCGAGGTGAACGGTCACGTGTTCGTCAACAACGTGTCGCTCGGCCTCTACGGCGCGATCGTGCAATCACCCGAGTACCGCGACGCGAAGGTGGACACGACGCTGTCCGCACTTCCCAAGTTGCTCGGGCCCGGCTCGAAGCCGATGGACCTGCGCTTCGTGGGCCCGGACGGCGCGCACCACGACGGCGCCCACGTGGTGCAGGTGTCGAACGGGCCCTACGGCACGACCCTCGCCACGATGACGGGCCGCCCTCGCGTCGACACCGGCAAGTTGGGGATCATCACGTTGGTGCTCCCGGACGACGCCGCCACCGGGCGGTTTCTCGCCGCGCTGGCGACGAACCGGCCCGACCGGTACGAGGGGCTCCAGATCTGGTCGGACGGCGCCTTCGTCATCGACTCGGGAGGCCCGATCGCGGTCGGCCTCGACGGCGAGGCCATGGACATGGAGCCGCCCCTGCGGTTCTCGATCCGCCCCCACGTGCTGCGCATCCGCCTGGCCCACGGCGCCATCGGCTACTCGCCGGCAGCCCGCGCGACGAGCCTGCGCGACTTCCTTCCCGACCTGTGGAGCGTCGCCCTCGGCCGCCCCGTCGCCATCGGCGGCTGACACCGCGCGTCCGCGGTCAGGCGAGGAGCGTCCCGCCGTCGACGGCGAGGACCTGTCCCGTCACGAAGGCGCCCGCGTCGGAGGCGAAGTACACGACGGCGGCCCCGATCTCGGCCGGCAGGGCGGTCAGTCGTGGCATCACCGTACGGCGACCGAGCGCGGCGAGCTCGTCCCCGCGGGTCGCCGCGACCCGGGCGAAGATCCCGTCGGCGTGGAAGCGGCTCCCCGTGCTGAGCTCGCGCTCGGGATCCTCGGGGACGGTGCCGTAGGGCGCGACCGCGTTCACGGTGATCCCGTGCCGGCCGACCTCCTTGGCCAGCACCTTGGTGAACGCGTGGACGCCACCCTTCATCGCCGAGTACACGGTGAGCATGGCGTCCCCGATCAAGCCGGCCGTCGACCCGATGTTGACGATGCGCCCGTACGACTGGTCGATCATCCCGGGGAGCACCGCCTGCGCGCAGTGCAACGTGCTGAGCATGTTCAGCGCGATGTCCTGCTCCCAGGTCTGCGGGTCGGAATCGACGAACGCATCGAACCCGACATTGCCACCCACGTTGTTCACGAGCACGTGGATCGCGCCGAAGCGCCGGGTCACATCGCCGACCATGCGATCGACGTCGGCGCGGTCGGTGACGTCGGCCGCCTCCCAGACCGCCTCCTTCGCGCCGCGCGCGAGCACGTCGTCGCAGACCCGGGCGCCTTGCTCCACGTCACGGCCCACCACCACGACGTTGGCGCCTTCGGCCCCGAACGCCAGGGCCACACCCCGACCGATGTTGGCGGTCGCGCCGGTCACGACCACCGTCCGTCCGCCGAGTCCGGTCTCCATGCGGTCCCCTTTCGAAGGCGTCCTAGTTCCGCCCGTCGTCGCCGTCCCGGCGCGCGAGTCGGATCGGCCATCTACGACACTCGTTCCGCCACGCGCACGCCGGCGTCGTCGAGCTCGACGCTCATGCCTTCGTACGCGAGGCTCACCCAGTCGTCCGGCGCCTCGATCGTCCGCCGGGCGCCGTCGAGCAGCGCCTCGAGGTCCGCATCGGTGTGGTACGGGTCGTGGTGGAAGAGCACCAGACGACCAACGCGGGACCGGTGCGCGAACTCGAGCGCGTGCCCGATCGCGCTGTGCCCCCACCCGACGTGGTGCGGGTACTCCGCGTCGAGGTACTGCGCGTCGTGGAAGAGCACGTCGACGTCGCGCACGACGCCGTAGCCGCTCATCCAGTGATCGGGCTGCGCCGCGAGGTTGCCGCCGAGGGCCGGCTCGTGATCGGGGAGATAGGCGAGCGACCGGGAGCCCTCCTCGATGCGGTAGCCCACCGTGGGTCCCTGGTGGGTCACCGGCCCGCCCCGGATCACCGCCGACCCGATCGTCGCGCCGTCCTCGGGGGCATCGTGGAAGGTGACGCGGGCGCCGACATCCGAGAGGCGCACCGGGAACAGCGGCGGCGAGAGGTAGATCGCGATCCGCTCGGCCAGCGTCTGCACCGGTGACGGCGGTCCCCAGATGTGCACGTCGGTGCCGGGTCGGAACAGCGGTTGGAAGAAGCCGAGTCCCTGCAGGTGGTCGAGGTGCAGGTGCGTGAGGAGGACGTGCACCTCGGACGCGCTCGCCGCGTTCATCTCGGTGCCGAGCGGGCGCATCCCGGTCCCGGCGTCGAGCACGAGGACATGACCGCTCTCGAGCCGCACCTCGACGCACGACGTGTTGCCGCCGTAGCGAACCGTCGCCTCGCCCGGCGTGGCGAGCGAACCTCGACAGCCCCACACCCGGGCCCGCATCAGGCCGAAACCCCGGGGGGCGGGCTCTCCCAGAACACGACCATCACCCCGTGCAGCTCGTCGCGGCCGCCGAGCAGCGGATAGGCGGTTGCCTCGACCGCGTGGCGGGAGCCGTCGTACCCCGTGACGAGCAGCTGCTGGTGCGACGGCCGCCGCTCGCCGAACGCGATCCCGGCCGGGCTGAACCGTCGCCGGATCGGCGCGCCGTCGAGCTCGGTCATCTGGAGCACCGACCCGAACTCGAGCGCGTCCACGGCGCCCAGGTCCGCGAACGGTTTGCCGATGACGAGCTCGGCGGCGTCGTTGTAGAAGACGAGCATCCCGTCGCGGTCGACCAGGAACATCGGCGTCGCCAGGTTGGACGCCAGCTCGCGGGCCAGGATCAGGGGCAGGCTCGGCGGGTTCGGCGCGTCGGGCACCGGCTCACGTTGCTGGATGGCTCCGGGGGCGTCAAGCGGCTCGTGTCTCAGCGCGCGGGACGGTCCTCGTCCCGGCGCCGATCCGTGGACACCCGCTGCAGCCGGCGACCACGCGAGACCGCCCACGTGAGCGCCATCAACAGCCCGGTCCCCGCCCCGACCAGCGACGGCAACGTCTCCTCGACCGGCACGCCGCCGATGTGCGCGATCACGATGCGTCCTCGTCCCGGAACGCCCGGACCCCTCGCTCGACCTGGGCCAGCCACGACCGCGAGGTCTCGGCTTCGTCGTAGGCGTCGTGCCAGTTCCACCAGGTGTACGGCGGGGTCTGGGGGTACCCCTCGGGCGAGTCCTCCCATTCCTCCTGTCGCCCGAGCGCGGTGATGTCGAGGTAGGCCCACGTACTTCCCATCGCCTCGTCGCCGCGGCTGTCGACGAAGTACGTGCGGAACACGCGATCGCCGTCGCGGATGAACGCGTTCGTGCCGTGCCACTCGTCAACGCCGAAGTCGACGTCGAAGCCGTCGGTGATCGTGTACCAGGGCATCTCCCAGCCCATCCGCGCCTTCAGGCGCTCGATGTCCGGCTGCGGCGCGCGCGAGGCGAATGCCAACGTCGTGTCGCGGGCGTTCAGATGCGCCACGTGCGCCACCTGGTCGGCCACCATCGAGCAGCCGCGGCACGCGTGGTCGGGCCAACCGTCCACGCCTGGTTCGAAGAAGGCCCGGTACACGATGAGCTGGGTGCGGCCCTCGAACAGGTCCAGCAGGGTCGCCTCCCCGTGCGGGCCCTCGAAGCGGTATTCCTTCTCCACCGGCAGCCACGGCATGCGCCGCCGCTGGGCCGCCAGTGCGTCGCGGGCGCGGGTCAGCTCCTTCTCCTTCACCAGCAACTGCCGGCGCGCCGCGTCCCACTCCTCCGCCGAGACGATCGCGGGCGTCTTCATGACCCGCTCCCCGACGAGTCGGGACCGGCATCGCCGCCCGTGGCGGTCACGGCCAGGCGATCGAGGTAGTGCGCCCAGCCTTCGCCGTGGTCGTCGACCGCGTCCGCCGGGAGGCCGCGGTGCACGAGGCGCACCCGCGTCTTCTCGCCTTCCGGGTGCAACGTGATCTCGATGGTCGTGGAGCCCGGCGGGATCGGGTGGTCCTTCTCCTCCCAGCCGAAGGTGAAGACCACCTTCTCGTGTGGCACCACCTCGAGGTACTCGCCGGCGGACTGGTGCTGCCCCCCGACCAGCACCCGGTAGACGCCTCCGGGCCGGGGGTCGATCTCGACGTCGGTGCCGAGCCATTCGACGTGCCGGTCCGGTTCGACGAGGAACGGCCAGATCGTCTCCGGGGTGGCGTCGATCACGATCTCACGGACGAGTTCGGCCATCAGAGGCCCCTTTCTGTCGTTGGGCGGCTTCGGACACGTCGCGCAGGCGTTCGAGGCCGGTGGTCCAGTAGTCGTCGAGGTAGTCGCGGAGCTTCCGCATCTCTTCCTGGCGAGCCCGGTACAGACGCCGGGTGCCGTCACGTCGCTCGCTCACGAGGCCCGCCTCCTTCAGCACGCCGAGATGCTGGGAGATCGCCGAGCGCGTGACCTCACCGAAGTGATCGGCGATGGACGTCGCCGGCAGCTCCGTGCTCCACACGAGGCGCAGGATCTCGCGCCGGCGGGGTTCGGCGAGTGCCTTGAGGGCTGCATCCACCCGGTGAGTGTAAGTCATGACTTGCGTTAGTGTCAACTAACAAATGCTGAGGAGGGTGGTGTCCCGCCGCACTGGCATGATGGCCGGGAGACGTGCGGTGCGCGGTGGAGAGGAGCAACGTCATGGCGAAGCTGTACGACGACGTTGAGGTGATCGACGCCGACACGCACTTCACCGAACCACCGGACCTGTGGACGAGCCGGGCGCCGGCGGCCTACAAGGACCGGGTCCTGCACATCGAGGAGCGCAACGGGGTCCCGACGTGGGTCGTCGACGGGGTCGAGCTCGGGTTCGCCAAGGGCGGCGGCGTCGTCGATCACGACGGGGGCAAGATCCCGTTCCTCGACTCGTCCGACAAGGGAATGGACTGGGTCCACCCCGGCGCATGGGACGTCGACGCGCGCCTCGCGGTCATGGACGAGTGCGGCATCCACGCTCAGGTGCTGTTCCCGAACGCCGTGGGTCTCGGCGGTCACCGCCTCAACACCGAGGTCAAGGACGAGGCGCTGCGGCTGCTGTGCGTCGAGATCTACAACGACGCCATGGCCCAGATCCAGGAGGAGTCGAACCGTCGCTTCCTTCCCATGCCGGTCATGCCCGCGTGGGACGTGGACAAGTGCGTGAAGGAGACCGAGCGGTGCGCGGGCCTCGGGCTGCGGGGCATCAACATGACCTCCGACCCGCAGGACCTCGGCTCCCCCGACCTGGCGAACCGCGGCTGGGATCCCTTCTGGGAGGTGTGCGCGGACCTGCACATGCCGGTGCACTTCCACATCGGGTCCAGCAACACCGCCATGGACTTCTACGGCAACTACTTCTGGGAGTCGCAGGACGAGTACGTCAAGCCCGCGATCGGCGGGGCGATGCTGTTCTTGAACAGCGCCCGCGTGGTGATCAACACCGTGTTCGCCGGGATCTTCGACCGGTTCCCCGCGCTGCAGATGGTCGCGGTCGAGAGCGGCGTCGG
>DATBBL010000392.1:0-15626 GCA_036271015.1 Acidimicrobiia bacterium
GGCGGCGACGTGGTGCTCGGGGTCGGCGAAGCCCACCGAACCGCCGGCCCCGTAGTGACCGAACGCGTGCCGGCCGCCCATCGGCGCGAACGGTGACGCCGACCAGAAGCCGAGCGCGATCGTCGACTCGACGTCGAATCCCGGCATCGAGAGCACCTGGTCGGTGCCCGAGGTCTGGAGCGTGCGCGCGATCGCGATCTGTTCGGGCGTCAGTACGTCGTCGATGAGGCCCGCATACAACTTCGCCAGAGAGCGCGCGTTCGCGATGCCGTTCGCCCCTGGCAGCTCCGCGGCATGGAAGTCGCGGTGGTTCGCGGTTTCGCCGAGCTCCCCTCCGAAGGCACCGTTGAGGTTGAGCGCCCGCACCATGAGCGAATCGGCACCGAGCATGTCCTCGAGGCTCGCGCCGTCGCCCGCGCCCATCGGGATCATCGGCGCCACGCGCGGCTCGTACTCCTCGGGGAGACCGATCCAGAACTCCAATCCCAATGGCTCGGCGAACTCTTCGTGGAAGAACGTGCCGAGGCTGCGCCCGTCGGTGCGGCGCACGAGCTCACCGACGAGGTAGCCGTAGGTCAGGGCGTGGTAGCCGTGCGCGGTGCCGGGCTCCCAGTAGGGCTTCTGCACCTCGAGCGCGCGGATCACCGGCTCCCACGCCAGCGCCTCCTCGCGGGACAGGACGGCATCGATCGTCGGCAACCCCGCCTGGTGACTGAGCAACCAGCGAACCGGGATGTGGTCCTTCCCGGCCTGTCCGAACTCGGGCCAGTACTCGACGACCGGCGCGTCCAGGTCGAGCCGGCCGCGTTGCGCGAGCAGGTGCGCGCATGCGGCCGCCGCACCCTTGGTCGACGAGAACACGATCTGGAGCGTGTCGCCGTCGTACGGCACGCCGCGGTCCGGGCGCTCGCCACCCCAGAGGTCGACGACCCGGGTGCCCTCGACGTAGAACGCATACGTCGCACCGACCTCGCCGTGCTCGGCGAAGTTGTTCGCGAACGCGTCGCGCACTCCCTCGAACCCCGGTTCGACATGTCCCCCGACCTCAGCAGCCATGCGCCGACGCTACGACTCAGAGGGCGCCCGAGGCGAATGTGTCGCATCGGTTCGGGTCGCCGGTGTCGTATCCGGTCGAGAACCACCGTTGGCGTTGCTTCGAGGAACCGTGCGTCCACGACTCGCGGTCGACCCGGCCGGTGGCCGCGCGCTGGATCCGGTCGTCGCCGACTGCCGCGGCGGCGTCGAGGCCGTCGGCGATGTCGGCCGGAGTGATCTCCGCGATGAGGGCGGTGTCGACCGCGTGCGCCGCCCACACCCCGGCGAAGCAGTCGGCCTGCAGCTCCAGGCGCACCGACGCCGACGTCGGGCCTTCCCGGTCGTTCCCCACCCGGTCGTTCGTCCCCAACAGGTCCTGCACGTGGTGGCCGTACTCGTGCGCGACCACGTACGCCTCGGCGAACCGGCCGCCCTGGGCGCCGAAACGGGTGCGCAGCTCGTCGTAGAACCCGAGGTCGAGGTACACCTGCCCGTCGCCCGGGCAGTAGAACGGCCCGACCGACGAGTCGGCGACGCCGCACCCGGTCGACACCTGGCCGTCGAAGAGCACGGTCTGCGCCGGCCGGTAGCCCTGCACCGCGCCCGACCAGTACTCCTGTACCGAGTTCACGACTGCGGTGACGAGGCAGTCGGTGCGCTGGTTCGCGTCGGCACCCGTCCGGCAGTTGGTCGACAGCTCGCCGGCACCGTCGAACGCGTTCGAGCTCGACCCTCCCCCGCCGTTGCCCAACCCGTTGGCGAGCAGGAGGACGAGCACCAGGATCACGCCCGCGATCCCACCGCCGCCGTACGCGACGCCGCGCCCGACGCCGATGCCACCGAGCCCGCCGCCGGCGCCGCGCCGGTCCGACACCTGACTGGTGTCGAGCGACCGCCGGGCCCGGAACCTCACCGCGCTCCGCCTACCCGATCCGGGGCCGGTTCATCCTCAACGGGGGTCCCGTGGGAGGCCGAGCACCCGCTCGCCCAGCACGTTGCGCTGGATCTCGTTGGAGCCGCCGTAGATCGTGTCGGCCCGGCTGAACAGGAACAGCTTCTGCTCGAGCGTCAGCTCGTACGCGCTTCCGTCGCCGTCGGCGCCGTCGGTGACGAGTGCGTCGGGCCCGAGGACGTCGACCATGAGGTTGCCGAGGTCGCGGTGCCAGGTGCCCCAGAACAGCTTCGAGATCGACGCCTCCGGCCCCGGCACGCCCTTGGCGGCCATGCTGCGCATCGCGTTCCACCTCATGAGGCGCAGTCCGATCCATGCGTCCACCAGACGTTGGCGCAGCGCGGGCTCGTCGGCGCGACCGCGAGCGCGCGCGAGCGAGAGCACGTGCTCGAGCTCGCGCTCGAACCCGACCTGCTGGGCGAGCGTCGAGACCCCGCGCTCGAAGCCGAGCAGTCCCATGGCGATGCGCCAGCCGTCGTCCACGTCACCCACGACGAGACCGGCTTCGGTGCGCGCGTCGTCGAAGAACACCTCGTTGAACTCGCCCCCGCCGGTGATCTGCACGATCGGCCGCACGTCGACCCCGGGCTGGTCCATGGGCACGAGGAGGAACGAGAGTCCGTGGTGACGCGTCGAGTCGGGATCGGTACGGGCGACGACGAAGCACCAGTGCGAGACGTGCGCGAGCGACGTCCACACCTTTTGACCGTTCACCAACCACTGGTCGCCGTCGAGGCGGGCGCGGGTCGCGACGTTGGCGAGGTCGGAGCCCGCGTTGGGCTCGCTGTACCCCTGGCACCACCGCTCGTCGCCGCGCCGGATGCCGGGGAGGAAGCGCGCCTGCTGCTCGGCGGTCCCATACGCGATGAGCGTCGGCGCGAGCAGGTTCTCGCCCATGTGGTTGACGCGGGCCGGCGCCTGCGCCCGCGTGTACTCCTCGGCCCAGATCACCTGCTGCGCCAGCGTGGCACCGCGGCCACCGAACTCCTCCGGCCACCCGAGCCCGATGAACCCGGCCTTCCCGAGCTCGTGCTCCCAGGCCACCCGCAGGTCGAAGCCGACGTCCTCGTCGCCCGGGCCGCCCCGTCCTTTCAGCTCCGCGTACTCCCCGACGACGTGGTCGGCGAGCCAGGCCGCCACGTCGCGCCGGAAGCGCTCGTCGTCGCCGGTGAGCTCGACGTCGGGCACCGCGGTCACTCGGGAGCGGCCATGAGCTCCACGCGCACACCGTCGGGATCGGCGAGGAAGAGGAGGTCGATGCCCGGGCTGGCGCGGGTCCCCTCGACGACCGTGGCCCCGTACTCGACGAGGTGGCGGGTCGCGGCGTCGAGGTCGTCGACGTAGAACGACAGGTGGGTGAGGCCGAGCTGGTTGCGGGCGGCCGACGGGGTGCCCCCGACGCCGGGCTCGATGAAGTGCAGCAGCTCGATCTTCATGGTGTCGTTCTGGACGAACTGCGACACGATCCGCGTCGGTCCGGGCACCTCGAGACTGCGATCGAGCCCCTCGGCCGTGGTGCTGTCGAGCTCGAAGTCCTCGGCTTTCTCGAAGCCGAGTCCGTCGCAGAAGAACCGCAGCGAGCGAGCGAGGTCACGCACGCACAGCCCCACGTGCGACGGCCGGTAGTCCCCCATGTGGATCGCCCTCCGTGCGCCGGTGCCGGACCTGACGGTCCGTCAGAAACACGCTAGCGTCGCCGATCCCGGCCCGCAGTGAGGGAGCACACGATGCAAGCGATCCCCGGCATGGAGGACTACCCGATCAAGCTCGGGACCCTGTTGTTCACCATGGTCGAGCCCGAGAAGGGGCACGAGGTCGAGTACAACCGCTGGTACGAGCACGACCACTTCTACTCCGGCTGCATGGTCGGCGCGTGGCAGTTCGCGGGCGACCGGTTCGTCGCCACCCGGCGCCTGAAGAACCTCCGCTACCCGGCCGAGACCGACATGACTCCCGACATCCTCACCGGGTCGTACCTCGCGATCTACTGGGTGCTCGACGGCAAGCACGACGAGTGGAACGAGTGGGCGGTCGAACAGGTCAACTGGCTGCACAAGAACGGGCGCATGTTCGACAAGCGCACCCACATCCACACGCTGCTCTACGAGAAGCGGTGGGCGCACCGGCGCAACGAGGACGGCTGCACCATCGAGCTCGCGCTCGACCACAACTACCCGGGACTGGTGGTCGTCGCCGGCGACGTCAAGGACGGGCACACCCACGACGAGGTCGACGCGTGGTTCCGCGACACGTACCTCCCGGATGCCAGCGCGCAGCCGTGGGGTCCCGACCTCGTGCTCGACGCCACCACGCTCCCGCTGCTCGACGAGCGTCCCGCCGACGTCCCGCCGCCGGCGGCAGGGCCCAACCGGTTCCTGCAGCTCCACTTCCTCGACCACGATCCCGAGGAGGGCTGGGCCGACGGCTACGCCAAGATCGGCCAGGCGATCGAGGACAGCGGGTTGGCGAGCCACGTGTGGACGGGGCCGTTCATCCAGACCGACTTCGGCACCGACAAGTACACCGACGAGCTCTGGTAGTCACACCACCGAGATGATGCGATGGTCGGCGATGCCGCCGGCCTCGAGGTCGAGCGTCGCGAACGACGGATGCGGCTGGCGCCGTCGCTGGGTCGGCGAACCGGGGTTGAGCAGCCATTGTCCGTCGAGGCCCGGCTCGTCGACCGGTGCGTGGCTGTGCCCGAACACGACGAGCTCGCACGTCGGGAACGCCCGCCGCAGGCGCGCCGGCCGTCCCTTGGTCGGCCCCGAGTCGTGCACCATGCCGACTCGCACGCCGTCGAGCTCCACCACGAGGCGCTCGGGCAGCGTGCCGCGCAGGGTCACGTCGTTGTTGCCGAGCACCGCGTGCACCGGCGCGTAGGCGACGAGGTCGTCGAGGAGGGTCCGTTCCACGACATCGCCGCAGTGGAGCACCACGTCGGCGGTGGCCAGGGCCTCGTAGACGATGTCCGGCAGCCGGCGCGCCGCGCCGGCACGGACATGGGTGTCGGAGAGCACGACCGCGCGCACCGCCCCAGTGAATCAGGTCACATGCCCCGCTGGAGCCCGTCCTTGTTCACCCGCTGGTCACATGTCGGCCTCAAAGAAGTTGCCCGCGCTGCCGATGATGGAGAGGTGGAACAGCACCTGACCGGTACCGAGACGTGCGACGAGGTCCGTTCGACGCGTCTGCACTACCGCCTGCGGTGCCTCCTCCACCCCGAGCACGAGGGCGAGCACCGCTGGACCCCCGAGCTGCTGCCCCACGACGCCGACGACGAGTTCGCCACCGGCTAGTTGAGCTAGAGCGCCGCCGCTAGGCCCCTGGACCCGGCGTGAGGGGCAGGGACATGGTGAAGCGCACCCCCGCACCCCCACCGTTGCCGTCGATCGTGATCGTCCCGCCGTGGAAGGCGACGACCTCGTGGGCGATGGCCAGGCCGAGCCCCGTCCCGCCGCCGTCGCGCGTGCGCGCACCGTCGAGCCGGGTGAAGCGCTCGAAGACCCGTTCGCGCTGATCGGGCGGGATCCCGGGACCGTCGTCGGCCACGCTCAGCACCGCGTCGCACTCGGACTCGTGCAGCGCGACGGTGACGGTCGACGTCGCGTGGCGCGCCGCGTTGTCGAGCAGGTTGCGCACCGCCCGCACGAGCTGATCGGAGTTCGCCACGAGTTGCGCACCCGAGACCGCGCTCGTGTCCACCCGGTGCGGGGTGCGGCTGCGCAGTCGACGCGCTTCGGTCAGGACGATCTCGTCGAGATCGACCGAGTCCCGATGGGACGCGTCGAGCGCCGACGCGTCCGCGGTCGCGAGGGTGAGGAGGTCTTCGACGAGCCGCTGCAGCCGCACCGTGTCGTCGAGGACGTCGCGCTCGGTCGCCTGCCAGTTCGCCTGCTCCGGGTGCGCGAGATCGACCTCGACCTGGGCGCGGATGCCGGTGAGCGGGCTCCGCAGCTCGTGGCTGGCATCGGCGACGAATCGGCGCTGCCGCTCGGTGGCGTCCTCGAGCCGTCCGAGCATGGCGTTCATGGTGCGCGCCAGTCGACCGATCTCGTCCTCGGTGCCCGGCTCGGGGACGCGGCGGTGGAGGTCCTTGGCGCCGATCTCCTCCACCTCGCGTCGCATCGCCTCGACCGGCCGCAACGCGCGGCCCGTCACCACCCATGTGATCACGCCCACGAGCACGAGCAGCGCCGGCAACCCGAGCGCGAGGAGGCCGATCAGGCTCGACGTGCTCTCGTCGACCCGTTCCAGCGTGCCCGCGACGTAGATCGTGTACGCGCCCTTGCTCGTGACGACGCGCCGGGCGACGACCCGGAACGGACCGTCGCCCTGCGCGATCTGGACCTCGCTGCGAGCCGCATACCCGCTCGGCCCCGGGTCCAGGGTGCTGACGCGCGCCCCACCCCGCAGGTTCGCCGATGCGGCGACGACACGGCCGTGCGCGTCGACGACCTGCACCAGGTTCTCGTCTCCCCTGGGCACGGCCAGCACGTCGGGGAACTCGCCGTCGGCGATGGTCGCGGCGATGTCGCGCGACCGGAGCCGGGCCGCGGTGTCGACGTCCCTAGCCAGCGAATGCCGCTGGGCCCGGACCAGCCACGCGCCGCCGGCGGCCAGGGCGATGCCGACGACCAGGACCGCCGCCAGGGTGATGCGAACCCGCACGCTGGCGATGCGGTGCACCGTCAGCCCCCGCTGGGGTCGAGCCGGTAGCCCGCGCCCCGGATCGTCTGGATCAGGTGCCGGTCGAACGGTTCGTCGAGCTTCTTGCGGAGGTGGCGGATGTAGACCTCGACGATGTTCGGATCGCCTTCGAAGGCGAAGTCCCACACGTTGTCGAGGATCTCGGACTTCGGGATCACCTCACCGGCACGGCGCATCAGGAATTCCAGGACCGCGAACTCGCGGGCCGTCAACACCACCTCGACGTCGCCGCGGGTGCACCGGTGGGTCACCGGATTGATGGTGAGATCCCCGGCCGTCGACGTCGCGGGACGTGATCGTCCACTACGGCGGAGCAGGGCACGAACCCGCGCCAGCAGCACGACGAACGAGAAGGGCTTGGTCAGGAAGTCGTCGGCGCCCGTGTCGAGGGCCTCCGCGTGGTCGTACTCGCCGTCCTTCGCCGTGAGCATCAGGATGGGTGTCCAATCACCGCCGTCGCGCAACTGCTCACATACCTTGTAGCCGTTGAGGCCGGGCAACATGATGTCGAGGACGATGATGTCGTAGTGGTGCTCGGTCGCCATCCAGAGGCCGTCGGTGCCGGTGAGCGCGACGTCGACGGCGAACCCCTCCGCCTCCAAGCCGCGCCGCACCGCCGCCGCGACCTTCTTCTCGTCCTCGACGATCAGCACGCGCATCCCGGGAGCAGCCTCGCGCCGGGCACCTGAACAGAACTTGAACCAGGGCTGAGGGGGACCGGCGCGGGGTGCCGACCGGGGGCGCCCGGTCCTGCTTCAGCCGGGATTCAGGTTGGGGGGCGGTAGACTCCGTGCCGCGATGTTGATCTTGGCGGCAGGCCCCTTGACCTACCTCCAGGCCATCGTCATCGGGATCCTGCAGGGCATCACCGAGCTCTTCCCGATCTCCAGCCTCGGCCACTCGGTGCTGGTTCCCGAGCTGCTCGGCTGGCACTCGCTCGTCGCCGGTCAGTCGGCCGACGAGTCCTTCTACCTGGCGTTCCTGGTGGGCCTGCACGTCGCCACCGCGATCGCGCTGTTGATCTTCTACCGGCGCGACTGGGTCGAGGTGATCCGTGGCCTGTTCAGCTCGATCCGGAAGCGGCGGATCGACACCTCGCCGGAGCGCATGGCCTGGCTCCTCGTGCTCGGCACGATCCCGGTCGGGATCGTCGGGTTGGTGTTCGAGCACAGCCTGCGCACGGTCTTCGCCAAGCCGACCGCGGCAGCCATCTTCCTCACCATCAACGGCGTGATCCTCCTCGCCGGTGAACGGCTGCGCCGGCGGTCCGAGACCCGCAAGCTCGTGCAGGCACACGCGCACCACACCGACCCCGGCAACGACGTCGGGCGCGACCTCGACTCGTTGGAGCTGCGCGAAGGCGCGTTCATCGGGAGCGCGCAGATCCTCGCCCTGTTCGCGGGCATCAGCCGCTCCGGCGTCACGATGGTGGCCGGACTGCTGCGCGGGCTCGACCACGAAGACGCGGCGCGGCTGTCGTTCATGCTGGCGACGCCGGTGATCTTCGCCGCCGGCTTCTACAAGCTGCCCGACCTGCTGGGGCACAACGGCGATCACATCAGGGGGCAGGTGCTCGTCGGGAGCATCGCGGCCGGCATCGCGGCCTACGTCTCCATCCGGTTCCTCACCCGCTACTTCGAGACGCGCACGCTCACGCCGTTCGCGATCTACAGCCTGGTCTTCGGCATCGCGATGATCTTCTACACCACCCTTTCGTAGCGCCTCTCGTCGCCCTCAGCCCGTTCGGGCGTGGGTGCCGAAGAACCGGAGCATCACCGCGGTGGCGTCGATCGACCCGGTGGTCGGGCCGAGGTGGAAGGTGTTCACCGGGATCGCGCCCGGCCACGTGTGACCGCCGCCGACGACGCGGTAGAGCTCGACGCTCCCAACCGCGGGGCAGTGCGGGTAGGTGATGTGCTGCACGTCGGCGGCGATCCACGTCGTGGCCGGTGGCTTCCCGCACCCGTCGAACGCGGCCCAGCTCGCCACCGCGGCATCGACCGGTTGCGCACGCAACCCGCCGAAGAGCTCGCCCAGCGCGCCCGTCGCACCGGCGGAATCCGGCAGGTCCGCCGCGTTCGCGCCCGCGAAGTAGCGCCCGCCCGAGTACGGGACGATCGGGTCGACGGTGCCGTGGAACGCGAGGACGGAGGTTCGAGGTGTGCCCGCCGCGCACACCTTGGTGCCGTTGACGCCGGCCACCGGCGCGATCGCGGCCAGGCGACCGGGGAGTGCGCACGCCAGCGCGGTCGAGAAGATGGCGCCGTTCGAGATCCCGGTGGCATACACACGTCTGGTGTCGATGCACAGGGTGCGCGACGTCGTCGCGAGCATCTGCTTCACGAAGTCGACGTCGGCGACCCCGCCCGGGAGCGGTGGCAACGACCAGTGCCGGATGGTCCCGGTGCCGTCGGGCGTGATGACGATGTACCCCTCGGCGCCGGCCTGGCGGTCCATGCCCGAATAGAGCGCCTGCTCCTCCTTGTCGGAACCGAGGCCGTGGAAGTCGAGGACGAGCGGCGCTCGCTTCGCGGGGTTGTACGACGCCGGGATCGACAGCAGGTACTCGCGCTCGGCGCCGTCGACGGTGAGGGTCTGCGTGGCGACCCCGGGGGTGGCCGCCCGGTGGCAACCGCTCCCGGGCTTGACCGCGTGCGTGGTGGACGCGGACGCCGCCCCGACCGGGGCGGCTACCAGCGTGATCGCCGCCGCTGCGATCGCCGAACGGAGCGAGGTGAGGAGGCGGGATCTCATGGCGTCAGCATCGGCCGGTGCGGTCAGGGGGACGGGAAGCCCCGATGGCGGGTCGTCGGTAACCTACGGCCCGACGAGGGGGAACATGAGCACATCTGGCTACGACGGGCCTCCACTCCACGATCCGGCGACCTACGCGCACGGGTTCCCCTACGAGGTGTTCCGGGAGCTGCGCGACTCAGATCCGGTGTCCCATCACGACCATCCGGCGTGGGAGCACGGCTACTGGGCGGTGACCCGGCACGCCGACGTGCAGCGCGTCTCGCGCGACTGGAACGGGTTCCGGAACGCGCCCAACCCGTTCCTGCCCGACCGCGACGACATTGGCGACGACGCCGGCTCCTCGCTCCTGATGATCAGCCTCGACCCACCGGAGCACACGAAGCTGCGCAAGCTCATCAGCTCCGGGTTCACCCCCCGCCGCATCAACGACCTCGCGGCCCGGGTCAAGGAACGGGTCGACTCGGTGATCGACTCGGTCGCCGGCCGCGGCGAATGCGACCTCGTGCGCGACGTCGCCCTGTGGCTACCGCTCCACGCGATCGCCGATCTCGTGGGCGTCCCCGAGGGTGACCGCAAGCAGGTGTTCGAATGGACCGAGCTCACCTTCGGGTTCGACGCCGACACGACGCCGGAGGAGCGCGCCGAGGCCGCGCAGTCCATGTTCGCCTACGCCGACGCGATGTGCGCCCAACGCGCCGATGACCCGCGTGATGATCTCATGAGCGTGCTGTTGCACGCCGAGGTCGAGGGCGAGCGTCTCACCCAGATGCAACTGGCCGTGTTCTTCCTCTTGCTGCAGAACGCGGGCTCGGAGACGACGCGCAATCTCATCACGACCGGCACCCTCAGCCTGCTCGAACGACCCGACGACCTCGCCCGCCTCCGCGACGACGCCGAGCTGCTCCCGGTGGCGATCGAAGAGCTGCTGCGTCACGCGACGCCGGTGATGTCGTTCACGCGGGTCGCCACCAAGGACTCCGAGGTGGGCGGGCAGGCCGTCGCCGAGGGCGACCACGTGCTGATGGTGTACGCCTCCGCGAACCGCGACGAGCGCACGTTCGAGCGTCCCGACGACATCGACATCACCCGGGAGCCGAACGACCACGTCGCCTTCGGGGCCGGTGGACCCCACTTCTGCCTCGGTTCGCACCTCGCGCGCCTCGAGGCGAAGCTGATGTTCGAGGCCATCCTCACCCGGTTCGAGGGGCTCGAGGTCACCGCCGATCCGGAGTCGCTGCCCCGCGTCAACTCCAACCTGATCGACGGTCTGGCCGAGATGCCCGTCCGCTGGAGCGGGGTCCGGTAGTGCGCGCGGTCGCAATGCGGCGAGGCCGGCTCGAGCTGAAGGACATCCCCGAGCCACCCATGAGCGACCGGCACCTCCTGGTGGAGCCGCTCGCCGCCGGCGTCTGCGGCGGCGACCTCAACGCGCTCGAGCACGCCGACGAGTTCCTCTTCGCGTCGCGGGCCAGCGGGACGCCCCTGTTCGTGTTCGACCCCGACGCCGACCTCGTGTTCGGTCACGAGTTCACCGGCCGGGTCGCCGAGGTCGGTGCCGAGGTCGAGGGCTACGCACCTGGTGACCTGCTCCTGGTGTCGCCCGCGGTCGTCGGTCCCGACGGGGTGGTCCACTGCGTCGGCTACGCCACCGACTACCCCGGTGCGCTGGCGGAGCGGGTCGTGGTGTCGCCGTACGGGCACGTGCCCATCCCCGACGGCGTCTCGCCGTACGAAGCCGCCGCGGTCGACCCGCTCGCCACCGGCCTCAACGGCGTCTGGCGCTCGAAGATCGAGCCGCCGGCGGGCGCGCTCGTGACCGGGTGCGGTCCGGTCGGGCTCGGCGCCCTCGCGGCCCTGGTGGAGCGGGCCATCCATCCGATCGTGGTGTCCGACCCCTCGCGGGCCCGACGCGACGTCGCCCGCGCCTTCGGTGCCGACGTCGTCGTCGATCCCACCGAGGACGGCCCGGTCGCCGCATGGCGGGACCTCGCCGACCCCGAGCAGCGGTTGTTCGTCTACGAGGCGTCGGGGAAGCCGGGCGTGCTCGACTCGCTGCTGTACACCGTGCCCTCGTTCACCCGCATCAGTGTGGTGGGTGCCTGCATGGTGGACGACCCGATCCGGCCGATCGTCGGCATCTACAAGAACGTGACCATCGAGTTCTGCTTCGGCATGGGACCCGACGGCGACGAGTACCCGTTCGCGGCGACCTTCGAGCGCCTCACCGACGGCCGCATCGATGCCTCGAAGCTCGTCACCGGGTATGCGGGCCTCGAAGGCGTCGAAGAGGTGTTCGCCCATCTCCGTCCCGGCGACTACCGCGACATCGACCACATGAAGATCCTCATCCGTCACGACATCGACGGCCCGGGAGTCAGGAGCACCCACTGATGGGCGATCGCGACGAGATCACCGCCCTCGTCCACCGGTACGCGGAGCTCCTCGATGCCGGCGACATGGACGCGGTCGTGGCGATGTTCGCGCACGCCACCTGGCGCTCCGCCGCCGCAGGCACGGTGCTCCGCACCCCGCAGGAGATCCGAGCCGTCTACGACCGCATCACGCTCTACGACGGCGTCCCTCGCACCCGTCACCTCATGAACAACCTCATCATCGACCTCGTCGACGGCGCCGACGAGGCAAGCGGCCGCTGCTACTACACCGTGCTGCAATCGGTGGAGCCCGGAGCCCCGATCGAGACGATCCTCTGTGGCCGCTACGAGGACCGGTACCGCCGCGGACCCGACGGCTGGGAGCTCGCCGACCGGCTGTTCCACATCGACCTCGCCGCCGACCAGACGCGGCACTTCCCGACGACCGGATCATGAAGTTCGGCTTCGCGGTCCCCGCCTACGGGGACGCAGTCGACGGCGGCGCGATCCCCGATCTCGTCGCCGCCGGCGAGGAGCTGGGCTTCGACTCGATCTGGTGGCCCGACCACATCGCGGTGCCCGACTACGCCGCGGCGGTGAACCTGTCGCCGCCGTTCCTCGAGCCACTGGCGGCCTGTGCGTGGGGCCTCGGCAGCACGTCGCGCACCCGGTTCGGCACCGACGTGCTGGTCGCGCCCTACCGGCACCCGCTCGCGGTGGCCGCGATGACCGGGACCATGGGCCGGCTCGGCGGCGACCGTCTCGTCCTCGGCGTCGGGATCGGGTACCTGCGCGGCGAGTTCGACGTCCTCGGCCTCGACTACGACGACCGGGCGCGGGCGACCGAGCGGTGGATCCGCGAGTTCCGCGCCCCGCCCGAGGGGTTCTCGGTGGTCGCGCCACCCACGCCTGTGCCGGTGTGGATCGGCGGCAACAACCCGCGCGCACATCGACGCGCCGCGCTGCTCGGTGACGGCTGGCATCCACTGTGGCTGGCCCCCGACGACTACGCCGACGCCCGTGAGGAGATCCTGCGGATCCGACGCGACGCCGGGATCGACACGCCGTTCACCTTCTCCTTCAGCGCCGGGTTCACCCGCTTTGCCGACGTGCCCGCGAGTGGTTGGCCGGCGCCCCCGCCGCGGGCACCGAAGGGCTCCGAGTTCCGCTACGCGCCCGAGCCCTGGGTGGCGCCCGACGGGCGCCCCCGCCTCATGGGATCCCCCGGCGACCTCGTCGGCGACCTGCGCCTGCTCGCCGACGCCGGCGTCGACCACGTCACCCTGCGCTTCGGCACCACCGACCCGGCCCCGCTGGCGCGCTTCGCCCACGAGGTGATGCCGGCGTTCGCTCCCGAGATCGACGGCTGACGCAGCCGCGACGGTCCGGGCGACCGCGGTCAGGACGCCTTGATCGTGCCCTTCATGAAGTTGTGGATCTCGCAGTGGTACGCGTAGGTACCCGGCTTCTTGATCGTGACGGTGGCCGACGAACCGCTGTCGATGTCACCCGTGTCGAAGGCGCCCTTGTTGGCGGTGAACGTGTGGGTGGTGCTGTCGGCGTTCTTGACCGTCACCTTGGTGCCCGCCTTCACCTTCAGGGGCGACGGTGAGAACTTGAAGTTCTTGATCGTGACCGTGCCCGCCTTGGCCTTCGCCGCCTCCGCCGGGCCGGCGCCCGCGACGAGCGCGAGCCCCAGGGCGAGCGCCACGGTCACCACTGCTGTCACCGAACGGATCCTGCTCACGGCTGCCTCCCTCGTCGATCGCCGTCCGACCGGAGTGTTCGGCGCCACCTTGGACCGCACCCGACGCGGCCGCCAGTTACGCCGACGAAATTCCGGGTACAGGTTCTTCCAATTCTGGCCCGAACCCCTGGACAACCGCCGTCCTCGTGGACAGGCTGGCGCAGGACACAAGGAGGCAGGCATGGATGCGGACCACGGCCGCATACTCCCGGAGGGCGTGCGCGAGGGCGACGTGCTCATCTACATGAGCGGTCGGCTGATGGTGGTCGACCACCTCGTGCCCGAGGCGTTCACCATCGACCTGGTGGAGCTGGAAGCGTCCGACCAGGAGGCCGCGCACTGAGGGCAGCTACCGCGCGTGCTTGAACACCGCGTCGGGGTCCATCGCTGACAGGGAGCCCGCCCGGATCGCGTCATCGCCCTTCGGCGGCACGCCCAGTTGGCGGCGCGCGTCGTCGATCGGCTGGTCGGCGTGCGCGAACCAGTCGATGCCGCCCATCACGTCGACGCCGGTGAGGATCCCGCGGCGCACCGCGTCGGCGAAGCGCTCCGGGCCACCGGGCGAGGAGATGGCGGGATCGGCGGTGGCCACGCCGGGCACCCTCGGCACGTAGCCCGTCTCGAACAGCCCGAAGATCACGACCAGGTAGCTGAAGCCCCTGGGGTCGGGGATGGCGCCGGCGATGAACGAGAACACTTCGATCTCACCCATCGCTGACGTGCCGTAGTCGGCGAGGCAGTGCACCCAGTCGTGCTGCGCGAGCAGCGGATCGACCGCGCCTTCGGTCCCCGGCAATGCGAAGTGGCGCAGCTGGTAGAAGTCCCAGACCGTCCGGCCCAGGGAGCCGGCGGGGCACTGCTCGAGCGCGTGCCACCGCGTCGCCAGACCGGGATCCAGCCCGCCGGTGGGTGCCGGCGACTGGTGCAGGCTGCGGTCGCCGGCGTGCTCGGTGTAGTACTCGACCGGGTACGAGTTCCGGAGGTAGTCCTCGCGCGCCAGGTCCATCGCGCCCTTCGAGTAGTCGCGCGCCACCACGAGCATCGCTTCGTCGACCTGCAACGCGGCGGCGAACTCCTGCACCCGGGCCACGACCTCGGGCGGGACCGGATCGGCGATGATCTCGAGCGCGACCATTCCGTGCACGAGCCGCCGACGCAGGCTCTGCTCGGGGATCGCGGCGGCGAGCTCGGTCGGGCTGATCGGCGCCAACTGATCGGGTGGGGTGTCGCAGCCGAGCAGGTACCTGCCGACCGCGGCGAGCATGCTGCGTTGCGTCTCGCTGAGGGTGCCGTCGGAGCGCACCGCCGATGCCAACCCTCGCATGGCCACGCACGCGACGTCGTTCGGGAGCTCGTACTCCACTGATCCTCCTCCGTGGTCGTGGGCATTCTTCCAGGGCGCGCGGACCGCGTCGCACGGTCAGCGGAGATCGCCGAAGACGCTCACCAGCAGCGGGTTGAAGATGTCGGCGCGCTCCCACTGGAGGAAGTGCCCGGCCCCCGGGATCAGGAGCGGGCCGATGCGGTCCGTGAACGCGCGCTCGCTGAACCACACGAAGTCCTCGCCGACCACGTGGTCATCGGTGCCGTAGAGGAGCAGCGTCGGCACGTCGACGGTGCCGGCCAGGAGCGGCGGCTCGGTCATCGGGCGACCGTGCCCGAGCTGGTACGCGGACCAGCCGGCGCGGAGCCGGTCCTCGTCGGCGAACGGTTCGGTCATGAAGTCGACGTCGACGCGACCGAACGTCCCGGGCGACGCCCACAGCCGGCTCTGGTACATGCCGGCGACCCACTGCCGGCGCGCCTCCGGCGTCGGGAGCATCGCCGCCAGCTCGTCGGGCCGGGCGCCCTGCAGCTCGCGGTAGTCGCCGGTCGGACCGTCGCTCAGCGCGCTCAGCGACCCGTAGTCCATGCCTGCAGCCGCATACTGCTCGAGCGCGGCCGGCGGCACGGTGTTGAAGAAGCACAACCGTTCGACGAAGTCGTCGAAGCGATGGACGAGGTCGACCCCGACGACGCCGCCGATGTCGCCGCCGGCGACCGCGCACCGCCG
>DATBBL010000393.1:0-20601 GCA_036271015.1 Acidimicrobiia bacterium
CCGCGAACAGGAAGGTCGCGGTGCGGACGACCGACGTCACCTCGGGCGTCGACCCATCGGGGTACTTCGCCAGCGCCAGCTCGGTGAGGACGTCGTCGCGGGGCGAACGCCGCCGGTCCTCGATGTAGCTCGCGAACCAGTCGTCGAGCCACCCGAGCGCGTTCATCTCCACCTCGCCCTGCTCGGTGACACCGAGCTCGCCGGCGGTGCCGAGCAGGCCGAACCCCTCGCGGAACCGCTGATGATCGGCCTCCGGCACCCCGAGGAGGTCGGCGACGACGAGCATGGCGAACGGCTGCGCGTACGCGTTGATGAACTCGCAGCTGCCGCGGCTCGCGAATTCGTCGAGCTGCCGATCGGCCAGGCGCCACATGAACGACTCGTTCTGCTTGAGCCGCATCGGCGACAACAACCGCATCAGCAGGGCGCGCTCGCGCGTGTGATCGGGCGGGTCCATCGTCACCATGTGCTCGCTCATCGGGAGCTGGTCCCGGTAGCGGTCGATGACGTCGCTCACGTCGTCACCCTCGAGCGGGACCGGGAACTGCGCGAACGGACCGATCACCGAGTTGCACGACGAGAACGTCGCGAGGTCGCGATAGATCTCGGTCGCCTCCTCCCACCCGGACACCGCCACCACGCCGTGATGGGGCGTCGCCACCACCGGGCACTGCGCGCGCAGGTAGTCGAAGTAGGGGTACGGGTCCTCGAGCAGGGCCTCGTCGGTGAAGAAGTCGATCTCGTCGAACCCGGCCACTCGCAGCTCCTCTCGGCGCAGCCGACCGACTGCCCTTCGGGCCCGCGGTCCCCGCTGCGAATTGGTGCCGCGAGTATGACACCAACGTGTCCGGTGTGGGCAGTGCGCAGTCGGTACGGTGCCCGACCATGGAGCTCCGGCCGCTCATGACCATCGACGTCGTCGTGCAGCCGGTGGTGGATCTCGCCGCGTTCCCCCTCGGTGGGCGCCGGGTCGTCGTCTTCGACGGTGGGTCGTTCGAGGGGCGTGATGGCCTGCGGGGCACCGTCGCCGCGGGGGGCGTCGACTGGCAGCTCGCCCGGCGCGACGGCGTCATCGAGATCGACGCCCACTACCTGCTCCGCAGCGACGACGGCGAGCCGATCGAGGTCCGCTCGACCGGGCTGCGCAAGGCGAGCGCGGCAGTGGCGGAACGGATCGCCCGCGGCGAGCCGGTCGAGCCGTCCGAGTACTACTTCCGGACCCACGTGCGCCTGTCGACGTCGTCGGCGCGACTCGGGTGGATGAACGATCTCCTGGCGGTGTCGACCGGTGAGCGCCGCCGCGACACCGTGCGCATCGACGTCCACGAGATCGCCTGAGGCGATGGCCGCGCGCACACCTCGCGTGATCGTGATCGGCGCCGGCATCGGCGGCCTGGTGACCGCACTCAGCATCCACGAGATCGGCACGCGGGTGGACGTGTACGAGCGAGTGCGCCGCGTCGAGCCCCTGGGTGTCGGAATCAACCTGCTCCCGCACGCGGTGCGCGAGCTCGACGCGCTGGGCATCCTGGCGCCGCTCCGCCAACGGTCGGTCGAGCCGACCAGCCTGGTGTACTGCTCGCGCCACGGGCGTGAGATCTGGAGCGAGCCACGCGGTATCGCCGCCGGCTACCCGTGGCCGCAGCTCTCGGTCCACCGCGGCGCGTTGCAGGAGGTGCTGTTGGACGCGTTCCACGAACGGGTCGGCCGCGAGCACCTCCACCTCGGCCACCGTTTGCTGACGGTGGACGCCGACGCCGAGCGCGCGTGCGCGGTGTTCGACGCGCGGCCGGACGAGGGCGAGCTCGTCGTTGCCGGCGATGCCGTGGTGGCGGTCACGGCATCCACAGCGTCGCGCGCGCCCAGCGGTACCCGGCCGAGGGTCGACCGCGCTGGAGCGGCTCGCTCCTCTGGCGCGGGATCGCCGAGGTCGAGCCGGTGCTCGACGGTCGCTCGATGATCTGGGCCGGCTACCGGGACCAGAAGTTCGTGGGCTACCCGATCGCCGACCTCCCAGACGGCCGGCAGGCGTTCAACTTCGTCGCCGAGCTGCGCCGTCCGGACTCGGAGCTCGGTGCGACCGAGGACTGGAACCGCGCCGGTGAGCTCGCCGACTTCCTGCCCGCGTTCGAGGACTGGACGTTCGGGTGGCTCGACGTCCCGGGAATCATCCGGTCCGCGCCCGGCACGTTCCTCTTCCCCATGGTCGACCGGGATCCGGTGCCCCGGTGGACGTTCGGTCGCTCGACCCTGCTCGGCGACGCCGCCCATCCGATGTATCCCATCGGGTCCAACGGGGCATCCCAAGCGATCCTCGACGGCCGCGTCCTCGCCGGTTGCCTGCGCGCCGACCACGACGTGGTCGCCGCCCTCGAGCACTACGAGTCGACGCGCCTCCCGCCGACCGCGGCGATCGTGGAAGCGAACCGCGGTCTCGGACCCGAAGTGCCGATGCAACTCGTGCACGAGCGTGCGCCGGACGGGTTCGACGACATCGATTCCGTGATCACCCGCGCCGAGATCGACGCCGTGACCGACTCCTACCGGCGCACCGCGGGGTTCGCGGTGCAGGCGCTGCGAGACGATCCGCGGTCGTTGATCGACCAGTCGCCGGCCGTCACCGATCGGGGGTGAACCCCGGGAGACGGAGCACGGCCGTGCCGTCCGTCGCGATCCTCACGGTCGCCGGTGCGGGTGGCGGCATCAGCTTCGAGGGCGCGCCGCCGCTCACGCGGAGACGCACCCGGTGGCCCGCAACGAACCGGTGGTGGCCGGCGCGGATGGGGACGCAGAGCTCCGTGCTCTCCCCCACCGGCACCGGCTCGGGATCGGTGTGCGAGCCGCGGTGGCTCGCGGCGAGGAACCCGTCGTTGACCAGCGACTCGCCGCCGTCCGCCTCCACGTCGAGCAGCTCGACGTAGAGGTGTGCCTCGGGCGCGTCGAGCGTGGCCCGGAGGGTCAGGCTCGGATGTCCGAGCAGCACCTGATCGGTGGCGAGTGGCGTGGAGGTGAAGGTCACCACGTCGACGAGCTCCCCGGGAGGGACCGGCTGGTGGACGGTGGTCGTCCCGCCCGGGTCCGCGGCCACGCCGAGCGTGCCGTCACCGCCGAGCTGGAGCTGGACGACCGCACTCCCCGTCGGGTCCCAGCCATCGAGCTCGCGCCAACCGGCGCCGGTCCCGACCGGGCCCTCGAACGAGGTGAAGGTCGGCTCGGGCGGGACCGGGACGTCGGGCATCCCCGCGACCCAGCAGTCGAACCAGGCCAGCAGGACGCCCGGCGCCATCTGAGGGGTCTCGGCCATCACGCGCGCCCGCTCGTCGCCCGAGGCTCCGGTCGACCACGCCGGCTGGTCGACGAGGGCAACCGGGAAGAAGTGCTCCCACGGGCCGTACACCGCCCACGTGCGCCCGGGCACGGCCTCGATGTTCGCGAGGGTGCCCGACCGGAAGTAGCCGTCGTTCCAGCCGCCGATCGCGAGGACCGGGATGGAGACGTCATCGAGGCAGCCGACGAACGAACGGTCCCGCCAGAACCCGTCGAAGGTCGGGTGCGCGCGGTTCGCGGCGTACTCCGCGTCGGCGTCGACCACCCCGCCGGTGGTCAGGTTGGCGATGTCGGGCCAGTTGTCGATCTCGCCGCGCTCGGTCGACTTGATGCCACCGGGGAACACCACGTCGTGGTAGAGCGACGACGGCGACTGCATCGGCGCGATGGCGACCAGGTGCTCCGGGCGCTCGAGCGCCGCGCCGTAGCTGGTCTGGCCACCGAAGCTCTCGCCGAACATCCCGACACGGCCGTCGGAGAACGGTTGCGCGGCGAGCCACTCGATCAGGTCGTGCGCGTCGCGGCCCGCCTGCCGGAAGCTCCCGTGCTCCCACCGTCCACCCGAATCGCCCACCCCGCGGAGGAGGGGGACGAGCGCGTTGTAGCCGCGCGCGGTGAAGAAGTCGGCCTCGCCGACGTAGAAGTCGCGCAGCACCATGTACGGCGTGAACTCCACGACCACGCTCGGGAACTGCCCCTCGACCGGCACGCCGCCGTGCGCGGGGCGGCGCAGCTCGCACGCAATCGTGACCCCGTCGCGCAGGGGGACCGCGATCGTCGTCCCGGCGACGTCGTACGCGGCGGCCCGCTCGTAGGCCCACCACGCACGGGTCCCGGGCGAGATCGGTCGCGACGTCGGTGGCCTCACTGACGTACACCGTATGCAGTGCGCCGCGCGTGGCGTCGACCCGGGCGCACCGGTCGTTCGTGGTGGGTACGCTCCGCCTCGTCATCGCTGCGGGCTGGACGCGTTGCCGGCCGGTCGACCGCAAGGGGGACACTGGTGACCTCACAACCCGAGCCCGTGCCCGACGAGGGTGTCCTCGATCCGTGGGTCGTCGAGTGGGCGGCGGCGAACCCCGAGCGCGCCGCGCCGTTCGAGGAGCTGCTGCCCGAGCTGCTCGAGCTGGCGCGGGGCCCGGTCGGCTTCCCGCCGACGCGCGAGATCGCGACCATCACCGACGACGTCGTCGACGGCGTGCCCGTCCGGATCTACCGCGGCGAAGGGGCCCCGACCGGTCTCGTCGTGTACTTCCACGGCGGCGGCTACGTCATGGGCAGCATCGGGCTGATGGACAACGTCGCGCGCGAGCTCGCGCACGGCTCCGGTGCCGTGGTCGTCTCGGTCGAGTACCGACTGGCTCCGGAGCACCCGTACCCGGCGGGGCTCGACGACTGCGAGCGGGTGACGCGATGGGCGATGGCGAACGCGGACCGCTTCGACGCGTCGCCGCAGTCCGTCGCGGTGTGCGGCGAGAGCGCGGGCGGGAACCTCGCGGCCGCCGTCGCCCTCCGGTTCCGGGATGCCGGTGACGCGCCGCTCGCCGGCCAGGTGCTCATCTACCCGCAGGTGTCCGGGACGGTGACGTATCCGTCGGCAGTGGAATTCGACGGTCTCGTCATCAGCCGCGCCGTCGGCGCGAAGTACTGGGCCGCGTACAGCAGCGGGCGCGACCTCGACCAGGACCCGTTCGCGGTTCCCTTGAGTGCCGCCAGCCTGCGCGGGCTCCCGCCGGCCCTGGTGGTGCTCGGCGGCTGCGACATGTTGCGCGACGAGGGCCGGGCGTACGCCGTCCGGCTCCGCGACGACGAGGTCGACGTCGAGGAGGTCTGCTACCCCGGCCAGCCCCACGGCTTCGTCAACTTCGACTTCCCGGCCGCCGGCCTCGCCTTCGAGCACATCGGGCGCTGGCTCCGGCGCCGCCTGGCGCCGACGCGCTGAGCAGCCCCGGCGTTGACGGCGCCGAATATTCGTGACATCGTGCTGCCACGAAATGAACGGGGAGGATCCCATGGCGATCGACCTGACCGGCGGCCTGACCGACGACCGCGAGTTCGTGTTCGCGGCGCAACCCGCCGACCCGGACATGCGCGAGTCGGTGAACACCTGGGTCTGGGACCAAGGCACCGAGTTCGGCATGCCCCGCATCGGCGTGGAAGCGGTCGCCGACCAGTGGGAGACCCACGACGTGCAGGTGAACCTCGCGTTCGCCGACGGCCGCGTCTTCAACATCTTCGGCCCCGGCAAAGTCCACGACCCCCGCGGCGCGGACGGCAAGCCCAGGATCCTCGGCGCCGGCGCGCTGTCGTTCGAGCTCATCGAGCCCTACCGCCACTGGCGCGGTCGGGTCGACGGCATGGCCTTGGAGACCTCCACCGCCGCGCAGATGGAAGGGTGGCAGGCCGGGCGCAGCTCGGGCGAGCGCGTGCCGATCGAGATCGACTGGGACATCCGCTCGGCGGTGCCGCCGTGGGAGAGCGGCAGCCTGCTCGAGGAAGCGGGTTACGTGCTCGCCCACCAGGAAGAGGGCGACCTCATGGGCGGCCCCCGTTTCGAACAGCTGTTCCGGACGACCGGCACCGTGCGCGTCGGTGACGAGGAGCACCGCCTCGACGGCGCCGGGCTGCGCATCCGCCGCGCCGGCGTCCGGCGGCTCGGCACCTTCCGCGGTCACGTCTGGCAGTCGACCGTGTTCCCGAGCGGACGCGCGTTCGGGCTCTGCCTCTATCCCCCGCGCGACGACGGCAAGGCGACGTTCAACGAAGGGTTCCTGTTCGAGGGCGACGGCGAGCTCATCCCCGCACGCGTGACCGACGCACCCTGGCTCGAGACGCTGGCACCCAAGGGGCAGGACGTGTCGGTCACCCTCGAGACCGAGGACGGGAGGACGGAGACCATCCAGGGTGAGACCGCGCTGTCGACGTTCCATGTGATGAACGCGAGCGCGGGCGCGACCGGGATGGTCGGCGACTTCCGGCTGCAGCAGGCCATCGTCCAGTACGCGTGGGACGGCGAGCGCGCGACCGGCATGCTGGAGCGGTCGTCGGCGAGCAGCCAGGTCAACTGAACCGGGGCCCGGGGCGATGGCTCGCTTCGGGTACGACACCACGGCCGAGGCGATCGCCCGCACGGTCGATCTGCGCGGACGACGTGCCATCGTGACCGGCGCGTCGTCCGGCATCGGCGCGGAGACCGCGCGTGCCCTCGCACTCGCCGGTGCCGACGTCGTGCTCGGGGTGCGCGATCCGGGGAAGGGCGAGCGCCTCGTGCACGAGCTCGCGCCGGACGCGCCGGGCGAGCTCCGGGTGGTGCCGCTCGACCTGCGCGACCTGGCGTCGGTCACCGCGTTCGCCCGTACCGTGACCGGACCGGTCGACCTGCTGATCGCGAACGCCGGAGTGTCCAAGACCCCCGACGCACACCTCGCCAACGGCCTCGACGTGCGGTTCGCGACGAATCACCTCGGGCACTTCCTCCTCGCGTTCCGGTTGCACGCGCAAATGCGCGAGCGCGGGGCGCGGATCGTGGTGGTCAGCTCCGCCGCGCACAAGGGCGCGCCGGTCCGCCTCGACGATCTCCAGTGGCAGTCCCGGGAGCACGTCGCGGGCCTGGCCTACGCGGAGTCCAAGAGCGCCAACATCCTGTTCGCGCAGGAAGCGACGCGGCGGTGGCGCCCCGACGGGATCTTCGCCAACGCGGTGCTGCCGGGATCGGCATTGACCGGGCTGCAGCGCTTCCACGGCGAGGAGCTCAAGCGCCAGATCGGCTTCATCCTCCCGGACGGCAGCCTGAACCCGATCCTCAAGACCCCGGAACAGGCGGCCGCCACGACGCTGTGGGCGGCGACCGCGCCGGAGCTCGACGGCCGCGGTGGCCTGGTGCTCGAGGACTGCGCCGAGGCATTGGCCGTGGGCCCCGACACGCATCCGTGGTGCGGCTACGACGCGAGCGTCGCCGACCCCGACACCGCGCGGCGACTGTGGGACCACTCCCTCGAGCTGCTGCACACGCTCGGCGTCGACCCGTGAACGCGTCGCGCTCAGTGCGCCGTCCACTGCGCCATGCGCGCGGTGTACTCCGCGAACCGCGGTCGCACGTCGTCGAGCACGAGCCCGAAGGTCGCGGGGTCGGGGTGCACGTTCTGCTCGCGGTGCGCGGCGAACTGCTGCCACCACGCCGCCATCCCGGACTCGAACTCGGGCGCGACCGGCTCGCCCAGCCAGGCGTAGAGCTTGGTGACCTCACCGATCGGGTCCGTCTGCATGGTGCGGAAGTCGATGTCGTAGAACCGGTGGTCGTTGCCCCGGTCGCGGAACGCCAACGCCCGTTCCATGCCCACCGACCAGTGCTCGAGGTTGAGCGCACCCAGGTAGTGGAGGTCGATCTCGTCGCTGAACATCCCCCCGATCTCGAGGTAGACGTCGGCGACCGAGACGATGACGTCGGCCGGGTCGCGATGGGTCATCACGAACTTCGCGTCGGGGAACGACCGGTCGAGCTCGTCGAGGAAGAGCAGGTGCGTCGGACACTTGAGCCGCCACGGCCGCGCCGGCGCGCCCCACTGCAGCAGCTGGAGGGCGCGCCGTTCGTACTCGTACGTGGAGGTGAGGTCGGCGTCGTAGAGGAACCAGTCGGAGTACGACGGGAGGTATGCGTAGGCCAGGAACATCTGCGACTTGAAGTCGAGCGCCATCAGCTCCTGGCACTCCATCGGCCCGGTGGCGGTCGACGGCACGAGCGCCGCGCTGCGCGGCGAGAACAGCCGCTGCTGCGCGACCTGCACCTCGGCCGTCTCGATCCGCGGATCGGGCGCCCCGACGGTCGAGGGTGGCGGGGCCGGTGCGGACGACTCCCACAACCGCAGCGACCGCGCACCGGGATCCTCGGCCAGCAGGAACGACAGCGCGGTGGAGCCGGTGCGGGGCAGCCCGAGGCCGATCAGCGGGGCCTCGATCGGCTCCTCACCCATCTCGGGGTGCCGGCGGAACCAGTCCTCGATCTGCAGCCGTTGCCCGAGCAGGCTCACGAGCCGACCCCGCATCACCTCCTGGCCCACCGCGTTGAGCTTCGCCTCGCCCTGCAGGCTCCGGACGAGGACCTCGAGACCCTCGCGGAAGGAATCGTCGCCGAAATCCCCGAGCCCCGTGCGGTCGCGGGCGTCGGCCATCAGCTCGTCGTGCTCCCCCATGTTCCCCCCTCGCAAACTGCGACAGTAGCCTGACGCCAATATGGACGAGCTGTCAACGGCTCCGGCGCCCGCCGCAGATGCCCCCACCGGACGCCGGCGGTACGACAGCCCGGTCCGGCGTCGGCAGGTGGCGGAGACGCGGGAACGGATCCTCGGCGCCGCGTCGGCGCTCGTCCGCGAGTTCGCGGGCTGGGACTGGCACGGGCTGACGTTCCGGGCCGTCGCCGAGCGCGCCGGCGTCAGCGAACGGACCGTCTACCGCCACTTCGCCACCGAACGGGAGCTGCGCGACGCGGTGATGCGGCACCTCGAGGAGGAAGCCGGCGTCTCGTACGAAGGGCTCGTGCTCGACGAGCTCGCCGACGTCACCACGCGCGTGTTCTCCGCCCGCGGCTCGTTCGCGGTCTCGCCCGCGGTCGTCACCGACCCGACGTTCGTCGCCGAGGACGAGCTGCGCCGCGACGCCCTCCGCGACGCGGTCGCGGCGGTCGCGTCCCACTGGACCGACACGGAACGTGACCAGGCCGCCGGGCTGCTCGACGTGCTCTGGAGCGTGCCGTCGTTCGAGCGGTTGGTCACGCAGTGGGGGCTGGGGAGCGAGGACGCGACCGACGCGATCACCTGGGCGCTCGATCTCGTGGTCGCCGCGATCCACGCCGAACGGCCGCCGGCACGATGACCGCCGACTCCCCGCCGAACGTCGCGGCGCCCGGCAGCACCCGCCTCGGGTGGATCGGCACCGGCGTGATGGGAGGCAGCATGTGTGCACGCCTCCTCGACGCCGGGTTCGCGGTGACCCTCACGACCCGGACCCCGGCGAAGGCGGACGCGGTGCTGGCCCGGGGAGGGACGTGGGCCGAGTCCCCGGCCGTCGTCGCGGGCGCGAGCGACATCGTCTTCACGATGCTCGGCTACCCGAGCGAAGTGGAGGAGGTCGTCCTCGGTCCCGACGGCGTCCTCGACGCGCTGAATGCGGGATCGATCCTGGTCGACATGACCTCGAGCCGGCCGTCGCTCGCGGAGCAGATCGCCGCGCGCGCGAGCGAGCGCGGCGTCCACGCGGTCGATGCCCCGGTCTCCGGCGGTGACGTCGGTGCTCGTGAGGGCAAGCTGTCGATCATGGTCGGCGGTGACGCGTCGGTGGTCGCCGCGCTCGGGCCGTGCTTCGACGCGTTGGGCACGACGGTCGTGCACCAGGGCGGTGCCGGCGCCGGTCAGCACACCAAGCTGGTCAACCAGATCCTCGTCGCCGGTAACATCGTCGCGGTCTGCGAGGCCCTGCTCTATGCGTCGCGCGCCGGCCTCGACGTGCCGTCGGTCCTCACCTCGGTGTCGGGCGGCGCGGCGGCGAGCTGGGCGCTCGCGAACCTCGCACCTCGCATCGTCGCCGGCGACTACGCGCCGGGGTTCTTCGTCGACCACTTCGTGAAGGACATGACGATCGTCCTGGAGGAAGCGGCGCGACTGCAGCTGGCGATTCCCGGCCTCGCGCTCGCGCACCAGCTCTACGTCGCGCTGCAGGCGCAGGGCCACGGCCAGGACGGCACGCAGTCGCTCATCCTCGCGTTGGAGGCGCTGTCCCCCGGCTGACCGCGCGTGGCGGGCGTCATCGGGACTCGTCGGCGATGACTCCCAGGAGCCCGGCCTCGGACGCCGACAGGTGCTCGGCCGCCTCCGCGCGCGCGAAGGCGTCGGACAGCGCGCCCTCCTCCCACGCTTCGGGCACACGCGGATGGACGTAGCTCTTCCGGGCCACCGCGCGGGTGTTGTTGAGGCGAGCGGCGGCCGCGTCGATGGCACTGACGATCTTGCGCTTCGCATCCGCGGAGGAGCGGGGCGGTCCGAGCCCGACGAGCGCGTCGGCCGCGGTGACCGAGCCGCCCCAGGTGCGGAAGTCCTTGGCGGTGAAGGTCGCGGCGGTGGCGACGCGCAGGTAGGCGTTCACGTCGGCGGATTCGACGTGAACGACATGACCGTGATCGTCGACGTACCGGAAGAGCTCCTGACCGGGAAGCTCCTCGCACGCGTGGAGGATGCGCGCCAACAGCGGGTCGCGCAGGCGCACGTGCTGCTCCTTGCCCGACTTGGCCCGGAACTCGAACTGCATCGTGTCGCCGTCGATGTGGACATGTTCGTCCTGCAGCGTGGTGATCCCGTACGAGTGGTTCTGCCGCTCGTACTCCTCGCTCCCGATGCGGATCAACGTCTCGTCCATCAGCCGGACCGCGGCGGCCAGGACTCGCTCGCGTGGCAGGCCGTCGACCGAGAGGTCGGCCTCGATGCGGAGGCGCAACCGCGGGAGCGCCGCCCCGAACGCGCTCATGCGGTGGAACTTGGTGGCGTCGCGCACGGCTCGGAAGAGGGGGTGATACACGTACTGCTTCCGGCCCTTGGCGTCGCGACCGGTGGCGAGGATGTGACCTTCGGGGATCGGGCTGATCCACACGTGGGTCCACGCCGGCGGGATGCCGATCGCGTTGATGCGCCGTCGCTCGGCCTCGTCGTCGATCGTGGTGCCGCCGGGGCGGCGGTAGATCCAGCCCCCATCGAGACGCTCGCGCCCGATGCCCGGGATGGTGTCGTTCACGTACACCAGACCGGCGGCCTCGGCTGCGGCGAAGGGATCGAGGGGTTCCATGCGACCGTCCCAGCCGGGCTCGTCGGCGGTGCGGAACGGGATCGGTTCGGTCCGCGTCCTACCCGACCCCCGCCGCCGGCTCCCCGGGGGCGGCCGGGCGCAACCAGGCCACGCCCACCACGCCGGGACCGGTGTGGATCGCCATCGCCGGGCTGAATGGGATCACGGGCTCCGTCCCGCTCAGCCGGGCGCGCAGCGCACGGGCACGCCCGGGCACCCCGGCGTGGAACACGCACGATGCCGACGAATCGGGACCGCCGCTCCGAACCCACGCGTCGTGCACCACCGCGAGCGGGTCGACGCCTGCGCTCCGCAGCGGCATGACGCGCCCGTCGCGGAACCGGAACGCGCTGAACCCGTCTCCCCGTTCCGCCGCCGCGAGCACCGGCGCCGGGACGCGCCCGCTCTGCTCGATCGTCGCGACCCGATCGAGGGTGGCGACCAGCTCCACGCGCCCGGCCGCGTCGCGTGCGATCTGCTCGAGGTCCTCGAGCCCGGCGCCGCGCCCGCACGCGCGCGCCACCTCGAGCACCACGAGCCGTTGCGCGGCCGCCGCGGTCCGGGTGTCGACGACCCGCACCGGCCTGCTCGCCAACTCGGCCGCCTGCGTCGCGTGCAGGAACATCGACGTGAATTCGGCGGCCGGGGTCAGCACGAGCGCACCGCTGTAGCCGTCGTCCTCGATGGCGGTGAGGTAGTCGATGACCGACGGAGGGCTGGATTTCACCGTATCGTCGCGGGCGATGGCGTCGAAGACCACGGCCGGATCGATGGAGTCGTCGGCCGCCGACGCACCATCGAGGAGGATCGTGATGGGCACGATGCGTATGCGCAGTCGCCGGGTCGTGGCGCGCGGAAGGCACACGTTGGAGTCGGTGAGCAGCAACGTGCGATCCACGTCGACTCCCTCCTGACCGGGCCGTCGTTCCGACGAGGGGCGTTGCCTACGTGGGAGCCGAAGCGACCTTCACCCTGGGCGACCTGGTGCAGCGTACCCGCGTGCCCGCCACGACGATCCACCACTACCAACGGCTCGGATTGCTCCCGCCACCGGATCGCGTGGCGCGGAACCGGTTCGTCTACGACGACCGCCACGTCCAGGCGCTGCGCCTGATCCGCCTGCTGCGGGAGCGCCGCCGTTTGGGCCTGGCGACCATCGGGCGGATCCTGCCCCAGCTCCTCGCCCAGGACGAGCAGGCGTTCCGGGCGCGCATGTGGGAGAACGTGATCGCGACCGACGTGGACGACACCACGACGCAGGCCCGGGCCCGCATCCTCGCCGTGGCGCGCCGTGCGTTCTCGGCCCACGGGTTCGCCAACGTGAGCGTGGCCGACATCTGCGACGAGGTCGGCATGGGCAAGGGCACGTTCTACGAGCTCTTCGCGTCGAAGGAGGACCTGTTCGTGGCCGCCGCCCGCGCGCTCGTCGACGACCTCGTCGCCGCCCTCGACGCCCGGCGGCCCGGTCACCCGCTCGCGGCCAAGACCATTACCACCGTCCTCGACGACGCGCTGGGTGACGAAGCCCCGCTCCTCGTCGAGGCCGCCCTCCGTGGCGCCCACGGCAAGCCCGACGACGCGCGCGTGGCGCGCGAGGCGGCAGCGACGCTCCGTGACGCGGTCGCCCGTCGACTGCGTGCCGCACGCGCCGGCGACACGCGGGTCGCCGCCCGGCAGATCGTCGAGACCTGCTTCGGCCGCGCCCTGGCGCGCGTGGTCGCGGCGACGCCGCCGGCCTGATCCGGCCGGCGATCGCCCGCTTGCGCGCCGGCGACCGTTGCATACAATGATCCGGACCACCGAGTCGGAAATACTCGACATCACGGAGGTGGGCGGTGAGGCTCGACGACACCGTCCTGCGCGAGCGCTCGGCGCAGGAGAACTTCCCGGTCGCATCCCGGGCCTTGCCGCGTGCCGTCCGGAGCCATCTCCTCGCCATCTACGGCGTGGCGCGGGTGATCGACGACACGGGCGACGAGCTGGCCGGTGACCGGATGGACGCGCTCGACGCGCTCGAGGACCAGCTCGAGCGCGCGTACCGCGGCACGGCCACCCACCCCGCCTTCGTCCGCCTCACCCCGACGCTCCGCGAGCTGGACCTCGACGACGCGCCGTTCCGCGCGCTGATCGAGGCCAACCGGGTCGACCAGGTGGTGTCGCACTACGACACCTGGACGTCGTTGCGCGGCTACTGCGCGCTCTCGGCGAACCCGGTCGGGCGTCTCGTGCTGGCCGTGCTCGGCGCCGAGACCCCCGAACGGGTCGCGTGGTCCGACGACGTCTGCACTTCGTTGCAGCTCGTCGAGCACCTGCAGGACGTGAGCGAGGACTTCGCCCGGGGCCGCGTGTACCTCCCCGCCGAGGATCTCGACCGGTTCGGCGCGTCCGACGCGGATCTCGCGTCCGCCCCGGCATCGGGCCCGCTCCGCGCGGTCGTCGCCCACGAGGTCGACCGCGCCCGGCGGTTGCTCCACCGCGCGGCGCCGCCGCTCTGCGGCAGCCTCGGGGGCCGGGCACGGTTGGCGGTCGCCGGATTCGCGGGCGGCGGTCTGGCGACCCTCGACGCGATCGAAGCCGCCCGCTACGACGTGCTCGCCGTCGACGCCCGACCTTCGCGCGTGCGCACCCTGTACCGAACGGTGCAGGTCGGTGTCGCCGGTCGGGGTGCGGCATGAGACGCGACGAGGCGTACGCACGCTGCGAGGAGATCACCCGCACCGAGGCCAAGAACTTCGCCTTCGGGATCCGCCTCCTCCCGCCGCCGAAGCGGTCGGCGATGTCGGCGATCTACGCGTTCGCTCGCCGGATCGACGACATCAGCGACGGTGCCGGTGCGGCGGACGAGAAGCTGGCGGAGCTCGCCGCCGTCCGCCGCGACATCGATGCCTTGCGCCGCGGGTACGCGCCCGACGACGACCCCGTGCTCGTCGCGCTCGCCGACACCGGCACCCGCTACCCCCTGCCGTGGGACGCGTTCGACGAGCTCGTCGAAGGCTGCGAGCACGACGCCACCGGTGTCGCGTACCCGACCTTCCCCGCGTTGGTCGCGTACTGCCGCCTGGTGGCCGGCTCGGTCGGGCGACTCTCCCTGGCGGTGTTCGGCACCACCGGCGGGGCGCGGGCACCCGAGCTCGCCGACGCCCTCGGCGTCGCCCTCCAGCTCACCAACATCCTGCGCGACGTCGTCGAGGACCGGGAGATGGGGCGCATCTACCTGCCGTCCGACGACATCGCGTCGTTCGGCGCCGACCCCGACCTGACCGGGCCGCCCGAAGCGGTCGCGGCACTGGTGGCCTTCGAAGCCGCTCGGGCACGGGAGTGGTTCGACGAGGGGTTGCAGCTGCTGCCGCTGCTCGACCACCGGAGCCGGGCATGCGTCGGCGCGATGGCGGGCATCTACCGCCGGTTGCTGACCCGCATCACCGCCCGCCCCGGTGCCGTCCTCGAGGGACGCGTGTCGCTGCCGACGTGGGAGAAGGTGTGGATCGCGGGGCGCAGCATCGCCGGGCTGGGTCCGTCGGAGCCCGCCGTCACCAACCGGGTCGGCGCGTGAACGGGAGCCGGGTCGTCGTCGTCGGTGGCGGTCTCGCGGGCCTGAGCGCGGCGCTGGCCTGCGTCGACGCCGGCGCCTCGGTCCGGCTGCTCGAGCGCCGGCCGCGCCTGGGCGGGGCCACCTGGTCGTTCGAGCGTCACGGCGCCTGGTTCGACAACGGCCAGCACGTCTTCCTCCGTTGCTGCACTGCGTACCGGGACTTCCTCGCGCGCATCGGTGCGTCCGACGGTGTGGTGCTCCAGGATCGCCTGTCGATCCCCGTCGTCTCGCCCGGCCGTCCGGTCGAGGTGATCGCGCGTGACGCACTGCCCGCGCCCCTCCACCTGGCGCGGACGCTCCTGGGGTACCGCCACCTCACCGGCCCCGAGCGGTGGTCGGCGGTGCGGACCGCCCTGCGCCTGCGCCGGCTCGACCCCGACGCGCCGGAGCTCGACGAGCGTTCGTTCGGCGAGTGGCTGGCGTCGCAGGGCCAGTCGCCCCGGGCCGTCGACGGGCTCTGGGACCTCATCTGCCGACCCACGCTCAACCTGCCATCGGCGGACGCGTCGCTGGCTCTCGCCGCGATGGTATTCCGCACCGGGCTGCTCTCGGACAGCCGCGCCGCCGACATCGGCTACGCCCGCGTGCCGCTCGCGGCGTTGCACGCGGAACCGGCGGCGCGCGCCCTGCGCGCGGCCGGTGCGTCGATCCACACCGACACACCGGTCGTGGGCATCGCGCGTGGTGTCGACGGCGCGGTCTGCGGCGTCGACCTCGACGACGGGTACGTCGTCGCCGACGCGGTGGTGCTCGCGGTCCCGCACCGCGCGGCTGCCGCGCTGCTGCCGCACGGCGCGGTGCCGGACTCCGACCGCCTCTCCGAGCTCGGCGAATCACCCATCGTCAACGTGCACGTCGTGTTCGACCGTCGGGTGACCGAGCTCGAGCTCGCTGCCGGGGTCGGCACGCCGGTGCAGTGGGTGTTCGACCGCACCGCCGCGTCGGGCATCGAGGAGGGGCAGTGCCTGGCGGTGTCGTTGTCCGCCGCCGACGAGCAGATCGGCCGGCCGGCCGCCGAGCTCTCGGGTGGGATCGTCGACGCCCTGAGGGAGCTCTTCCCGCCGGCCCGGGCGGCACGGGTCGTCGACACCATCGTGACGCGCGAGGGTGCGGCGACGTTCCGGGCCGCGCCCGGGACCCGCCGGTTGCGGCCACCCGCTCGCACCGCGGTGCCCGGCCTGTACCTCGCCGGGGCCTGGACCGACACCGGGTGGCCCGCCACGATGGAGGGCGCGGTGCGCAGCGGCACCGCGGCCGCGGCCGCGGTGCTGGCCGACGTCGGTGCCCCGTCGGGGGCGGCGCGCGCGGCGCGCGGTCCGCGCCGGGAGCCGGTGGTCGCGTGATCACGTCGACGCCGCCAGTGCTGGCGCGGACGCGCGACGTGGCCGGCCCGGCCATGCGCGCCGCGGTGGCGACGCTGCTCCCGGAGCTGCACGGCCCGGTGCACTACCACTTCGGGTGGGCCGACGTGGACGGCACCCCGGTACCGGGCGGCGGCGGCAAGGGCGTCCGGCCCGCGCTCGCCATCCTCTCCGCCGAGGCCGCGGGCGCGCCGGCCGGCGCGGGGGTGCCCGGCGCGGTGGCGCTCGAGCTCGTGCACAACTTCTCGCTGCTGCACGACGACGTCATCGACAACGATCGCGAGCGACGGCACCGGCCGACGGTGTGGGCGTTGTTCGGCGTCGGCGACGCCATCATCGCCGGCGACGCGCTCCTGACACTCGCCCTCGAGGTCCTGTTCGACGCCGACGCGCCCGGTGGCGCCCGCGCCGCGGGCGCGTTGACCCGTGCGACCAGCGAAATGATCGCCGGCCAGGTCCTCGACATGACGTTCGAGACACGCGACGCGGTCTCCCTCGACGAGTGCATCACGATGGAATCCGGTAAGACCGGCGCGCTGCTCGCCTGCGCCGCGTCCATCGGCGCGCTGATGGCCGGTGGGAGCGACGCGTTGGTCGACGCCCTCGCCGCCTACGGCCGCCACCTCGGCCTCGCGTTCCAGGCGGTCGACGACCTCCTCGGCATCTGGGGATCGCCGGCCGTGACCGGCAAGCCGGCCTGGAGCGACCTGCGCCAGCACAAGAAGGCGTTGCCACTCGTGTTCGCATGGGAGCGGGCGACGGCGAGCGAGCGGCGCGAGCTCCACCACCTCCTGGCCGACGGCACGCCGACCGAGGCGGCGATGGCAGAGGCGGCGGCACTCATCGAAGCGCGCGGCGGTCGCGACTGCACCCAGTCGTTCGCCGATCGCGAGCTCGACGCCGCCTTCCGCGCCCTCGGCGCCACCGACCTCGACTGCGGGGTGCGCACCGAGCTGGTGGAGCTGGCCCACTTCGTGGTGGAGCGCCAGTCGTGACCGTCACCACGATCCCCGGCGTCGACGTCGGTGCCGCGCTCGCGCGAGGCCGGGACGCGCTCCTCGCGATGCAGGACCCGGCGGGAGGATGGTGGAAGGGCGAGCTCGAGACCAACGTCACCATGGACGCGGAGGATCTGCTCCTCCGGGAGCTCCTCGGGATCCGGACCCCGGAGCTCACGGGGCGCGTCGCCCGCTGGATCCGCTCGCAGCAGCGCACCGACGGCACCTGGGCGACGTTCTACGGCGGCCCGCCCGATCTCTCGACCACCATCGAGGCCTACACCGCGTTGCGCCTCGCGGGCGACCCGGTCGACGCCGACCACATGCAGCAAGCGGCGGCGTTCGTGCGCGACGCCGGCGGCATCGAACGCGCCCGCGTCTTCACCCGGATCTGGCTCGCGCTCTTCGGCGAGTGGGACTGGGCGGCGCTCCCGACGCTGCCGCCGGAGATGATCCTCCTCCCGCCGTGGTGCCCGCTGAACGTCTACGACTTCGCGTGTTGGGCCCGCCAGACCATCGTGCCGCTCACGATCGTCGCCTCGTCGCGACCGGTGCACCCGCTCCCGTTCACCCTGGCCGAGCTGCACGGCGCTCCGGTGGCGCGGCAGCGGTCGACGCCGTGGACGGTCGAAGGCCGGTTCCGGGTGCTCGACCGGGTGCTCGCCCGCTACGACCGCCGGCCGTTCCCATCGCTGCGGCGCGCCGCGCTGGCGGCGGCCGAACGCTGGATCGTCGACCGCCAGGAAGCCGACGGCTCGTGGGGTGGGATCCAGCCGCCGTGGGTGTACTCCCTCCTCGCCCTCTCGGCGCGCGGCTATCCACTCGATCACCCGGTGATGCGCGCCGGCCTGGCCGGCCTCGACGGGTTCGTGATCGACGACGAGCGCGGTCGACGCCTCGAGGCGTGCCAATCGCCCGTGTGGGACACCGCGCTCGCGGTCGTCGCGCTCGCCGACGCCGGCGTCGCGCCCGGCGATCCTGCGCTCGTGCGGGCGGCCGACTTCCTGCTCCGGCACGAGGTGCGCGTGGCCGGCGACTGGTCGGTGCGCCGACCGCAGCTCGAGCCCGGCGGCTGGGCGTTCGAGTTCGCCAACGCGAACTACCCCGACGTGGACGACACCGCCGAGGTCGTGCTGGCGCTGCGGCGGGTCGAGCATCCCGACGCCGCCCGGGTGGAGGCCGCCATCGGGCGCGCGGTGCGCTGGGTGGAGGGCATGCAGTGCCGCGGCGGCGGATGGGCGGCCTTCGACGTCGACAACACCAGCCGCGCCTGCGCCCGTCTCCCGTTCTGCGACTTCGGCGAGGTGACGGACCCACCCAGCGCCGACGTCACCGCCCACGTGCTCGAGATGCTCGCGGGCGAGATCGCAGCCGAGCCGCGGCGACTCGCCGCCGGCCGGGCCTGGCTGGAGCAGCAGCAGGAGCCCGATGGCTCCTGGTTCGGCCGGTGGGGCGTGAACCACGTGTACGGCACCGGCGCCGCGCTGCCCGCGCTGCGAGCCGTCGGCCTCGCCCCGGACGCGGGGCCGCTGGAGGCCGCGGTGCGCTGGCTGGAGACGCACCAGAACGCCGACGGCGGATGGGGCGAGGACATCCGGTCGTACCGCGACCCCGCGTCCCGCGGTCGCGGGGTCTCGACCGCGTCACAGACCGCGTGGGCGCTCCTCGCGCTCCTGGCCGCCGGCGTGCGCTCGGACGCCACGAACCGAGGGGCGCGATGGTTGGCGGCGACGCAACGGGCCGACGGCACCTGGGACGAGCCGTGGTTCACCGGCACCGGCTTCCCCGGCGACTTCTCCATCAACTACCACCTGTACCGCCAGGTGTTCCCGGTCATGGCCCTGGGCCGGTTCGTCCACGGGCACGGGCAGGACGCACCGCCGGGAGCGGCGCGGTGACGGGCGACCGACCGAGCCGGCGGACGGTGCTGCTCGCGGGGCCGCGCTCGTTCTGCGCCGGCGTGGAGCGGGCGATCGACATCGTGGAGCGCGCGCTCGATCGCTACGGCGCGCCGGTCTACGTCCGTCGCCAGATCGTGCACAACACCCACGTCGTGCGGGACCTCGAAGCCCGCGGGGCGCGGTTCGTCGACGAGCTCGACGCGGTGCCCGACGGCGCGCTGGTGGTGATCGCGGCGCACGGTGTCGCACCGGAGGTCCACGAGGAAGCCCGCGCGCGCGGGCTGCGGGTCATCGACGCCACGTGCCCGCTCGTCGCCAAGGTCCACGCCGAGGCCCGCCGGTTCGCGCGGGACGGGTATCGGATCGTCCTGGTCGGCCACCTCGACCACGAAGAGGTGCAGGGCACGGTCGGGGAGGCGCCGGAGGCGATCGAAGTCGTCGAGGAAGCCGGGGCCGCCGAGCAGGTGCAGGCCGCCGACCCCGAGCGCGTCGCGTACCTCACCCAGACCACCCTCGCGGTCGACGAGGTGCAGGAGGTGGTCGACGCGCTGCGCGCTCGCTTCCCCGCGCTCACCGGTCCCCGCGCCGATGACATCTGCTACGCGACCCAGAACCGGCAGGAGGCCGTCCGTACGCTGGCCGCGGAGTGCGACGTCATGCTCGTCGTCGGCTCGCGCAACTCGTCCAACTCGAACCGCCTCGTCGAAGTGGCCGAACGGTTCGGCTGCACCGCCCGTCTGGTCGAAGACGCGTCCGAGCTCGACGACGCCCTGGTCCGCGACGCGTCGACGATCGGGATCACCGCCGGCGCATCGGCACCCGAATCGTTGGTGCAGGGCGTGGTGGACGCGCTCGCCGCGTTCGGCCCCGTCGACGTGGTCGAGCGCGACGTCGTGCAGGAGTCGATGCGCTTCACCCTTCCCGTGGAGGTGCGCTGATGGCACTCCCCCTGCGTCAACAGGTCCGCGTCGCGTCCTACGTCGCGAGACAGAAGCTGGCGCGACGCAAGCAGTTCCCGCTCATCGTCGAGCTCGAGCCGCTCTTCGCGTGCAACCTCGAGTGCGCGGGCTGCGGCAAGATCCAGTTCCCCACCGAGATCCTCCGGCGCCGGGTCAGCGTCGAGGACGCGGTGGCCGCGATCGAGGAGTGCGGTGCGCCGATGGTCTCGATCGCCGGTGGTGAGCCCCTGCTCCACCCCGACATCGAGGAGATGGTCCAGGCGTTCGTCGACCGGAAGCGGTTCGTGTACCTCTGCACCAACGGGGTGCTCATGCCGCGGAAGCTCGACCGTTTCCGGCCGTCGCCCTACTTCAGCTGGGTCGTCCACATCGACGGCCTGCGCGAGCGCCACGACACTTCAGTGTGCCGATCGGGCGTGTTCGACCAGGCGGTCGGCGCGATCCGCGAGGCCAAGGAACGGGGGTTCCGCGTCACCACCAACTCGACCTTCTTCAACACCGACTCCCCCGGCACCGTGCGCGAGGTCCTCGACTACCTGAACGACGATCTCGAGGTCGACGCGATGATGATCTCGCCCGGCTACGCCTACGAGAAGGCGCCCGACCAGGAGCACTTCCTCGGGGTCGCGGAGACGC
>DATBBL010000394.1:0-9897 GCA_036271015.1 Acidimicrobiia bacterium
ACGGGCGCGGTCGGCCGCGCGCAGCTCCGCGAGATCATCGATCGTCCCGACCTCGAGCTCGTCGGCCTGTTCGTCTACGACCCGGCCAAGGTCGGGGTGGATGCCGGCGCGCTGGTCGGCCGCCCGGCGACCGGCATCGCCGCGACGAACGACAAGGCGGCCATGCTGGCCCTCGATGCCGACCTCGTGCTCCACGCCGCCAGCAAGGCCTTCCCCGAGAACACCAACACCGACGACATCGTGGCGCTGCTCGCGTCGGGCAAGAACGTCATCACCACCACGTCCTACAACCATCTGCCCACGTTCGGGGCCGACGCGGACCGCCGCATCCGGCAGGCGTGCGAGCAGGCGGGAACACGATTCCACGCCGGCGGCGAGCATCCCGGGTTCATGTTCGAACGACTCGCGACCTCGCTGACCGCGCTGTCGCAACGAGTGGACCGGATCACGGTGCAGGAGTACGTCGACTGCTCGGGCGTGTCGGGCAAGGAGATGCTCGTCGACCTGATGGGGATGGGGAAGCGTCCCGAGGACATCACGGTCGACTCGCCGATGTTCCGCGCCGTCTCGGTGCAGTACGAGCAGGCGATCGGCGCCACGGCCGACGTGCTGGGGCTCGAGCTCGACGAGATCCGCCACTCCATCGAGACCGGTACCTCACCCCGGGACGTCCAGGTGGCCTGCGGCACCCTGCCCGCGGGCACGGTCGTGGGCCAGATCATGAGCTGGACGGGGTACCGAGATGGTGCGCCGGTGCTCGTGGCGCAGGAGTACTGGAGCGTCACCGACGACATCCCGGGATGGGACCTCGACCTCGAGCAGACCTTCCTCGTGCGCGTCATCGTCGACGGGTCGCCCCCGGTCCGAGTCGATCTCACCATCGGCAACGAAACGGTCGGCGATCTCGACGGCACGTCGGGCGGGCAGCTGGCCGTCGCCATGACCGCGATCCGGGCCATCCCCGCCGTGCTGCAGTCGCCGCCGGGCGTGGTCACTCCACCGGTGTTCGGTGCGTATCAGTGGCCCGACGCCACCGCGCCGGCCTAGTCCAGGTACGCTCGGAAGCGCTCGCGATACGCACCGAATCGTTCGGCGAGCCGCGCATCGGAGAGACCGAACTCGACGCCGTCGTACTGGTGGGACCCGTGCTTGTCGCGTGGGTTGTCGGCTCGCCACGCCCGCATGCGCTCCTCGGTTTCGGGTGTGAGCTCTCGGCCCAGCCAGTCGTAGAGCGCGCGGATCTCGGCGATCGGATCGGCCTGGAAGGTCGTGAAGCCGATGTCGTAGAACTTGTCGTCGCGGCCCGAGGCCCGGAACGCCAGGACCCGGTCGATCGCGGCGCCCCATTGGCGCATGTTGAGCTCGCCGACCGCGACCGGATCGATCCCCTCGCTGCCCATCTGCAACAGCGTGAAGTAGAGGTCGGAGACCGACGGCAGCACCTTCGACACGTCGCGGTGCGTCATGACGAAGCGCGCCTCGGGGAACACCTTCTCGAATGCGTCCAGGAACAGGGTGTGCGTCGGGCTCTTCAGCTGCCAGCGGTTCGGGGGGCACTTCCACTGGAGGAGCTTCAGCACGCGGAGCTCGTAGTGGTACATGGGCTCCATGTCGCACTCGAGGAACCAGTCTCCGTACGAAGGGATCCAGGCTGCGGTGAGGAACACCTGCGCCTTGAACTCGAGCGACATCAGGTCGTGGTCCTCGAGGGGGCCGCTCGCCGACTGCGGGAGCATCGACCGCAGCCGCGCCGCCATCGAATGCTGTGCCCCGATGACCGCCTCCGCGGCGGCGAGGCGAGCGCGGTCGTCCTCGGGGGAGATGCCGGGAGGTGGGCACGGCGCCGGTGCCTCCCACGTGCGCAACGGGCGGATGGCGGTGTCCTCGCCGAGGAGCGCGGCGAGCGCGGTCGAGCCCGTACGCGGGAAGCCCACCCCGAGCAGCTCGACTTCCACTTCCTGGTCCTCGATCTCCGGATGACGGCCGTACCAGTCCTCGATCTGCAGCCGGTTGGTGAGGGCGCGGACGATCGAGTCGTAGAACATGTGCTCACCGAGCTCATTGAGGTGCGCCTCGGTGAGCGCCGACTGCAGGAGCACCTCCAGCCCCTCGCGCCAGGTGTCGACGCCGAAGTCGTCCAAGCCGGTCTCGGCGCGCGCCCGGTCGACGAGCTCCTGTTCGCGCGCTACCACCGTGACGCTGGCCTTGCTCACGGGCGTTCCACGCGGTCGGGCGGCATCGAGCGCTCCATCATCCCGTTGGCCGACTCTCCGTCGAGGGTGTAGCGCACGATCGCCTGCTGCAGGATCGGGAACGTGCCGGTCTCGGTACCGATGGCGGAGAAGGTCGAGATCTGCGTCTCGCCCCTGACGGTGGTGGTGCCCTCGGCGGTCTCCAGCACCACCGACACGTCCTCGCCGATCGGCTGCATTCGCCGGAGCCAGGGCGCGTCGATGACCGTCGCGGGGATCAGTGCTCCGTCACCCTCGAAGAGGTAGCCCTCGTTGTACGTCGGCTTCCCGTCGTCGCGCGGCGGATAGACGATGTAGCCGAACGCCCGGCCGCTCGGGAACACCGACGACTGCCACGCGTGACCCCAGAACCGCGCCAGGCGCCGAATGCCCTGGCGGCGGATCCGGAGGCCACCGCCGTCCACCGCGCGTGTCTCGCCGTCGACGGTGAACGTGCCCGTCGAGCGGAAGAGCTGCTCGAAGCGGGGCCCTCCCATCAACGCACCCTCTTCCTGCTCCTCCAGCACACGCGCGGCTTCCGGTACGAGCTCGCCGTTCTCCCATGGAGGTGTGGCGGAACGGATGTCGAGCTCCAGCTCCACCGGAACCCGGTGGGCGCCATCCGGCGCCTGGCCTCTCATCTGCGCCTCGACCGTCGTCTCCACCGCATCGCCGGCGAGCCGCAGCCGCCAGTGCCGGAACGGTTCGATCAGTTCGAACGCCAACGCCCCGGCGCCCAGCACGCGGGCCCGACCGTCGGAGCCGAGCGGGTCGTGCACCTTGCCCGGTGCGTGGATGAGGAGCACGCGCCCGTCGGCGAAGGCGAGGTTGACCTGTTGGTCATGGGTCTCCCACTGGTCGGCGAGCGCCTCGATGCCGACGCGCGGAAACCCGAACGTGGTGCCGTCGTCCCAGGCCCACACGTTCACCGATTCGCGCATGTCGGGGTTGTCCGGCTGCTGCGCGAAGACGAACTCCCGCGCCTCGCTCAAGCCGCCGGTCAGATCGACGCTCATGTGGCCTCCCGATGGTCGTGCGGCGGAGCGCGGCGCGAGCGCGCGTCCGGCTACAAGCGCGCCTCGCGAGATCTCCGGACCGTTCGTGACAACATCTTGTCCACGAACCGTCGCGCCGTGTCAACGCCGGAGCTGGCGTGCTCCTGCCCGCGCGCGCCGGGGAGGGGCGACGCAGCGCGTCACCCCTCCCCGGTCGACGATTCCGGTGACCGCGTTACGGCGTCGAGGCCGGGGGCGCGGTCGTCGTGACGTCGGCGGCCTGGCCCTGGGCGTTGGCCGCGACCAGAGTCGGATCACCGACGAGCTTGCCGAAGATCGGCTTGCCGTTGTTCATCACGACGAACTTGCCGTTCTTGAACGTGACGAAGTACTGGCAGCTCCTCGTCGGGGTCTTCCCGAAGTTCTTGAGGCTCATGTCGAGCGGCTGGCACGTGAGGTCGGCGGCCTTGTAGGTGCCGAGGTTGCGGATGCCGTCGACGAAGCCCTGGCCGGTCGGGTTCTTGCCCGCCTGCTGCAGCCCGGTGATGGCCAGGTCGCAGGAGAGGTAGCCCGTGTACGCGCCGTAGTCGGGAACCCCGGTGATGCCGCTGTACTTCTTGAGGTCGGCCCGGAACTTCTTCACCGCCGGGTCGTTCTTCAGCTCGGCCGGCTTGTAGATCTGCGACACGATGTCGGCGGAGTTGAGCGTCTTGGTGATGGGCGAGTCGAGCATGGCCTGCCCGTAGCCCGACGCCATGAGTACGGCCTTCATGGGCACGTTGTTCTGCTGGAGGCCTTGCGCGATGGCGAGGTTCGTGTTGCCGTCGAGCGGCAGGTACACCGCGTCGGCCCCCGCGTTCTTGAGCCCCAGCACGATGGGACCGACGTCGGTGCTGCCGAAGTCGACCGAGGTGTTGAGGTACACCGGCTTGAGACCCGACGCCGGCGCGGCGTACTTCTGCGTGTCCTTGGCCACCCCGCTCGACGACGGCGACACGCCGTAACCCACCGACCCGATCTTCGTGGCGCCGAGCTTCTTCGCTACATCGGTGCCGTTGGTGAAGATGATCCCGGACGGCGGGGGAGTCCCGTTCCCGCTCGCGTCGATGATGTTCTCGTTGCCCTTCTGGTTGTAGTAGGTGCCGTCGAAGCCACCACCGATCATCGGAACGCCGGCGCTCTGCAGATAGCGGTAGGAGAGGAACGCGAACGACGAGTTGTCGACCACCGCGAACACGTGACGGTTCTTCACCAGATCCTGGGCCCCGGTGAGGTTGGCGCCCGACGACATGTCGTCGACCGTCTCGAGTTGGATCTTGCGACCGTTCACGCCACCCTGGGCGTTCTGGGCGTCGACGCGCGCCTGGCAGGCCTTGTCCGAGTCCTGGAAGTTCGGCGCCGCGACGCCGGTCCCGGACCAGATGAAGCCCAGCTTCACCGAGTTGTTGGTGACGCCTTCGGTGTTGAGCGTCTGCGCGCCCGCACTACCGACCGCCAGCCCGATGGCCAGAACCCCCACCGAGAGTGCGCCAAGTGCGCGCGCGGCGCGCTTGTGCTGGTGTCTCACCGTAACCCCCCTCTGCTCCGGCCCCCGGCCGCCCCGCCGGAGCCTCCGCCGGGTACCCACGACCATAGAGTGTTACTCAGCCCAATTCACGTCACGTCGTGCTGGCTCCCACCGGTGAGTGGTTCCGTAGCTTCCCCCGGAGTGCGCGCTCGACGAAGATCGGGATGAAATCGCGCACCGGGACGCCGGCCCAACGATCGAATTCCTCCCGGACGCGGCATTCGATCACGTCGGGCGACACGTCTCGGAAGCGGTTGACCAGCTCGGCGGTGAGCCGGTCGGCCTCGAACTCTTCCCGGACGAGCGTCGTTCCGTCCATCACGGTCGGTGACCTCCGCGGCCGCGGTTCACCCGCACACCTCTGGCGCGCCGAACGGATCCGTGCTCGGCACAGAGGGACTGACAGCGAACCATGGCAGCGACCACCTCTACCGCATGACTCCCGCTCCCGGAGCCCGAGTGTGTACCGCATCGTGACCCGACGACGCAAGACGGCAGGGCACCGGTGCCCTGGTGTCGCTCGTCGCGTGGCGAGCTCTGTGGCAGATGACGCAGACGGGCGTCGACCGGCATCGCATACTGCGGAGGGAGTCGCAGTCCGGTCGCCGCCGCTCGGAAGCGGCGTCCCTTTCCGCCCCCCGGGGACGCCGCGCCCGACGGCGGCGAACCGGCTGCGATTCGAGTGGGCACCGTCTGGCGTTGACTGCAGTGGTCAACGCTCGGCCGCGAAGAGGCGCCAGGTTCCCGGGACACCCTTGAGCTCGTGTTCACCGCGGTCCGCGAAGGTGTACTCCGAGCCGGCCAGCAGGTCCTTGACCGTGCTCGACACGACGATCTCACCACCGCCCGCGGTGGCGGCGACCCGGGCGCCGATGTGCACCGAGAGACCACCGATCCGCTCTCCGCGTACCTCGACCTCGCCGGTGTGCACGCCGGCCCGGACGGCCAGCCCGGTGTGCGCGAGACCAGCGCCGATCGCTCGGGCGCAGAGGATGGCACTCCCCGGGCGGTCGAACGTCGCCAGGAACCCGTCGCCCGTGGAGTCGATCTCTCGCCCGCCGAACCGGGCGAGTTGCTGGCGCACGATGCTGTCGTGCTCGTCCAGCAAGGCGCGCCAACGGGTGTCGCCGACCTCGACCGCCCGCGCGGTGGAGTCGACGATGTCGGTGAAGAGGACGGTCGCGAGCTGTCGGTCCGGGTCGGCCGAGGCCCGGGTTCCGGTGAGGAACTCCTCGACCTCGTCGACGACGTCGTCGGCATGGTCGAGGAACCAGAAGTGGTCGGCGCCACCCAGCTCCACGTATCGGGCACCGGGAATCTGGTCGGCCAGGTACCGGCCGAGCTCGGGTCCCGCGATCTGATCGTCCGCTCGTTGGAGCACCAGAGTCGGGGCCTGGATGGCCGGGAGCAGCTCGCGGACATCGGTGAGCACGGACTGGCGGAAGTAGTGAGCGACCGCGCCCGGCGACACCGCACTGCGCCCGAGATGGACGAACTGCTCGGTGAACCGTGCGTCGTCGGCTCGGCTCGGCGCCAGACGCGCCAGGTGGTCGGCGTCGCCGGTCGCCCACGACTGCGCCTGGCGCTGAACGATCTCGAGCAGCCGCTCCTCGGGAGCGCCCCAGGGGTAGTCGGGCGCGGCGGTCAGCCGGGCTGCCGTGTTGAACAGGACGAGGGCACGACATCGTTCCGGACGCGAGGCCGCGAGGAGCACCGCGAGCGGCCCGCCCTCGGCCAGCCCGAGGATGGCCGCCCGGGTCGACCCGGCGGCGTCCATGACGGCACAGATGTCCGCGACCTGGGTCTCGAGGTCGGGGAGACGATCCAGCGGCACCGGATCCGACATGCCGGTTCCACGCCGATCGAAGATGATCACCCGCCCCAGCGAAGCCAGCCGCCGTCGCTGGCGGGCCAGCTCGGCGACCTCCCAGAATGCCTCGACGTGATGCACCCAGCTCTCGATCAGCACGAAGTCCAGGGGCCCCTCGCCCAGGACCTGGTACGCGAGGTGGACTTCACCGTTCCGTGCGTACGCGGTGGTGGGGAGGCCGTCCATCGCGCCCAGCTTGGCAGAGTCCTCTCCGGTACCCGACCCGTCGACGCTCGCCCGGTCCGGGCTGCGGCGACCTCAAGGTCGGATCACCGTCTGGTCGCGGCGACGAACTCGAAGGGCACGAGCAGGGTGGAGTCGCGGTCGGGCCGGATCACACCCTCCTGAACGGTGAACGGTGTACCGCGCGCCGTGAGGTCGTCGGCCTTCGCGTCGACGTCGACCACGGAGATCCGGATGGTCCACGCCCCGGCCCCGACCTCGTCGTACTCGTCGGCCACCCGGCCCGGGCCACTCGGCTCCACCAGCTCGAGCGACGCGCTGCGGGGCGCCCGGAACGGCATGACCGCCCGTCGTGCCCCCTCGCGCTCCGCCAACGACGCCGGTGTCCACCGCAGATTGCGCTCGAGGACGCCGAGCGTCTCGTCGAGGTCGTCCACCAGATACTCCCGGGCGACGATGCGCACCATCGTCGCCGGCCCGGCGTCGGGTGGTATGTCCGCGGGCGCGCTGAACGCGTCCTCGGCGAGACCGAGATGCGACGACTTCCCCGCCTCGATGACGAGCCCCGCGTCGGCGGTGGCGTCGTAGGAGATGCTCGGATCCCCGCCGAGGAAGAATCGATCGCGGTGGTCGCTCGGGACGAACCCGTGGGGAACTCCGAGGTCGTCGAGGTGTGCGCTGAGATCCAGCAGCGTGTCGTCGGGCATCGAGAGCTCGGTCGCGTGCCACTTCACCGGGCGTGAACCCTGCCGGGCCGCGATCTCGACCACCGGGAAGACGCCTCCCGCGCTCCCGATGTCGTCCACCGGGCCGGCGGAGACCAGCTCGAGGAACGTCGGCGCCACCGCGTACTTCGGATGCACGCGGCAGAACATCGCCCGAATGCCCGGCCCCTCGCGGAGTGACTGCGGGCGCGGCCGCGGCACGCCCAGCGACTCGCAGAGCACGTCGACCGCTGGATCGAGGTCGTCCACCAGAACGCTCACGGTCGTCATGAGGTCGTACGCGGTGCGATCTCGTTCGGCCTCGTCCATGTGACGGGCTACCGCGTGGTCCCGGGCAGGTACCGCGCCGCGAGCTGTTGGATCGTCTCGGCGAACTCTTCGACCGTCTGCCGCATGATCTCAGCGACCGGCAACAGTGACTCGATGCGTCCGGCCACCTGACCGATGGACGGGAGCGAGTTCTCGACGATGCCCTGGGTGTAGGTCGTGAGGACGTTCGGCAACAGCTCCCGCATGGGGTCGCCTTCGGTGGCGAACTCGAGCGCGGCCGTCGTCTCGGTGCGCAGGACGCGCAACGGTCGCCCGTTCTGGCGGTTGACGAGGACGGTGTCGGTCTCGGACGCGTGGAGCACCGCCTGCTTGAGTCCGTCGTGCACGTTGGACTCGACCGAAGCCAGCATGCGGGTGCCCATCTGGACGCCCTCGGCCCCGAGGGCGAACGCGGCAGCCATCGACATGCCGTCGGCGATGCCGCCGGCCGCGATGAGCGGCACGTCGAGCTTGTGCGCGAGAAGGGGCAACAGCACCGACGACGCCACCTCGGAGCGACCCTTGAGCCCGGCGCCTTCGATGCCCTCCACGACGAGGCCGTCGACACCGGCGTCGACCGCCTCCATGGCGGTGTCGAGCGACGTGACGACGTGCAGGACCGTGACCCCGGCGGCCTTGAGGACGGGCGTGTACGCCATCGGTGAGCCGGCCGAGGTGGTGACGTACGGGATGTGCTCCTCGACGAGCATGTCGGCGATCGACGGGTCCTGGACGTAGGCGATCGGCAGGTTCACGCCGAAGGGACGGTCGGTCATGTCGCGCACCCGCTTGATGTCCTCGCGGGCGCCGTCGATGCCCATCGAACCGGGGACGAGACCGATCCCGCCGGCCATGGCGACCGCCGACACGAGATCGGGCTTGGCCACGAAGCCCATCGGCGAGTTGGCGATCGGAACGTCGACGCCGAGAAGTCGCGTGATGCGGTTGTCGAACTGCGCGACGGAGCTCATCCTCGGGCGCCTCTCGGGTGTGCGCGCGGCGCTGGCCGCTCGAGCTTTGCAGAGCCGCGTACGGCCCGCACATCGCACCCCGGAAGCGGGCCCGGAAGGCCGGCCGTGACGCGATCTACTGTCCGTCCATGACGACCTCGACCAGCGCCGGCATCGAGGGCCGCCGGTTGCTCGTGGTGGGTGCGACCTCGGGCGTGGGCCGGGCGATCGCGGCCGCCGCCGCCGCGGATGGTGCCCGTGTCGTCGCGGTCGGTCGACGATCGGATCGACTCGACGAGCTCGTCGCACAGGACCACGGCGAGGTCGTCGGCGTGTGCGCCGACGTTCGGCTCGAGGCCGACTGCGTTCGCATGGTCGACGAGGCCGCGGCGGCGTTGGGTGGGCTGGATGCGCTCGTGTACGCGGCCGGGATGTCACCGCTGGGACGGCTCGTCGACATGGGCGCGGACGAGTGGCATGCGGTGTTGGAGACGAACGTCGTCGGCGCCGCGCTCGTCTGCCGGCGCGCCATCCCACACCTGCAGGCCAGCAACGGGCGCACGGTCTTCCTGTCGTCGATCTCGGTCGAGGACCCGCGACCGTTCCTCGTGCCCTACGGAGCGAGCAAGGCCGCGCTCGACTCGCTCATTCGTGGGTGGCGCAACGAACACCCGGACCTGTGCTTCACCCGTGTCGTCGTCGGTCCGACCGCGACCGAGTTCGGCACCGGTTGGGATCCCGCCATCCTCGGCGAGCTCGCCGAGGTCCGCGCCGAACGCGGGCTGGTGAAGGCGACCATCATGACCGCCGACGAGGTGGCCGCCCAGGTGCTCGACGTGCTCACCGCGCCGGTCTGGATCGACGACCTCCGCGTGATGCCCCCCAACAGCTCCGATTGAGCTGCCGGGTCCGGGGAGCGCTCAGGTGGACGGTTGGATGTTCTGGTTGACGTGGAAGAGGTTGGTGGGGTCGTACGTACCCTTGATCTCCGACAGGCGGTCGTAGTTCTCGCGGTACGTGGCTCGGACTCGTTCCTGGCCCTCGTCCATCATGAAGTTCACGTAGGC
>DATBBL010000395.1:0-22885 GCA_036271015.1 Acidimicrobiia bacterium
CATCGGCCGCTTGACGGACTGCTCGTAGACCGACTTGTGCTGCTCCCAGTACGTCTTCGTGTTGTCGGCCTGCAGTCCCTCGTAGAATTCGACCGCCTCGACCGGCCACCCCTTGAACGTCATCGCGATCATGATGCCCCACCCGAGGCGGCTACTGCGGCTGGGCGATCGGGACGAGCCCTTCGAGGGCCAGCGTGACCGCGTCGTCGACGCTCATGGCGCGCCCTTCGGCCCACAGCCGCTCGAAGGCCGGGCGTTCGAGCTCGCGTTCGAGCCGTGCCTTGAGCTGCTCCTGCCCTTCGAGGTCACGCGGTGCGCCGAGTATCCGTCCGTCGTCGCGCAGCCGTTCGTTCAACGCGAGGAGGCGCACCGAGATCTCCGCCTCTCCGCGTCGCCTCAGCAGCAATGCCGCGCCCGCGAGCGCGATCGAGAGGTAGTACTCGAAGCCCGCTTCATGTAGGGCGGGGAGCGCCAGCAGCAACTCGGCGGCGGCGCCCTCCTCGTCCCGGATGGCGAGATGCGCGAACGCCTTCATGGAACGGTTCACGACCGTGACGCTGCCGAACTCCGACTGGAGGTCGAACGCCTCTTGGAGGAGGACGATCGCGCGCGCGGGGTCGGCTCGGTAGCGGGCAGTTCCAGCTGCCTGCAACGTGTACGACAGGGCCCAGTGATTGCCAAGCGAGCGCGCGATGTGGACGCCCTCGTCGGCCAGCGCCGCACCGCGCGGATCGTCGCTGGTCAGCGCGATGTGCAGGCCCGCCTGCGAGAGTGCTTCAGCAAGCTCGAACGGGTGCCCGTTGGCGCGGGCGAGGGTCACCGCCTCCTCGCTGAAGCGCCGGGCGTCCTCGCCGCGGGTCTGCTCGAGCGCGACGAGCCCATGCACCAGGAACGCCATGGGATGCGGCGCTTCACCGTCGGCGGCCGATCGCTCGAGGCTTCGTTGCACCAGGACTTCGGCCTCGTCCCAGCGAGTGAGGCTGGTCGCCATGATCCCGGCCACGGCCAGTGTTCCCGCGGCAACCCGGCCGGACGTCTCCGGCGCGGCTGCGTGCGCGGCGGTGATCCACGCGAGCCCTTCGCGAAAGCGATTGTCGAAGTGCCAGAACCGGTGGAGGGCGAACACCAGGCGCACGAAGTCGGACGGGTCGCGTTCACGCGTGAACACCAGCGCCGCCCGGATGTTCGGGTACTCCTGGTCGATGCGGCGGAACGACACGGTGTCGTCTGGGCCGACGAAGTGCGGTGCCGCCGTCTCCACGAGTGTGGTGTAGTACGCGGCGTGGCGCTGCTGGAGGCGGTCGACATCGCCGCCGGCCGCAAGCCGCTCCAGCCCGTAGTCACGCATGGTCTCGAGCAGTCGATAGCGATCGCTTTCGCCCGCCTCCTCGACCTGGACCATCGACTTGGCCACGAGATCGGCGACCAGGTCGAGGATGTCGAGCGTGTCGATGTCGTCGTCGGAGACGACGGCCTCCGCCGCTTCCAGGGTGAAATCGCCCGCGAACACCGAGAGGCGTTGGAGGACGGTCTGCTCCCGGGCGCCGAGCAGTGCGTAGGACCAGTCGACCGCGGCGCGCAGCGTCTGATGGCGGCGGCGGGCCATGCGCCGGCCGTGCCCGAGGAGGCGGAAGCGCTCGTCGAGGCGCTCGAGGATGGCGGCGGGGCTCATCGACGCGACCCGAGCCGCGGCGAGCTCGATCGCGAGCGGGATGCCGTCGAGGCGTCGGCACAACTCCGTGATCGCGGCCGAATTGTCACTCGTCAACTCGAACCCGTGCCGCGCCGCTGTCGCCCGTTCGACGAAGAGGCGCTCAGCGTCGTTCCCCGGCAATGGTCGAACCGCGAACGTCGCCTCACCGTCGACACCGAGCACCTCCTGGCTCGTGGCCAGCACGGTGACGGCCGGGCAACGCCGCACGATCAGGTCGACGATGCGGGCCACCGCCTCCACGAGGTGCTCGCAGTTGTCGAGGACGACCAGGGCATGCCGTCGCGCCAGCGCTCCGACCAAGGCCTCCTCATGGTTGCCTTGACGATGCTCGGGGAGCTCCATCGCGGTCACCACCGCGCCGGCGACGAACAGCTCGTCGTCGATCGGCGCCAGGTCGACGAACCACGCACCATCCGAGAAGTGTGGAAGCGCGGCCGCCGCGGCCTGGACCGCCAACCGCGTCTTGCCCACCCCACCCGTGCCGGTCAGGGTCACGAGTCGTGACCGGTCGAGCAGGCTCGAGAGGGCGGCGAGCTCATCCTCACGGCCCACGAACTCCGTCATCTGGAGCGGCAAGTTGCCGGGATACGTGTCGAGCGCGCGGAGCGCGGGGAACTCCTTCCTCAGTTCCGGGCACGTCACTTGGAACACCCGCTCGGGTGAGCCGAGGTCGCGCAGGCGATGCTCGCCCAGATCCGTGAGCGACACCGCCTCGTCGAGATCGTCACGCGCCAGGTCCGCGGTCACCTGCGAAGAGACGACCTGCCCGCCGTGGGCGACGGCCATGAGCCGCGCGGCGCGGTTCACCGCGGTGCCGTAGTAGTCGTCGTCACGCAGCTCCGATGCGCCGGTGTGCACTCCCATTCGCACGAGGAACGCTTCGGTGTCGCCCCACCCCTCCTGCGTCAACGCGACCTGAGCGGCGAGGGCAGCGTCGATCGCGTCGATCGCGGTCGCAAACACCGCATGGAACCCGTCACCCGTGGTCTTCACCACACACCCACCGTGCGACGCGATCGCCCGGCCGATGATCTCGTCGTGACGAGCCAACGCCGACCTCATCGTCTCGGGATGCTGCTCCCACAGACGCGTCGAGCCCTCGACATCCGTGAACAGGAACGTGACCGTCCCCGACGGCAGCTCAGTCACCCGTCCCTCCCAGTCCGAGCGCGAACCCTTAGTGAACCATGCAAAGTGGACGAGCGTCACCGAACCGGTCGGAGCCGGCGTGAGCGGCCCTTCAGTCGCGGGGTGCGCCGGTCGTCTGACAGGCGATCGTGATCGTGGTCCACGCGCCGAGGTGCACGCGGTCACCCTCGACGAGGGGCACGGGCGTCTCCGGCTGGATCGGCGTGGGGTCGTCGTTGATCGACGTGCCGTTCGCCGAACCGCAGTCGACCACCGCGTACCCGCCGTCGGGCAACCGGTCGAAGCGCAGGTGCCGGCGCGACACGCCCGGGTCCTCGTAGGGACCGCCGAGATCGATGTCGGGAACGATGCCGCGCGAGGGGCTCTGCCGTCCCACCGACACCGACTCGGTGTCGAGCTCACACGTGAGCGTGGTGGAGCCGTCGGGGAACTTCAGGTCGTCGGGCGCGAGCAGCTCGAAGCGGGCCCGGTCGGCCCGCACGACGGCGCACCAGACGACGACCGACTCACTGGTTCGCTCGAAGTCGTAGCCGTCGACCTCGCAGTAGCGGTCGCCGGCCGTGCGGGGCGCATCGCAGACCGGGCACCGCTCGGCCCGCGCCTCGGCCATCCGGACCTCCGTGACCGACGAGATCTCCGCCTCCCCGGCGGCGGCCGCCGAAGGGATCGCGATGGGCGTGCCGCACTGGTCGCAGTAGTCAGTCGTCAGCGATGGATGGCCGCGCGGGCAGATGGTGCCCATCATCCGGTGGGCGGAAGGCGATTGGTCTTCACCGATCCCGCTTCGAGCGCCAGGTCGTCGAGCGCGTCCACGCGTTGCTTGAGCCGCACGGTCCCGGTCGCGGGGTCCTCGATGTCGACGACCGCGGCGAGGCCCCGCAGCTTGTGGGTGTCGCCCGCCTCGTGCGCCATGCGGACCGCCTCGCCGAACTGCCGGGTCGCGGTCTCGAGGTCGCCGGATCGCCGCGCGACGTACGCGTCGTCGATCGCCCGCGCCAGCTCCGCCTGACCGGTGTAGTGCGCGAGCTCGTGATTCACCCGCGTCGACTTCGCCTCGTCGTCGGTCCACACCGCGAGGACCTGCGCTTCGGAGACGGCGGTGTCGTCGACCACCAGCTTGATCCGTCCGGCGAGCATCTTGTCGCCGATGTCGCGCGCCGGTACCTCGAACGACACGTGGTAGTCGCGACTCTCGTCGGACCATGCACCGGTGGGATAGTCGCCCTCCAGGTCACTCACCTCGACCCGCCGCGCGGTCAGGTCCTCGAGCGTCGGGCTCACCTGCTGCACGAGGTCGACGCGTGCGCCCATGGGCGTCCAGACCCGCAGGGCGACGTTGCCGGTGCCGCGCGCCATCGCCCGTGCCATCGTCGCGGTGAAGTCGGCGGCGAGGTCCTCCGGGGCACGGATCGCCTCGACCGTGCCGAGCAGCGTCGACGCGATCGTGCGGAGCTCGCTGACGACCCAGTCGGCCCCGACCCCGCGGCAGTCGCACTGGAAGCTGCCCTCGCACGCCGCGAGCACCTCGGCCAGCTCCTCCGGCGACTCGTTCTGGTTCTCACCGTCGGTGAGGAGGATCGCGTGGCTGATGCACTCGGGGCGGTCCGCGACCATGTAGCGCGCCAGGCTCAGCCACTGACCGATCGCGGTGCCGCCGTTGGCCTTGAGCTTGCGCACCGTGTCCTTGGCGGCCTGTCGGGTGCTCGGCGAGGCGGGCACGAGCGTGTCGCCGCCGGGATACACCAGGCGGGCGGTGTCGTCGCCGGCGATCACACCGAACAGCACGTCGTCGCGGATGCAGTCGATCGCCTCGCACGTCGCCGCGATCGCCGACCTGATCTTCGTGCGCGGGAAGTTCATCGAGCCCGAGACGTCGACGATCACGAGCTCGGCCGACTCGCGGCCACCGGCGATGTTGCCGGTACCGGTGGCGGACACGCTGACCAGCGCATCGACCCGCATGGCACCGACGGCGAGGAACTCGTTCTGATACGTCTCGGCGACAATGGTGGTCATGGCCCCTCCGGATTCGCGGTGACAGGTGACGGGACGACATCGGCGACCACGACGGTGATGTTGTCGCGGCCGCCGGCAGCCAGCGCGACGCGCGTCAGCGCCCGCGCGACGTCGATCGGCGGCGTCGACGCGGGGTGCGCGCGGACCAGCGCCGCGATGCGGTCGGTGGTGGGCGCGTAGTTCCACAACCCGTCGGAGCAGAGCACCAGCCGCCCGGGGGCGGGCGGTGCGAAGGTGGTCACGCGGGGCGCGCCGCCGGGGGCGTCCTCGCCCAACCACCGGGTGATCGCGTGCGCATACGGGTGGCGCTCCGCTTCGTCCTGGCTGAGCCGCCCCCCCTCGACCTGCTCCTGCACCCACGAGTCGTCGATGGTGAGCTGCTCGACGGTGTCGGTGTCGACCCAGAAGGCGCGGCAGTCGCCCACCGCCCCGATGGTGATGCCGCGGCCGTCCCAGGTGGCACCGAGGAACGTGCACGCGGGCGCGCTGCTGCGGCGGGTGCGGGTCCACGGAACCTGTACGACTGCGTCGAGGGCGGCCGTGACCGCCGCCCGCATCGCGCGCACGCGGTCGGCATCACCGTCGTCGAGGGCGGCGCGCAGCACCGCGGCGCCGGCGGCCGCGGCGACGCCCGAGGCGTCGGCGGCGGCGGCCGAGGACGACACGCCGTCGCACACGATTGCGAGCACCCGCTCGCCGACCCGTTCCACCTGCATCGCGTCCTCGTTGCGACGGTGGTGGTGGCCCCGATCGGTGACGCCACCGACGATGCCGTCGTCGAGCTCGCGCCGGTCGGGCGCGTCCACGACCACACCCGGCGTGAGTGGCGAACCGCACGCCTCGCAGAACCGATCGTCGGCCGACGCGGGCTGCCCGCAGGCTCGGCACATGGGCGCGTCCGCTTCGCTCACAGCACGGTCCGCGGCCGGAGCTCGTTCGCCCGGTCGACCAGCGCGATGCGCTCCGCCCCCGAGGGTGACTGGAGCGCGAGACGCCGGTAGGTCGTCTCGAGCCCGAGGCGGACGTCGTGCTCGGTCAGCGCGTACCCGAGGACCACCGGAGGCGCGCCGTCGGCGCCGTTGCCCGCAGGCGTCCCGTCCTCGACCAGCACGAGGGCGGCGCTGAGGACGTTCGCGGTCAGTCGGGCCTGTTGCTCCTTCGGCAACGGGAGGCGCGCCACCGCCGCGCCCGCGGAAACGACGTCGTCGACGGTGAGCGGGCGGCCTTCGGCGTCGAGCATGGCGTCGACCTTGTGGATCTGCGCGTCGACGTACGAGGCCGAGGTCGACGGTATCCGTTCGTAGGCCTCGATCGCGCCGGCCAGGTCGCCGAGCTGGGTCCGACAGCGCGCCAGCCCGAAGACGGCGGTCGTGAACCCCGGATCGCTGCGAGCGACGATGTCGTACCAGTGCGCGGCGTGCGCCAGGTCGCCGCCACTCTCCGCGGCGTAGGCCATCGCCAGCTTCGGGGCCAGCTCGCCCGGCAGCGACGCATACACACCGCGGAACTCGGCGAGGGCGCGGTCGGCGTCGGCCTGCGCGAGGGCATTGCACCCGGTCGACCACGTGACGCGCCACTCCCATGGGTTGGCGAGCGCGATCTCGTTGAGCAAGGTGTCGGCGTCGTCGTGCCGGCCGGCCTCGATGAGCGTGCGCGCTTGACGCAGCTGCACCTCGACCGTGCGCTCCGGCGCGAGCTCCAGGAGCCCGAGGATCTCGTCGGGTTCGGTGACCGCCACCGCGAGGGATGCCAGGAAGGCAGCGGCGGGGTCGTCGGCGGCGATGAGCGGAGCCGGCAGCGCGCGCCAGTCGTCGGGATCCTCGGAGCCGCTGCGCAGCTCGCTCGTGAACGTCGAGCTCACCTCGGGCCACGGGGTGCCGGATTCCGCCGCCGCGATCTCCCGCAGGACGCCCTCGAGCTGCACCGCCATCTCGTCGGCCGATTGGAAGCGGTCGTCGGGGTCGGCCGCGGTGGCGCGCACGAGGAAGCGGTAGAGCGAGTCGTACTCCGCGAAGAGGGGCACCTCGTCGGCCGCGGGCAGCGACTTGGCGAAGGTGGTCTGGTAGCCGCGCGCGTCGGTGCACAGGACGGCGAGGGTGCGACCGACGGTGTAGAGGTCGGAGGGGATGGTGGGCCCGGTGTCCCCGATCTCCGGGGCCTGATATCCCGGCGTGCCGTAGATCGCGCTGGTGGTGTCGTCCATCTGGTAGACGGCGCCCATGTCGATGAGCTTCAGCGACGAATCGGTGCGGATGACGTTGTCGGGCTTGAAGTCGCAGTAGAGCAGACCCTGGCGGTGGAGGTACCCGAACGCGGGCAGCACCTCGAGCATCATCTTGGCGGCATGCGTGGGCGGCAACGGGTCGGGTTCGCCGTTGTTGGCGACCTTCCGCGCCTCGAGCGTCTTGCGGAGCGTCGCGCCCCGGACGTACTCCATGACGATGTAGGGGTCACCGTCGTGCTCGACGAAGTTGTGGACCTTGACGATGTTCGGATGGTCGACCTCGGCGAGGAACCGGAGCTCGGCCCGGATCACGTCGACGTTCTCGCCGCTGAGCAGCCCCTTGAGCACCACCCACCGGCCGACGATCAGGTCTCGGGCGAGGTAGATCCAGCCGAGACCGCCGTGGGCCAGGCAGCCCTGCACCTCGTACTGCGCGCCGACGACGGTCTGCGGCACGAGCTTGGGTGTGAACGAGAACGGGTGTCGGCACTTGCGGCAGAAGCCCTCGGTCCGACCGGGCTCACCGTCGCGTCCGCGGCCGACCGGTTGGTTGCACTCCGGGTTGCCGCAGTACCGCTTGTTCTCGGGAATGCTCGGGTTCTCCAACAGGACGTCGGCGATGTCCTTGATGTCGGGCGGCGGGAGCTCCACCCGGGAGGCGGCGCGCACCTGGGTGCCGGTGGCGGCGGCGCGGGTGGTCCCGCTGCGCGGGGTGCCGGTGCGCGGGCTGCTCGTCCCCACGTTCCGGGGCGCGACGGTCGCCGCACTGGCCGGAGCAGAGTCCGCGCTCACCGGCGACTCCTCCGCCGGTGGCGAGCCACAACGGTTGCAGTAGCCGGCTTCGATCTCACCGGGAGGATCGCACCACGGGCGCTCGCACTTCATCGTCGGGCCTCCGGTTCGTGGTCGTTGGTCAGCAGGCGTTGGTACCGCTCGACGAGGCGGCGCGCCGAGGCCAGATCGGCGGGCGCGACATACAGCGCGGCCTGCGCGCGCTGGTACGCGTCGGTGACATCGTCGTCCTCGTCGAGGCCGAGCCCGTGGGCCTTGGCCCGGTAGGCGTCGAGGAGACCGCGGAGCTGGTCACGCTCGATCATCGGCGCGCGACAGGCGGTCGTTGAGGTGGCGGCCGCGTCGGCACGTCGCTGCAGCGTCGTGGACCACTGGTCGAGCTGGGCGACGGCCTCGTCCCAGCGCCCGGCGTCGGCGAGGCTCACGAGGTGGTCGAGCGCGACGGCGAGGGCGTGGTCGACCGCGGGCGGGTCGGGCACCGAGGGCTCGAGGATCTTGACCGTGGTCGTGGCGTGGGCGGCCCGGGCGGCTGCGACCTCCTGCTCGACCCGGTCCAGCGCCTCGCGGGCCGCTCGCAGCCGGTGCTGCCACTGGTCGCGCAGCGCCCGGGCGGCGGCCGCGGCGCGGGTCAGCGCGGCGACCGACTGCTCGGCGTCGCGCACCGCGGCCTCGGTGACCGCGAGCGGATCGGTGACCAGCGCCTCGGTGAGGGTGTCGAGCTGCTGATCCACCTGCGAGCGTTCGACCCCGCTGACGTCCGTCAGGTCAGCGCGTGCTCGCGCGAGCCGGGGCGCCAGCTCGTCCCACGCGGCGCCGATCCGGCTGACCACCTGACGCGCGCGGGCGAAGGCGTCCGCCATGAGGCCGAGCAGCTCGTCGGCGGTGCAACGGCTCGTGGCGCGGCGCGGTTGCAGGAGGTCGCGGTCCTGCAGCGGGATCTCGTCGCTTCCCAACTCGATCGACGGTTGGGAGAGGAAGTCGGCGAGCGCACGCTCGCGACCGGGCGCGAGGCGGGTCCGCGGTGAGACGCGCAGCTCGGCTGCCTGGTCGAGGAAGGTGGTGAACCGGGCGAACCAGTCCCAGACGGAGGTGAGCGCGCGGCGCGCGTCGGCCCACTCGCCGGCGGTGGTGCCCGTCAGCGGCGCGGTCTCGAGCAGCTGCCGGTTGGGGTCGCCGTCGAGCTCCAACAGGTTCGAGCTCACGGTGTCGGCCGCGCTGCGATAGCGCTCGAGGGCGCGGTCGAGGTCGTCGATCGTCATGGTCATCGCCCGTACACCGGGGCAGGTGGCGGGGGCGGCGGGGGGTCTACACCCAGCCACTTCCCATACAGGAGCTCGAGCGTGCCGTCGTTCCGCATGCGGTCGAGGACGTCGTTCACGAACCGCACGAGGTCCTCGTGGTGCTTCGGCATCGCGATCGCATACGGCTCGGCCTCCAGTGGTTGCTCGAGGAGACGCGTGTCGCTCTTCTCCTCCTGGTCCTGGAAGCTGTGGAGGATGGTGTCGTCGCTCGTGATCGCGTCGACCTGACCGTCCTGGAGCGCCACCAGGCAGTCGGCGCGGGTGTCGACCGGGTAGATCTTCACCGTCGGGACCTTCTGCTGGATGTTGGTGATCGACGTGGAACCACGGGTCGCGCAGACCGTCTTGCCCGCCAGGGCGGTCACCGTCTGCACCGGCGACCCGATGGGGACGAGCACGTCCTGGTGGGCGTCGTAGTAGACGGTCGAGAAGTCGACGTCGTTCCACCGGTCGCACGTCGCGGTGAGGAGGCTGGCCACCATGTCGACCTTGCCCGACTCCACCGCCTGGATGCGCTCGGCCGTGGTCAGGGTCTTGAACTGCAAGTGCGCGTCGGGGTCGCTGCCGAAGATGGCCAGCGCGATCTGACGCAGGATGTCGACGTCGAGGCCGTTGATGGTCCCGTCGCGTGGGTCGCGATAACCCCAGTGCAACGTGCCCTGGTCGACGCCCACCACCAGCCTGCCGCGCGTCTGGATGGCCTTGACCGTCGGCATCGGCAGGGTGGGGTCGGGCGCGAAGCTCGCGCGGGGGTCGCATGGCGTGGGCGCGGTGGTGGTCGCCGGCGACGGCGCCGCGGTCGTGGTGGTGGGATCGGTCAGCGCGCCGAGGGACCGGGAGACCGCGCCGTTCGACGGCGACGAGCACGCCGCCAGCCCGACGAGGACCACCGTCGCGGCCGCAACGGCCGTCCAGCGGCGCGCGCTCATGACGCCACCTTCCAGGTCTCGGGTCGCGTGGTGATGGGCACCGGTACGGTGGGCAGCGATTCGCCGGCACCGCGGTAGAGCTTCCTCAGCCACTGGTCGTAGAGGCCCGCCAGGGTGCCGTCGTCACGCAACCGGTCCAGGACCCCGTTGACGTATCGCACCAGCGTGACGTTGTTCGGACCCGCGGCGATGCCGTAGTGCTGCGCGTCTCCCTGTCGCACGATGCGCAGGCCGGGGTCCTGGGCGACCATGCCGACCAGGAACGTGTCGTGGCCGAAGTAGGCGTCCACCTCGCCCTCCTGCAGTGCGACCAGGCAGTCGGTGCGGGCGTCGACCAACCGCGGCACCGGCGGCGGTTGCAGCCTCAGTCCGGCAAGGGTGCCGATCGAGGTCGAGCCCTTCGTCATGCAGACCCGCCGTCCGGCGAGGTCGGACGCGGTCCGCACGGGCGCGTCCTTGCGCACGAGGAACTCGTGCCGAGCGGTGAAGTACTCGCTGCTGAACGCGACCTTGCTCCAGCGCTCGCAGGTCATCGAGATGGCGCTGATGGCGAGGTCGGCTTGGCCGTCCGCCGGGTACTCGATCTTCTGCTTGGTCGTGACTGTAAGGAGCTGCAGCTTGGCGTCGGAGCCGTCACCGAAGATCGAGCCCGCGATCGCGCGCGCGAGGTCGATCTCCAGGCCCACGAGCTGCCCCTTCGAGTCGCGCGAGGCGAGGCCCTCGGTGTTCTCGTCGACCGCCACGCGGAGCTTCCCGCGCTGGATGATGGGGCCCATCGCCGGATCCGCGGCGAGCGCCTGGGTGCCGGGCAGCGGTGCGAAGGGTGGATAGCTCGCCAGAGGGTCACCACACGCGGGCGCGGACGACGGTGCCGTGGTCGTGGTGGTGCTCGAGGCCGGGGTGTCGAGGGCGCTGAACGCGCGGCCGAGCGGCTCGGACGAGCCGGTACCGCACGCCGCGATTCCGATCGCCGACCCGAGCACCGCGATGCCCGCGGCGAGGGCCCGCGCCATCACCGGTACTCCCCGATGCGCCGCTCGAGCCCGAGCAGCACCAGCAGGCCGGCGAGCACGGCGAACAGGGGGATGGCGACCTCGAGCACGCCGTAGCCGGTACGCGCGTCCTGCGCCGCGGACGCCAGCCGCACCTGCGAGCGGGCGATGTCGTGCTGCAGCGCGTCCTGGAGCTTGCCGACGGCGGCGAGCTCCTGTCCGGGACGGGCCGGGCGGAGGGCCGCCACCTGCTGCGGGTCGCTCGTCCCGATCGAGAGTGCGACGGCCAGGTTGTAGTCACCGCGGTCGTCCTTGTCCCGGACGTGCGAGTGGAGCGTGCGCAGGGCGGTGAACTGCGGTGCGAGCGCCCGGATGCGAGAACCGTCGCCGGTGCGGTCGGCGATCGTCGCCGCGTACCCGAGCAGGCCGGCCTTCCCGTCCCTGCCTCCGAGCTCGCCCATGAGACGATCGAACTCGGCGACGTAGACGTCGCCCGTGCCGCGCTCGATCAACGCGAGGTTCTCGTCGTTCTGCGCGCGCAGCGTCAGGATGCGCGCCGACGAGAGCACCTCGACCGAGTCGGAGCCGCGTTCCTGGGCCCGGTTCAGCGCGTCGTGGGCACCCGCGAACCGGATCAGCGTCCAACCGAGCAGCCCGACGACGAGCACCGTGGCCGCGACCAACCCGAGGTTGAGCAGCCGGTTCGACCGCCGCCGCACGAAGATCTGCACCACGACCAGCAGTGCGAGCATGCCGACCCCGGCGACGAGCACGAGCACGAGCGTGAGCGTCGACGTACCGGCTTCGTAGTTGTCGCGCAGCTGGCGGGCCGCGTCGCGGTAGAGGTCGGTGGCGGCGGGAAGGATCTCGTTGTGCATCGTCGCCGAGGCCTTGCGCAGGTACGCGGCACCGACCGGGAAGCCCTGCGCGTTGTTCGCACGCGCCGACTCGACCAGCCCGGTGTACTCGGGCAGACGCTCCGAGATGGTCCGCACCGCACGGTGGGCGACCGCCGACGATTGCGCCGAACGCGAGAAGTCGGCCAGTTGACGTCCGGCGGCCGCCACGTCGGCGAGGTACCGCCGGCGCAACTGACGTGGCTCCTGCCCCGCCCGGAGGAAGATGGTCGACGCGGTGGCGTCGGCGTCGGCGAGGTTGCCGTAAAGGTTCTCGGCGGTGATGAGCTCGGGCGCCGACGTGGTCGCCACCGCGCCGGCGGCCCGGCTGCGAGCTTCGGTCGCGGCCGTGGTGACCGCCGCGAACACGAGGAGACCGATGACGAGGAGCGCGGAGGCGCTCCGCAGGCGGCCGGGCGTGGTGGTCAGCCAGCGTCGCCACGGCATTCCCTGCACGCGCAGCCCGCGCGTGCCAGGGGTCGCCCCCGTCGGCGCCACCGTCACGTTGCCCCTCTCTGCACTCGCGGGTGCGCCGGCGTAGCCGACGGCCCCACTCCCCGCATTGTGCTGATGATCATGGCTCTCGAACGCGGTGATCTCCATCACCCCGGCACGCTCGCAGCCCCGCGCCGCGTGCACCATCCCCGGGCCGGGGGTCTCGCGACGCGCCGAGGATAGGGAGAAATTGCCTCCCGGCGAGGTCACGCCATCATTCCCGTGGCTTGAATGGCAGGATGGCATCCCGGCCGTCGAGGGGAGGGGCCAGACCATGGCGGTGCTCGACTACGTAGGTCCGAAGGGTCGGGCCGTCCACACGCTGGAGGGCGACCGCCAGACCGTCGGCCGCAAGCAGGGCAACGACCTGGTCCTCGAGTGGGACGGTGCCGTCTCGCGGTACCACGCCGAGCTGGAGTTCGTCGCCGGGTGCTGGTTCGTGACCGACCTCGACAGCGCCAACGGAACCTGGGTCAACGGGAAGCGCCTCGACGCGAAGAAGGCGCTGCGCGTCGGCGACGAGCTGCGCATCGGCGACACCAGCCTCTGGGTCGTGGGCGACGTGAGCGACTCCATGTCGACGACGTCGCCCGCGCACAAGGCACCGACGTTGACGGTCAAGCAACGTGAGGTGCTCCGCGAGCTCTGCCGTCCGCAGGCCAAGGACAACCGCGCCCCCTGCAGCACGACGAAGGAGATCGCCAGCCGGATGTTCGTCGGCGAGGCCGCGGTGAAGGCCCACTTGAGCTCGCTCTACGGCAAGTTCGACATCCCCGAGGAGGGGCAGCAGCGGCGCGCGTTGCTCGCCCAACGGGCGTGGGAGACGGGCACCGTCCGGCGAAGCGACTTCGAGGACGACGACACCGCGTAGCTGTCCTGCAGGTCACGTCGGTGTGGCCCGCCGGCTGGCCACGAGCCGCTGCGGCGGCATTCCGGCGCGCACACCGAGGTGTCACCGTCGTCGTATGACCGACGACCAGCGCCCGCGTACCCCGTGGGGGATGTGGTTGCTCGTGGGGATCGGCGCGCTGTTGGGCGCGCGGTTCCTCCTCGCGGCCGCATCACGAGTGCTCGATCTCGCGTCCACGGTCGTCGGACTCGCAGGCGTCGCCGTCGTGATGTGGCGGCTCAACGGCGCTGGCCGTCGTGGCCAGCGCCGACCGTGAACCGGAGGGTCCAACCATGTGGCAGTCGTTGAAGCGCTGGTGGAAGTACCTGGCCGTGAAGCTCCGCGTCGTCCACGAGGAGCGCGCCGACCCCAAGGTGCAGCTCGAACAGGCGATCCTCGAGGCGCGCGCCGAGCACCGCAAGCTGTCCGACGCGGCCGCGCTGGTGGTCGCGCAGCAGAAGCAGGCGCAGGACCGGCTCGACGCCAAGGTGGTGGAATGCGACAAGGCGAAGGCATCCGCCGGCCAGGCGCTGCTCATGATCGACCGCGAGGCACGCCTCGGCCACACCGACAAGGTGGCCACGTTCACCACCGCGGCCGAGGGCCTGGCCAACCGCGTGCTCGGGTTCGAGCGCGAGCTCCGCGAGCTCGATCAGGCACTGCTCCAGGCGACCCGCGCCGCGGGGCAGGCCAAGGCCGCGGTCGTGCAGAACGCGACCGCGCTGCAGTCGAAGCTCGACGAGCAGGAGCGCCTGCTCTCGGTGCTCGACCGGGCCAAGATGCAGGAAGCGCTCAACGACGCACGCGGGCAGCTCGACGACGTGCTCGGCGACGACGTCCCCACCTTCGCCGAAGTGGAGCGCAAGATCCTCAACCGCCAGGCCGTGGCGGAGGCGAAGGGCGAGCTCTCCGCGCTCCAGGCGAGCGCGCAGGTCGACCCCGGCCTGCTCGAGATCGAGGCGGCGCAACGGAGCGCCGAGGCCCAGGCCCTCCTCGTGCAGATGCGCGAGCGGCTCGGGCTGCCGGCGCCGGTGGAAGACCCGGCGCCGGCCTCGCCCCGCATGATCGAACGGTGAAGAGCTCAGCAGGAGGTTGCACCGTGCAGACGATCGACAGCACCTACCCCACCATCAGGACCGTGCCCTCCCGGCCGTCCACTCCGAGGGCGGCCGCCGGCGCGACGCCGTGCACGCGCCGTCCGTCGCGGGTGCCGCCCCGCCGGTCGGCGCGCGTGTTCACGGCGGGACAACTCGCCAGCGAGGAGTACGCCCGCGCCGTGATCGAGGCCCGCGCCTCCGGCACCTGGTTGTGAACGCCACGCGGCACCCGGTGCTCTCGTGACGCTCGGCGGGTGCGTACACTCCGGGGGCCTTCAGGGCAGCCGGTGAACACGTGACGGGAGTCCGTTCGATGCGAGCCCGGGCGACGAGCACCTCGCAGGCGACTCGCGTCGGGCGACACGCTCGGGCCCGGGCCGTCGGCATCGCGACGGCGCTGGCGCTGTCCGTCGTCGCGTGGGGTGGTGCGCCGGCAGCGCGCGCGTCCGCGTTCGAGAGTCGGCGCGCGACGTCGACCACGCAAGCCCCGAGACCCGCGAGTCCCTGCGGGCGGAGCGCCACCCCTCCTGCGGTGTACGACCACGTGATCTGGATCTGGATGGAGAACAAGTCGTCCAACCAGGTGATCGGGAGCGCCCAGGCTCCCTACGAGACCTCGCTCGCGGCACAGTGCGCGTCGGCCTCCAAGTACTCGAGTGTCGGCAGTCCGTCATTGCCGAACTACATCGGCGCCACGTCGGGCTCGACCCACGGCATCTCGGACGACGGCTCCCCCGCCGAGCACCCGATCACCGCCGACAACCTCTTTCGACAGGTGCGTGACCAGGGCGGGAACGCCCGCAGCTACGAGGAGTCCATGACGGGCACCTGCAACCTGGGCGCCGCGGGCCGCTACGCCGTGAAGCACAACCCGGCGGCGTACTACGTGGGTGGTTCCGACCGTTCGGCGTGCCAGGCCGACGACATCCCACTCGGTGGGGTCACGAGTGGAGCGCTGCGCGGCGATCTCGAGACGAGCACGCTCCCCACGTTCGCGTTCGTGACCCCGAACCTGTGCAACGACACCCATGACTGCTCGGTGCGGACGGGCGACCGCTGGTTGCAGCGGTGGCTGCCGGTGATGCTGGCGAGCGACAGCTACGCCGCGGGACGGACGGCGATCTTCGTGGTGTGGGACGAAGACAGCCCGATGCCGTTCGTCGCCATCGCGCCGACCGTCCGGCCGCGGACGGTCCTCGGCGCGGCAGTCGATCACTACGCGCTCCTCCGGACGACCGAGGAGATGCTCGGCCTCCCGACGCTGCTCGGAGCGGCCGCGCAGGCCCCGAGCATGCGGACGTCACTGCATCTCTGACCCGGTCGGCGAGCTACCGGGGCACGTCCACCCAGGCGCGGGTCGCGCTCGCGGCGCGGATGGCGTCGACCACGGCCTGGTTGGCGACGCCGTCGGCGAACGTGCCGGCACGGGGATCGTCGGGCACGTCGTGCCCCAGGATCCGTTCGCGCATGACGGTGTAGAGGCGCGTGTAGGGCGCGAGGTCCATGCCGGTTGAGTGCCACATGTCGTAGGTCGTGTGCAGCAGCTCGCTCGGCGGCGGCACCGGCGCGACCACGGGGAGGTCGTCGGCCGCGGACACCCGGGTCGGGCCGGCGCCGGTGTCGACCCACACCTCGTCGCCCTGCGTCCACGCGGAGCCGGCCGTCCCCGTGACCTTCGTCGCCACCACGAACTGGCCGCCGGCCGCGCACGAGCTGTGCAGCAGGCCGGTGGCGCCGCGCTCGGTCTCGAACTGCACGGTGTACGTGTCGTCGGCGGTCATCGGCCGCGGCGACAACGTCGTGAGCGTCGCCGACACCCGGGTGATGTCACCGATCGTCGTGCGCACCTGGTCGATGACGTGCGTGCCGTGGGCGCCGAGCCAACCACCGCCTTCCGCAGCGTCGTCCCACCACGCAGGCATCTCGGCTGCGGGGTCGGTGAGCGTCGGCAGCTGGAGCGCGAACAGCGCGAAACGGGGATCGCCGATGGCACCGGATCGGACCGCGCGGGTCAGCAGCGCCTGGCCGGGCGCGAACCGGAACTCGGTCCCGAGCAGGTGGACGACACCAGCAGCCTGGGCCGCGTCCAGCATCTCGCGGGCCTCGGCGAGATCACGCGCGAACGGCTTCTCGCAGAGCACGTGCTTGCCGGCCGCGACCGCGTCGAGCACGACCTCGGCATGTGCGTGGGGTGGCGTCGTCACCGCGACGACGTCGACGCCGTCGAGGGCGAACGCCGCTCGACGGTCGGTCGTCGCGTGTTCGATCCCGAAGCGCTCGGCGCGCTTCGCGGTCTTGTCGGGATCGCGGCCGACCAGTGCCCGCACCTCGATGCCGGCTGCGTCGAGCGCGCGCACGTGGGTGAGCACGCCGAAGCCGGTGCCGACGACGACCGCGCCGAGGGTGTCGCTCATGGTTCCTCTCCTCTCCGTCGTGCCCGGCTCATGACTCTGCCAGACTCCGGCACGTGGCGGATCATCCCGTCGACATCCTGCTGGTGTCGCACACGCACTGGGACCGGGAGTGGTATCGGACGTTCGAAGCGTTCCGCGCCCGGCTCGTCGACACCGTCGACCGGGTGCTCGAGCTCCTCGGCGAGGATCCCGGCTGGAAGTTCGTGCTCGATGGCCAGTCGATCGTGGTGGAGGACTACCTCGCGGTGCGGCCCGGCCGCCGGGCCGACCTGGAGCAGGTGGTGCGCGACCGGCGGCTCGCGCTCGGGCCCTGGTACGTGCAGCCGGACTCGCTGCTGCCGGCGGGCGAGTCGCTGGTGCGGAACCTGCTGGAAGGCCGGCGGGTAGCGGAGTCGATGGGCGGGTGCTCGACGGTCGCGTACGTGCCCGACTCGTTCGGTCACCCGGCGCAGTTCCCGCAGCTCTTCGCCGGCTTCGGATTGGGACCGATGGTCTACTGGCGCGGCAACGGCGACGAGCTCGATCGCCTCGGCCCCATCTACCGCTGGGTCGCGCCCGACGGCAGCAGCGTGCTCACCTACCAGCTCGGGCGCGGCTACTTCGCGGCCGCGGTGCTGCCACGCGACACCGACGCCGCCGTCGAGGGGCTGCTCGGCGTGCTGGACCGCCTCGGCCCGGTCGAGCGCGCGCCGGCACTGCTCATGAACGGCATCGACCACATGCTGCCCGACGACCACACCGCGGCGGTGGCCGCCGCGCTGGCGCAACGGACGGGGCTCGACGTGGCGCGGGGCCTCCTCGACGACCTGGTCGACGCGATCGACCCGTCGGGCCGCGGGGACCACCGGGGTGAGCTCCTCGGCGCGCGCACCGCGAACCTCCTGCCGGGCGTGTGGTCGGCCCGCCTCGACCTGAAGCTGGCGAACCGCCGGGCCGAGCGCGCGCTGCTCGGCTGGGCCGAACCATGGGCGGCGCTGGGACACGCGCTCGGCACCCCCGACGAGCGGCCGTCGCTGCACACCGCGTGGCGCACGCTGTTGCAGAACCACGCGCACGACTCGATCTGCGGTTGCTCGCAGGACGAGGTCCACCGCCAGATGCACACCCGCTTCGCGAGCACGACCGAGCTCGCGGCGCAGACCACCGGCCGCGTGCTCGAGCGGCTCGCCGGGCTCGGGGTCGAGCGGCGGGTACCGCGCAGCACCGAGCTCGACCTCGCGGTGTTCAACCCGTCGCCGTTCCGACGCACCGACGTCGTGCGCATCCCGCTCGACGGCTTCCCCGTGTTCTTCATGTCCGACATCACCCAGGACATCCACCCGCTGACGGTGGCCGCGGGATCCGTGGCGGGGTACACGATCGACGGCGCACCGGTGCGGGTGATCCAGTCCGACGACCCGGGCCGGGTCCGCATGCTCGAGTCACTCCCCGCGCTCGACGTGGAGCTCGTGGTCGCCGACGTGCCCGCGTTCGGGTACCGCCGCCTCCGGCTGACCCCGGCGGGCGCGTCCCCGGACGAGCACGATCAGGGTCGCGACATCACCGCCGGTTCGGTGACCGTGCACGCGGCCGACGACGGCACGCTCCGGGTGCGGATCGGTGACCGCGAGCTCGCCGGCCTCGCGGCCATCGAGCACGTCGCCGACCGCGGTGACTCGTACGACTTCGACCCGGTGCCCGACGACCCCGGAGACCACGTCCAGGCGGTCGACGTCCGCCGCGAGCGGCACCCGTCGGGGATCGAGCGGCTGGCGGTGACGCGCACGATGGCGTCGGGCACGGTCGTGCGGGTCGAAGCCCGGGTCGCGCCCGGCATCGAGCGCGTCGACCTCCACGTTGACGTGGAACATCCCGCACCCGACCACCGCCTCCGGCTCTGCTTCCCCACCGGCGCGCCGGTCGACACCTTCCGCGCCGCCACGACGTTCGACACCGCGCTCCGGTCCACCACGCCGGTCGACGACGCGAGCTGGGTGCACCCGGCGCCGCGCACCTTCCCGCACCAGGGATGGGTCGAGGCCAACGGGCTCTGCGTCGCCGCGCCGGGGCTTCCCGAGGCGGAGGTGACGGCGGACGGCGTGATCGCGATCACGGTGCTCCGCACCTTCGGCTGGTTGGCCCGCTTCCAGCTCGGGACCCGACCGGTCCCGGCCGGTCCCGCGCTCCCGACGCCCGACGGTCAGCTCCCGGGGGGCATCGCGGCCGAGCTCGCACTGCGCGTCGCCGCGCCCGAAGCGGTGCTGCAGGCGGACGAGCTCGGGTTGCGGGCGGTGCCCGCGGGCGAACAACCCCTCCTCGCACCGGGCGCCAGCCTCCTGACGCTCGAGCCCGGCACGCTCGTGCTGTCGACCCTCAAACCGGGCGACGCCTCCGAGTGCGTCCTGCGGGTGCTCAACCCGACCGGCGACCCGGTGGACGCGGCCGTCGCGCTCGGCGTTCCGGTGCGCGGGGTCCGGTCCCTGCGCCTCGACGAATCACCGGACGACGCCGACGTCGAGGTCGACGGCTCGACGCTGCGCTTCACCGTCGGCCCGCACGCGCTGCGCACGATCGCGTTCACACCCGCGCACGAGCGTACGGTGGCCGCTCGATGACCAGCGAAGACCTCAGATCCGACGCCACCTCGGAGCCGATCCCGTCGCTGCCCGAGCGCAACTCGATCAGCGATCTCGACATCACCACCGAGCAACGCAGCGCGACCCAGGCGCGGTCGATGGCGCCGGTGACGGATGCGGTGCGCGACCCGTCGGGCGCGGCGGGGCTCGGGTTCTTCGTAGCCCTGGTGGACGTGAACACCGCGATGCCCGCATTGTGCGCGGCCCACCCGGACTGGATCGCGACCGCCGACCTCATGCTGCACGAAGCCGCGCCATTGGTGCGAGGCCCGGCGATCGTCGAGAGCAACCTCGCCCGCTCCGGCTCCCGCTTGATCGTGATCAGTGTCGACATCTACGAGGGCGACGGCGTGGCCGATCTCGACGCCGTCGCCGATCCGATCACGCAGCGTCGCGTGGCGACCGGGCTGGTGACGTTCGCGCGCGTACCGGCCGCGACCTCGGCGGCGTCAGGAGTGTTCGATCCGCTCGGCGGCATCGGGCAGCGACGCCACATGGAACCCGCCGGCGACGTACCGACCGAGCCGTTGCTCGAGCGGTGCGGGTTGACCGTCGTCGACGCGCAACACGGTGTGGTGGAGCTCCCGAGCACCCCGTACGTGCACAACAGCCGGGGCCGGATCAACGGTGGCGTGCTCGGCATGGTGTTCCAGGGCGCGGCCGAAGCCGCAGTACCCGGCTACGCGGCGAGCGACCTCCACATCCACTACCTCTCCGGCGCGCGCACCGGGCCGGTACGGACCAGCACCGTCATCCTGCGCGACGCCGACGATCACGTCGTGTGCCGGGTGGAGGCGGTCGACGCCGGCGCCGAAGACCGCACGATCGCGGTGGCCACCGTCACGCTGCAACGGGCTTGACGCGGCGTGACCGCCTCGGATCCTGCGCGGAATTCACCGGATGTGGACAATTGCGCGCCCGATCAGGCGGCGTGATCGACCCCTTGGCGGCGCGTCGCGCCTCACCACGACGGGCGGGCGTCGTTCGGGATCGCGGCCGTGGTCACGCCCCAGTGGACACCGTGCGTCGTCGCCGGATCGGAGAGGAACGTGGTCGAGTCTTCGAAGCGCGCCGCGACGCCCTTCGACGTGAGGTAGCGACTCGCCGCCGCCAGGTCGTCCACCTGCAGCCAGACCGCGAACATCCCGTGGTGGTTGGCGTCGATGTAGTCGGCGACGGGCGTCGCCGACTCGAGCGGCTCGGCCAGCTCCACCACGTCGTCGCGCCCCACCGCGACGAAGACGCTCCTCGTCCCGAGGACCGCGTTCTCGCCTTCGTGCAGCACCGTCCCGCCGATCACGTCGACGTACATCTTCCGGGCGTGGTCGAGATCGCGGGTCGCCAGGGTGAAGTGCGACTGCTTGCGGATGTGCAGCGGGTGGGTGTCGTGCCACCACGACGGCCGGTAGGACACGTGGAGGCGCGGGTCGGCGATGTGCTCGGTCGGCACCATGAACTCCAGCTGCGTGAGCGTGCTGTTCGGGTGGGTGAAGATCGGCCGGTCCTCGGGTGCGTCGGCATCGTGCTCGAGGCGACCGCCGAGCAACCCGAGGAGCTGGACGTCGGCATCCTCCAACCGGTCCCGGAGCTCGGTGAGCCCCGCGACGTCGTCGACGTACCAGGCGATGGAGTGCCACTGCCGGCCCCAGCGCTTGTAGAAGCGGCCGAGGGGCACCTGCTCCCATCCGTCCATCTCGAAGCAGGGCTGCATCGGCTCGATGCAGAGGTTGCCGATGCCGACGAGCGAGGCGAGCCGCTTCAGCTCCGGCGACTCGTTCCGGCTGACCCAGCGGGTGACGCTGAACACGTCGTCGTACCAGGCGTCGAGCGCCGCCATGTCGTCGGTCATGTGGATGAGATGGAAGTTCGGCCCGATGGTGAACACGCCCGCAGTCTGCCGCCCGGAATCGGACTGAGACCAATTACTGCGGGATCGGGTCAGGCCTCCTCGTAGAGCTCCTCGCCGCGGCGGAGGCGGGCGGCGATGTCGACCACGCGGGACAGCTCCCGTCGGGTCGGGGTGTGCGCGGCGAGGAACCGGGCCAGGCCGGCGAGGATGAGCACGCCCTCCTCGGAACCGAGGGGCCAGGAGTAGAACTCGGCGACCCCGGCCTCGAACACCTGGTACCAGTGGAACTCGGCGTCCTCCCGCAGCAGGGCGTGACCGAGGGCCCCGATGAGCCGGGCGGGGTCGCCGCCGCCGCGCAGGTACCCGGCGGCGATCCCGCCGGCGCGGTCGACCGCGCCCTGGATGTCCCAGCACTCGTCGAGCTCGGCGAGGTCGCCGGTCCGCGCGTCGGGCAAGCGAGCCGCGGGGACGTTGAGGAACCGGTCGAGGTAGATGCGCAGCGCGCCGTGCACCAGCCCGCGGTGCAGCTCACGCGTCGGGACCCGCCCGAGCGCGCAGTGCAGCGCGTGGGCGGCGGTGAACGCGTGGTGCACGGTGTCCCAGTCGCCGAAGTCGTTTTGCACGTGGAAGCGCGTGATCCTGAGCGCCGCCGCGTACGCGAGCGCGCGCCCGAGCTGCGTGGGGTCGGCACCGGTCTCGATCGCGTCGAGGAGCGCGTCGACAACGTGCCCGGGATGCTCGTCGAGGAGCTCCCACGCGAGCCCGGCGACGTCGGTGAAGCCGCCGTGGCGGGTGGCGCCCGCGGAGATGGCGGCGTCGAGCCGGGGCTGCGTCTGGGCGATCAGTACCGGCAGGTCCTGCGGATGTCGCCAGGTGCCGCTCTGCTCCGACCAGGTCGCGGAGGCGGTGCCGCGCACCACCGTGGGGAGCACGTCGGGTGCGGACTTCTGGCCCATGTACCCGAGCGACTCGAACGCCTTGTTGGTGAAGTCGATGGTGTGCCCGCCGTCGATGAAGACGTGGTCGGTGACGGCCGCGAACATCATGCGCTCCACATCGCCGATCGCGCCCGGTTCCGCCAGCGCGGTCGTGAGCACGAGCTCGGCCGAGTCGCCCGAACGGGTTTCGACGAACCGGCGGTACCACTCGGCGAGCCGGACCCGTTCGATCTCTCCGCCGTCGTCGAACGCGCGCAGGGGGAAGCGCGGCGGGTGGTTGCGGGTGTCGCGCGCGACGAACGCGAGCCCGTGCACCAGCGCGAGCGCACGGTCAGGCTCATCGAGCATGGGGAGCACGTTCGCCATCGCGATGAGCACGGTGAGACCGGCACCCCACCCGCTGTCGCGGTAGCGCGTCCCGAAGGCGACGCCGCGCCGCACGATCTCGTCGGGGGCGATCCCGGCGTCGAGCAACCCCAGCACCGACTTCGCCAGCACCAGTGAGAGCCCCGTCTCGAGGCCGTCGTCGAGTCGCTGGAAGAGATGGGCGACCGGATCGTCGCCGCGGCGCGCTT
>DATBBL010000396.1:0-2015 GCA_036271015.1 Acidimicrobiia bacterium
ACCTCGACGACGCGCGTGCCGCAATCGCGGTGGCCACGACCGACGACGAGCTGAGTGCTGCCGAGAAGTCGTTCGCGGGCCGCGGCTCGCCGGTCTCCGAGCTCAAGGCCGCGATCAAGTCGCTCGACCCTGCCGACCGGCCCGCGGCGGGGAAGCTGGTGGCCGAGACCACGGCCGCCATCTCGCGGCTGATCTCGGCCCGGCGTGAGGAGCTCGCGGCGGTGGAGGCGGCGGCCGCGGGGGAGCGCGACCGGCTTGACCTCACCCTCGGCGGCCACGCCCGGCGCCGCGGCCACCTCCACCTCGTCACCCAGGTGCAGCGCGAGCTCGAGGACATCTTCGTGGGCATGGGCTACCGGGTCGTGCAGGGGCCCGAGGTCGAGGACGACTGGCACAACTTCGAGGCGCTCAACATGGTGCCGGGTCACCCGGCCCGGTCGATGCAGGACACCCTCTACGTCGAGCTCGGCGATCCCGAGCAGGTGATGCTGCGCACGCACACGTCGCCGGTGCAGATCCGCACCATGGAGACGATGACGCCGCCGATCTTCGTGGTCGCGCCGGGCCGCACCTACCGCAACGAGACCCTCGACGCCCGCCACTCGCCGGTGTTCCACCAGATCGAGGCGCTCGCGGTCGACCGCGGCATCACCCTGGCCGATCTGTTCGGCACCATCGAGACCTTCGCCCGCCGGCTGTTCGACGACGAGCGGATCCGGACCCGGTTCCGCCCCGACTTCTTTCCCTACACCGAGCCCTCGGCCGAGCTGGCGGTCAGCTGCATCTTCTGCGACGGCGCCGGCTGCCGGGTGTGCTCGCAGTCGGGGTGGATCGAGCTCGGCGGCTGCGGCATGGTCGACCCCAACGTGCTCCAGGGCGTGGGCATCGACCCCGAGGAGTACACCGGCTTCGCGTTCGGCTTCGGCCTCGAGCGCATCGCGATGGTCCGCTACGACATCGACGAGATCAAGACGTTCTTCGACGGCGACGTGCGCTTCCTGGCGCAGTACTGAGGCCCCGATGCGCGCACCGCTCTCCTGGATCCGCGACTTCACACCCCTGGACGCACCGGTCGACGACGTCGTCTCGGCGCTGAACCAGCTCGGCCTCGAGGTCGAGGGCGTCGAGCAGCCGGGCGCCGAGATCACGGGTGTGGTCTCCGCCCGCGTGCTCAACGTCGAGCCCCACCCGAACGCCGACAAGCTCGCACTGGTCGACGTCACCACCGGGGCGAGCGAGACCCGCGTCGTGTGCGGGGCGCCCAACGTGGTCCCCGGCATGACGGTGCCGTACGCGCCGGCGGGTGCGACCCTGCCGGGCGGCTTCACCCTCGAGCGGCGCAAGATCCGGGGGCAGGTCAGCGACGGCATGCTCTGCTCGGCCAAGGAGCTGGGGCTGGGCGAGGACCACTCCGGCATCCTCGACCTCGACCCCGCGACCGCGCCGGGGGCCGACGTGCGCGAGGTCCTCGGCCTCGACGACGTGATCTTCGACCTCGCGATCACTCCGAACCGACCCGACGCGATGTGCATCGTCGGCGTCGCCCGGGAGCTCGCCGCGCACTTCTCGCTCGACTTCACCGTTCCGGAACCGGTGGCGCTCGCCGACGCGTCGGTCGCCGACGACATCACGGTGGAGGTCGAGGACGCGGTGCGGTGCCCCCGCTACCTCGGCCGGGTCGCCCGGGTCACGCTGGGCCCGTCGCCCGTGTGGATGGCGCAGCGCCTGGTGAAGGCGGGCATGCGACCGATCAGCAACGTCGTCGACGTCACCAACTACGTGCTGCTCGAGCGCAACCAACCGCTGCACGCGTTCGACCTCTCCCGGCTGCGCGGGCGCGGCATCGTCGTCCGGCTCGCCGACGACGGCGAGACCATGACGACGCTCGACGGCGTCGAGCGCGCGCTCACCCACGAGGACCTGCTGATCTGCGACGCCGAGCGCCGGCCGCAGGCCATCGCCGGGATCATGGGCGGGTCGACGTCGGAGGTGTCCGACGCCACCACCGAGATCCT
>DATBBL010000397.1:0-19453 GCA_036271015.1 Acidimicrobiia bacterium
CGCGAGATGTTCTGCCTGATGGAGGGACGCCACGTCCACCCGTCGACGCTGTACCCGGGTGGTGTCGGCACGACCGCGACCATCCAGCTCTTCACCGACTACTACACGCGGCTCATGCGCTACGTGGAGTTCATGAAGCGCGTCGTCCCGATGCACGACGACCTCTTCGACTTCTTCTACCAGGCGCTGCCGGGCTACGAGGAGAACGGCCGGCGGCGCGTGCTCCTCGGGTGCTGGGGCGCGTTCCAGGACCCCGCGGTCTGCAACTTCAACTACCGCGACATGACCGAGTGGGGACGCGCCATGGGCGTCACGCCGGGTGTGGTCGTCGACGGCAAGCTGGTCACCAACGACCTCGTCGACATCAACCTCGGCATCCGCATCCTCCTCGGGTCCTCGTTCTACGAGGACTGGGAGGGCCAGGAGATGTTCGTGAGCCGGGATCCGCTCGGCAACCCGGTCGATCGCCGCCACCCGTGGAACCAGCACACCAACCCGCGACCGCAGAAGCGCGACTTCGACAGCAACTACAGCTGGGTCATGTCGCCCCGCTGGTTCGACGGCACCGACCACCTCGCGCTCGACACCGGCGGCGGCCCGATCGCGCGCCTCTGGTCGACCGCGCTGTCGGGGCTGGTCAACACCGACCACATCAAGGCGACCGGCTCGAGCGTGCAGATCTTCCTGCCCCGCACCGCGCTGAAGCCCGAGATGACGCTGGAGTGGAAGGTGCCGCAGTGGTCGAACACGCTCGAGCGTGACCGCGCGCGCACGTACTTCCAGGCGTACGCGGCCGCCAGCGCGCTCGATTTCATCGAGAAGGCGCTGGCCGACGTGCGCGCGGGCAAGACGAAGACGTGGGAGCCGTTCGAGGTCCCCGACGAGGGCATCGGCTGCGGGTTCACCGAAGCGGTGCGCGGCGTGCTGTCGCACCACATGGTGATCCGGGACGGGAAGATCGCCAACTACCACCCGTACCCGCCGACTCCCTGGAACGCCAACCCGCGCGACGTCTTCGGCACCCCCGGCCCCTATGAGGACGCGGTGATGAACACGCCGATCTTCGAGGAGAACTCGCTCGAGAACTTCAAGGGGATCGACGTCATGCGCGCCGTCCGCAGCTTCGACCCGTGCCTCCCGTGCGGCGTGCACATGTTCCTCGGCAAGGGGAAGACGCTCGAGCGGGTGCACACCCCGACCCAGGTCGCGGACCCGACCCTCGCCACCTGAGCTCACGACCGGAGCTGGCATGGCGGCGCAGAACCTCCGGGTGGTCGGAGACCGCATCGAGCAGCTGCTCGACGAGTTGCACGCCACCGCCGAGCCCGCGACCTGCGCGCTGGCGCACGAGCTGCTCCGCCTGGTGACCGAGCTCTACGGCGGTGGGCTCGAACGGGTGATGGTGCTGGCACGCGAGGACGCGCCCGAGCTCGTCGACCGGCTCGTCGCCGACGAGCTGGTCGCCAGCCTCCTGCTCGTGCACGGCCTGCACCCCGAGTCGGTGACCGTCCGGGTCGAGCAGGCGCTGGCGTCGGTGCGGCCGTTCCTCGCGACGCACGACGGCGACGTCGAGCTGCTCGACGTCGACGAGGACGTCGGCGCGGTGCACCTGCGGCTGCTCGGCAGTTGTGACGGCTGCCCGTCGTCGGCGGTGACGTTGCGCGACGCGGTGGAGCGGGCGATCGTCGAGGCGGCGCCCGAGATCACCGACATCGACGTCGAGCAGCCGTCGGCCGAGGCGCCCCGACCACCGGTGATCGGTACGCCGGTGACCCTGACCCGCAAGCCGGCGCCGCGCTTCGAGAGCTGTCCCACCGGGGTCGCGGCGCGATGAGCGGCGACCCCCTCGCAGCCGTACGGCGCCTCCGCCGGGCGCCGTCACCGCCGCCACCGGTGGGCGAGACCTGCGAGCTGTGCGGGGAGCCGGTGGGGCCCGAGCACAACCACCTCGTCGACCTCGAGCGTCGCAACCTCATGTGCGCGTGCCGGCTGTGCTGGATGCTCTTCGCGCCCGAGGGCGCGGGCGGTGGCCACTTCAAGGCGGTGCCGGAGCGGTACGTCGCGTTCCCCGACCTCCGGTTGACGCGCGCCGAGTGGGACTCGCTCCAGATCCCCGTCAGCGTGGCCTTCTTCTTCGTGAACTCGAGCATCGAACGCGTCGCCGCGTTCTACCCGGGCCCGGCCGGCGCGACCGAGTCGCTCCTCCCGCTCGACACGTGGGACGAGCTCGCGATCGGCCACGCCGAGCTGGCGACCCTGCTGCCCGACGTCGAGGCGTTCCTCGTGCGCGCCGAACGCGGTGCCGACGAGGCGGAGTGCTTCCTCGTACCCATCGACGCGTGCTACGAGCTGGTCGGTCGCCTGCGGATGCTGTGGCGGGGCTTCGACGGCGGGCGGGAGGCGCACCAGGCGCTCGACGACTTCTTCGCCGAGGTGCGGGCGAGGGCGTCGTGAGCGACCTCGGGTTCGAGGTGCTCGACGCGCAACCGGAGCCCTACGCGGCGGTGCCGACGATCATGCTGCGGCTGCGCGTCACCGAGCGCAGCGGGATGCCGGTGCACGCGGTCGCACTCCGCTGCCAGGTGCGCATCGAGCCCCAGCGCCGCCGCTACTCCGACGCCGAGACCGCGGCCCTGGTCGAGGTGTTCGGGGACCGCACCCAGTGGGCCGATTCGCTGCGCCCGTTCCTGTGGACGCACGTCTCGACGACCGTGTCGTCGTTCTCGGGCAGCACCGAGGTCGACCTGCCCATCACGTGCACCTACGACTTCGAGGTGTCGGGCACGCGGTACTTCCATGCGCTGGCCGGGGGCGAGATCCCGCTCCTCCTGCTGTTCTCGGGCACGACGTTCGTCGCGGGTGCGGACGGGTTCTCGGTCACGCCGGTGGCGTGGCACGAGGAGGCTGCGTTCCGTCTCCCGGTGGCGGTGTGGCAGGGGATGATGGACGCCCACTACCCGAACCGGGCGTTCGTCACCGTCAGTCGCGAGACGCTCGACGAGCTCCTCCGGTACCGTGCCGCGCACGCGCTGCCCACCTGGGACCTGGTGCTCGAGCGGCTGCTGAAGGAAGCGGGCGCGACGGGGGACGAGCGGTGAGCGCTCGTTTCGACGCCGCCCGCGCCGTCGCCGACGCGGTGCTGTTCGAGGGCTACGTGCTGTACCCCTACCGCGCGTCGGCGCCCAAGAACCAGGTCCGGTGGCAGTGGGGTGTGCTCTTCCCGCGGGCGTTCGCCGAGGCCGACGGCTACGAACGGTGGCGGAACCGCACCGAGTGCGTGGTCGACCCCGGCAGCTCGCCCCGGCTGACCGTGCGCGTGCGTGGGCTGCACGTGCAGCACCGCTCGGTCGAGGTCGACGGCGCGCGCGTCTCCGAGGTGCAGGTCGACGGAGTCCCGTGGGTGCCGTGGGACGAGGCGGTGGAGTGGGAGGTCGACCTACCTCCGGTGGCCCTGCTGCCGTTACGGGAGGCGACGCACGAGGAGCTCGCGGTGCTGCCCGGCGGCGAGGAGCGCGAGCCTCTACGGAGCGCCGACGGCACCGAGTGCGGCGTGCTGGTGCGGCGCCGGGAGCCGGTCGACGTCGTCGTGAACGTCGCCGCGGAGTGGGCGGCCGGCGACGGCGCGCTCGTGAAGGTCACCGCGCGGGTCGAGAACGCGACGGTGGCGCCGGCCGACGCGACGACGCGTGACGGCGCGCTCCCGCGCGCGCTCGTGGCCGTCCACGTGCTGCTCGGCGTCGACGACGGCACCTTCGTCTCGCTGCTCGACCCCGACGACGGCGAGCGGGCCGCGGTCGCAGGATGTGACAACGACGGGACGTTCCCGGTGCTCGTGGGCAGCGACGACCGGGTCATGCTGGCCGCGCCGATCATCCTCTACGACCACCCCGAGATCGCCCCCGAGAGCGACGGTGATCTGTGCGATGCCACCGAGATCGACGAGATCCTCGCGCTGCGCGTCCTGACCCTGACCGACGAGGAGAAGGCGGAAGCCCGTGCCACCGACCCCCGCGCGGCCGCGATCGTGGACCGCATCGACGACATGGCGCCCGAGACCTTCGCGCGCCTGCACGGCACGCTCCGGGAGTTGCGCCCCCTGCCCGAGGAGGACGCCGACGTGGCCGTGCCGTGGTGGGAGCCCGCCGTCGACGCCGCGGTAGACCCCTGGACCGACACGCTCCTCGTGCACGGCGTCGAGGTCGCCGCGGGGACCCGCGTGCGGCTCCGGCCGACGCACCGGGCCGACGCGCAGGACATGTTCCTGCGCGACATGGTGGCCACGGTCGCCGGCGTCTTCCACGACGTCGACGACGAGCTGCACGTCGCGGTGACGGTCGATGACGACCCCGCGACCGAGGCGCTGCTCGCGCACGGTCGCTACCTGTACTTCCATCCCGACGAGATCCAGCCGCTCGCGTCGGACGAGTCGGAGTCACGCGCCCCGTGAGCGCGCGCGTGCTCGTGGCCGGGATCGGGAACATCTTCCTGGGCGACGACGGCTTCGGCGTCGAGGTGGCCCAACGGCTGCGGCGGCGCCCGGCGCGCGACGGCGTGCGGGTGGAGGACTACGGCATCCGCGGCGTGCACCTCGCCTACGAGCTGCTCGACGGATACGACGCGCTCGTCCTCGTCGACGCCGTGCCCATGGACGAGCCCGCGGGCACGGTGGTGGTGATGGAACCCGATCCGCCGTCACCGGTGACCGACGGACTCGGCGGCCCCGTGCTCGAGGCGCACAGTATGGATCCGGTCGTCGTGCTCGACCTCCTCGCCGGGCTCGGCGGTACGGTCGACCGGGTGCTGGTGGTCGGCTGCGCGCCGGCGTCGCTCGACGAGGGGATCGGCCTGTCGGCTCCGGTCGAGGGCGCGGTCGACCGCGCCGTCGACGCCATCGAGGACCTGCTCGGAGACCTGTGCGCGCCGATCGCGCGCGCGGACGCAAAGGAGACCTGCCCATGATCCGCAAGCTGTTCGTGTTGTCGGCGCTCGCGGCGGTCGCCGGCCTGGTGATCCGCTCGCTGCCCGACATCCAGCGGTACCTCAAGATCCGCGAGATGTAGGCGGTTCGTGGCCCGCTACCGCATCCTGCCCGAGCGCTCGAAGGTGTTCATCTCCGCCCGCTCCAGCCTCCACCCGATCGACACGCGTACCGACGGGTTGGAGGGCTTCGTCGACCTGGAGGTGCAGGGCGGCGGCCGCCTGAACCTGACCGTGCCGACGAAGGGCCGGGTGTCGTTCCCGGTCGAGCGGATGTCGTCGGGCAACCCGCTCGAGGACCGCGAGCTGCGGCGCCGCATCGACGCCCGCCGGTACCCGACGATCGAGGGTGAGCTCACCGACATGCACGAGACGGGGCGGGACGGCCGGTACCTCGTACGCGGTGACGTGACGTTCAAGGGCTCCACCCGCACCTACGAGGACGAGATGGCGGTGTCGCAGGACGACGACGGGACGCTGCGGTTGACGGGGGAGTCCACCTTCGACATCCGCGACTTCGGCATGGACCCGCCGCGCATCCTCATGCTCAAGGTGGAGCCCGAGGTGGGCGTGCGGGTCGAGATCCTCGCCGAGCGGGAGGGCTGACCATGTGCCTCGGGATCCCGGGCCAGGTGATCGAGCTGCTCGAGGTGCACGAGCACCTCGCGCGCATCGACGTGAGCGGAGTGGGCCGGGTCGTGAACATCGGCCTGCTGGAAGACGAGCACCTCGCGCCGGGTGACTGGGTGCTCATCCACGTCGGCTTCGCGATGTCGAAGATCGACGAGGACGAGGCGCGGCGGGCACTGGAGGGGCTCCAGCTCCTCGGCCGGGAGCTCGACGACGAGCTGCAGGCGCTGGCGACGTCGAGGATCGCGACCGGGGAAGGGGGGTAGTCGTCGTGCGCTTCGTCGACGAGTACCGCGATCCCGCGGCGGCGCGGGCGCTCATCGCCCGCATCACCGAGGTCGCGGGCGACGACCACTTCAAGTTCATGGAGGTGTGCGGCGGCCACACGCACACCATCTACCGGCACGGCATCGAGCACGTGCTCCCGGACACGGTGGAGCTGGTGCACGGTCCCGGCTGCCCGGTGTGCGTGATCCCGATGGGACGGGTCGACGATGCGATCGCGGTGGCGCAGACCGACGGCGTGATCTTCACCTCGTTCGGCGACATGATGCGCGTCCCGGGGAGCAGCGGCAACCTGCTCGAGGCCAAGGCACGCGGCGCCGACGTGCGCTTCGTCTATTCGCCGCTCGACGCGTTGCGCATCGCGGTCGAGACGCCCGATCGCGACGTGGTGTTCTTTGCGGTCGGGTTCGAGACCACCGCGCCGTCCACCGCCTTGACCTTGCTCCGGGCGCGCGAGCTCGGGGTCACCAACTTCCGCGTGTTCTGCAACCACGTGACGATCGTCCCGCCGATCAAAGCCATCCTGGAGTCGCCCGACCTGCGGCTCGACGGCTTCCTCGGCCCCGGGCACGTGTCGACCGTCGTGGGGAACCGGCCGTACCGGTTCGTCACCGAGCAGTACGGCAAACCGCTGGTGACCACGGGCTTCGAGCCGCTCGACGTGCTCCAGGCCATCGACATGCTCCTGGCGCAGATCCGCGAGGGACGGTGCGAGATCGAGAACCAGTACGCGCGCGTGGTGCGCGACGAAGGGAACCCACGCGCGTTGGCGGTGCTCGCCGAGGTGTTCGAGCTGCGGCCGCACTTCGAGTGGCGCGGGCTCGGCTTCATCTCGCAGAGCGCGCTGAAGTTGCGGCCCGAGTTCGCCGCCTTCGACGTCGAGGAGCAGTACCGCATCCCGGGAGTCCGGGTCGCCGACCCGAAGGCGTGCCAGTGCGGTGAGGTGCTCAAGGGCGTCATCAAGCCCTGGGAGTGCAAGGTGTTTGGCACCGCGTGCACGCCGGAGACGCCCATCGGGACCTGCATGGTCTCGTCGGAGGGCGCGTGCGCGGCGTACTACAACTTCGGGCGCCTGCACCGCGAGGTGGCGGTGACCCTGGGGCGGTAGGCGCGACCGCGGTCCGGCGCTCTCATCTGCCACTCATCGGAGGCTCACATACGTCTCACGCCGCGCCGACGAGAGTCGGGGCATGGCGACGACCGTGCGGGTGGGGCCCGAACGCACGTCGGCGCCCGGGAGCCGGGCGAGTCGGCGCTGGGTGGGCGGCGCGCTCGTGGCGGTGGTGCTGGTGGGTGCGGGGTTCCGGCTCTGGGGCCTCGGGGCCAACCGCCTCGGGTACGACGAGGCGTTCACCGCCATGGCCGGGCGGTTGCCACTGGGTTCCCTGTTCGGTTACCTGCGCGCGCACGACTCCCACCCGCCGCTCGACTACCTCCTGCACCTGCCGCTCGCGCGTCTCGGCGTCAGTGCCTTCTGGTTCCGCGTGCCGGGCGTGCTCTGCTCGATCGGCGCGCTGGCCCTGTTCGCCTGGTGGATGCGCGGTCGAGGCCGGGTGGGGGTGCTGGCGACCGCGATCATGGCCTGCAGCGCGTTCGAGATCGTCCACGGTCGCGAGGCGCGCATGTATGCGGAGCTCGAGCTGCTCGGTGTCGCGGTGGCGGTGCTGGCGTACGCGTGGTTGCGGGCACCGCGCCGGCGTCACGCCTACCTCCTCGGCATCCTGGTGCTCCTGGGCCTCCTGACCCACGTCTCGATGTTCCTGGTCGGCGCGGGGCTCCTGGCGTTGCCCGGGCTCCGTCGCGATCGCGAGGCGTGGCGCTGGCGGGGTGCGATCGTCGCCGGCGGCGCGGGGTGGGCGGCGCTGTGGGGCTCCTCGTTCCTGGTGCAGGCCCGGGGCGGCCACTCCGACTGGATCCCGCCGACCACGCCGGCCCGCGTGGTCGACACCATCTCCAGCCTCGTCACCCAGGACACTGCGTACGCGCTCGTGATCGTGCTCGCGGTCGCGGCGGGCGGCGTGCTCCTGATGCGGAGCGACCGGTGGATGGGACGCGTCTGGTGCGCGTGCTTCGTCGTCCCGTTGACGCTCGCCGCGGTCGCGGGCCTGGTGGCGCCGGTGCTGCTGGACCGCACCCTCACGATGGTGGCGTGGGCGCCCATGTTCGCGATCGCGGTGGTGCTCGACCGGTTGCTGCGGCGTGCGCCCGCGCTCGGGGTCGCCGCGGTCGTGGTCGCGGCGCTGCTGGTGCTGCCGCCGTCGTTCTCCGCGCTCGCGGGGAGCAGCGGCGCCGACCGCGCCCTGCGCCGCCTCGAAGCGGTGGCGCGCCCGGGCGACGTGGTCGCGGTGCGCGCCGCGGGCAAGGCGCCCGAGGTGCGGTGGACGCTCGGCGTCCGCGGGCACCAACCGTGGCAGCCGGTCACGCTGACCGACGTGGTCCCGACGGTCGCCGGCCTGCGGCTCGGCGGCGCGGCGCCCACGGGGCGCGTCTGGATCCTCGACTGGAACTCGCGGGTGCGCGCGGCACCCGGGTACCAACGGTGCGCGCCGGATCGCCACTTCGGGGTGAGCCGGATCCTCTGCCTGCGGCGGGTCGACGCCGATTAACGTCACACCCCCTTCATATGGTCCGAGCATGGGCTACCGCGAAAGGTCGAGGAGCAGGAGCGCGCACGCGAGCTGCGCGCCCGCAACGTGACCCTGCAGGACATCGCCACCGAGCTCGGCGTCAGCAAATCGTCCGTCTCGCTGTGGGTCCGCGACGTCGACTTCACCCCGTCCAAACGACGGACCGGACCGCACCGACGACCGCATCCGGCCCACGAGGCGAAGGTCGCGCAGATCGCGGCGCTCGACGAGGAGGGCATTCGGCGTCTCGGCACCCTGACGGACGACGCCTTCTTCGTCGCCGGGATCGCCCTGTACGCCGGCGAGGGTTCGAAGACCGATGGGGTGGTGAAGTTCGCCAACACCGATCCCGCCATGATCCGATTCTTCTGCGCGTGGCTGCGGCGGTACTGCGACGTCGAAGAACGACGGCTCCGCGTGCGCGTGTACCTCCACCAAGGACTCGATCTCCAGGCCGCACAGGCGCACTGGTCTCGTGTGACGGGCGTGCCCTTGGCGCAATTCGGCCGTGCGTACCGCGCCGCCGCCGACCCGAGCATTCGGCGCAACAAACACGAGTTCGGGTGCGTCTACGTGTGCTACGCGTGCTCGGTGACGCACCGTCGGGTCATGGGACTGGTTCGGGCACTGCTATCGTCGAACGCCATTCCGGGGTAGCTCAACCGGCAGAGCGTTCGGCTGTTAACCGAAATGTTGAGAGTTCGAGTCTCTCCCCCGGAGCCAGTTCTTCCGCCTCGACTCGCACGTCGGGGCCGCGGAGGTCGACAATGGGAGCCATGCCACCCCTCCCGGACGACCGCATCACCGAGCGGCTCGCCTCCCTCCCCGGCTGGACCCGGGAGGGCGACGAGATCGTCAAGACCTTCGAGCTCCCGACGTTCCCCGACGCGATCACGTTCGTGACCCGCATCGCCGACCGGGCGGAGGCGGCGAACCACCACCCCGACCTCGACATCCGCTACCGGAAGGTGCGGGTCGCCCTTTCCACCCACGACGCCGGCGGCCTCACCGACAAGGACTTCGACCTCGCCACCGAGATCGAGGGCTGCCTCACGTGATCACCCTGGTCGTCGGCGTGGTGATCCTCGCGCTGGCGTTCTCGGTGGTCGTCGCCATCGCCCGTGACCGAGGCCCCAGTGCCGACGACGTCGCGGTCGCCTACGAGCTGGCCTGGGATCGGCTCGACTTCGAGTCGGTGTTCACCCTCTCGGGCGGCGAGCTGCGCGACGGGCTCGACCGCCGCGGCTTCGTCACCGCCAAGCGCACCGCGTACGAGCAACGGGCATCGCTCGGCGGCCTCGTCGAGCGCGTCGGCGTCGACCAGGTCGCGACCGCCGAGGACGCCGCGATCGTGATCACCCGGGTCGAGCTCCGGGACGGCACGGTGGTGCACAACCGGGTGGAGCTGGCGCGCCGCAGCGCACGCTGGCAGGTCGTGGCGTACCGGCTCGAGCCGTCGACGGAGGACACGCCCCGCGCCGGCGGCTGAGCCGGTCGGCCCTCGCGCTCACCCGTGCTGCGTGATCTCCGAGGTCAGGCCGCCGCCGCCGAGCTCGACCCGGATCCGCCACTCCTGGCCTCCGGAGGAGAAGAAGCGCACCTCGACCCGGCTGGGCCCGTTGTCGTGCACCTCGGCGTCGAACCCGGCGGCCGGACTGCTCGAAGCCAGCGCCACCGCGCCGTTCGCCACCGTCACCGTGATCGACCCGCCCGCCGACGAGAACGCCTGATCGAACGCGGGCGCGGGTGTCGGGGCGGGGACGGCCCCGGGCCCGGGATTGTCGTCGTCGACCGGGTCGACCCCGTGGTCGTCGCCGGGCTCGGGCACCGGGTGCTCCACCTCCTGCTCGGGCGCGGTCGGGACCGTGGGCGCGGGCACGGTCGGCGCCGGCGTGGTCACCTCCGGCACCGACGGCGTGGGCGCGCCTCCGTGGGGCTTTGCCACCACCACGCCGTGCTCGGTCTCGAGCTCGGCGCCGTGCGCATCGGACCCGGCGGCGGCCCGCACGCTCGCCGCCGGTCGATCGCTCCCGCCGCCGGTTGCCGCGCTCGCCACTGCGTAGAGCGCGGGCACCATCGCGACACCAACACCGATGGCGAGCACGCGCCGCCAACGGCCGGTGGGGGTCGGCGGGACGGGGGACGGTTCGGGGTGCATGGGTTCCTCCTCGGGGATCGTTCGGGAGGAACACGCCCGGACCGGCCGGTCGGTTTGGCGGGTCGCTCAGTGTTGTGTGATCTCGGGCGCCAGCGCCCCGTTCACCACGTCGACCCGGATGCGCCACTCGGTCTGCCCGTCGGAGAACCGCACCTCGACCCGGGTGGGCCCGTTGTCGTGGACCGCGGCGGTGAACCCGGCGGCCGGGCTGCTGGACGCAAGCGCGACGGTGCTGCTGCCGTCGAAGTTCACCGTGATCGATCCCCCCGCCGAGTTGTACGTCGGCGTCTGCGGGACCGCGGGCGCCGCGGTCGGCGCCGGTGGCGGGACCTCGCCATTGCCGGACGGGCCGTTCCCCGCCGGGGCACTGCTGCCGGTCGGCGTGGTCGCCTGCGGTGCCGCGGTGCCGCCGGTCGCCCCGGCGTCGCCGGTGGTGGTGACCGTCGGCTGCGGCAGGGTCGTCACCACCGTCGGCACCGTCCCCGCGGGCTTCGTCGCCGGCGGGGTGCGCACCCGGCCACTACCACCGCCCCCGGCGAGGGCCATCGAGGCTCCGAGCACGACCACCGCGACCAGAGCAGCCGCGCCGGTGAACGCAGCCCGCCGCCGCTGCCGCGCTTGCCGGAAGCGGGGCCGCAGCTGCTCGAGGACCGCGTCGGGATCGCCTTCGGGCCGGGCCTGGGCGTCGAAGCGCCGCCGCAGCTCGTCGTCGACCGGATCGAAGCGGAGGTCGTCGTTCATCCCGCCTCGATCCACTCCCGCAGGGCGGTGCGGCCCGCGTGCAGGTGGTACTTCACCGCGCCTTCGGAGAGCTTCATCGACGCCGCGATCTCCCGCACCGAGAGCTGCTCGACGTAGTAGAGCGACACCGCGATCTGCTGCTGGGTGGGCAGCCGTCGCACCGCGGCCATGAGCTCGTCGTCAGGGAGCACGGGTGGGTCGACGATCGTGGTGGCCTCACCGGCGAGCCGAGCGTGCACCTTCGTTCCCCGCTGCTCGTGCCGGAAGTGGTCCCGCAGCCGGTTCAACGCCACGTGGCGGATCCACCCCGCCGGGTGGTCGTAGCGCGAGATCCGCCGCCAGCGGGCGTAGGCGCGCGTGAACGCGTCCTGGACCGCGTCCGCGGCCGCCTCGCGGTCCCCGCACGCCACCGAGAGTGATCGGACCATGGGCCAGTAGTGCTCTCTGAACGTGTCGTCGAAGTCAGCCGGCCGGTCGAGGTCGGCGGGGTCAGCATGCATGTGCATGCCGGACACGTCCCGCCCCGGCCCCCGGTTTGGCTGCCCTCACGATTTCGACTCTACGGTCTGCCCATGGCGCCGACGGCCGGGATCCTGCTCACCGGGGGCCGCAGCCGCCGCATGGGCGTGGACAAGGCCTCGCTGGTCCTCGACGGCGAGACGCTGGCCGAGCGGGCGGGACGGCTGCTCGGCCGCGTGTGCGAGCCCGCCCTGGAGCTGGGGGACGGTGTCAGCGGGCTCGACCACGTCCGCGAGTCGCCGGCGGGGGCCGGGCCCCTCGCCGCGCTCGCCGCCGCCGGCGCCGCCCTGCGCGCCCGGGGCGTCACCGGCCCCGCGCTGGTCCTGGCCGTCGACCTCCCCGCGGTGGGAGAACCGCTGCTGCGGTGGCTGCGCGACCGTCCCGGCACGGCCACCGTGGTGCCACGCGTCGACGGACGGCTCCAGCCGGTCTGCGCGCGCTACGGCGGCGACGCCCTGATGGCCGCCGACAGCCTGGTCGTCGCCGGGGTGCGGGCGTTGCACGACCTCTTCGACGTCGTCGACCACGAGGTCGTGGACGAGTCGGCCTGGGGCGCGGTCGCGTCGAGGGAGTCGTTCCTCGACGTCGACACCCCCACCGACGCTGCCCGGTTCGGCGTCCGGCTTCCGGGGTTAGCGTGAAGCGGTGAGCTCCGGACCGGCGCGGCGCGCCGTCACCACGGTGCGCGTCTGCGCGCTCGACGGCGACCAGGTGCGCGACGTCCCGGACAAGCTCGTCACCGAGGAGCCGATGGAGATCCGGCTCCACGGTCCCGGGCAGGAGCCCGAGGCGCTGGCCGTCACCATGCGCACCCCCGGCCACGACTTCGAGCTCGCGGTCGGGTTCTGCCTGACCGAGGGCCTGCTCCACTCGACCGACGACCTCGACTCGGTCGCGTACTGCCTCGCCGGGCAGGGAGAGCAGGAGTACAACGTGGTCACGGTCAAGCTGCGCGCTCCGGTCGATCGGCGCGGCCACACCCGCACCTTCGTCGCCAACGCGAGTTGCGGGTTGTGCGGCAAGACCACCCTCGACGACATCGAGCAGCAGGTTGCGCCGGTGGCCGACGGGCCGACGCTGGCGCGGTCGGTGCTCGCCTCCCTGCCCGATCGGCTCCGGGAGGCGCAGCGCGTGTTCGACGCCACCGGCGGGCTCCACGCCGCGGCGCGGTTCGCGGCCGACGGCGAGCTGGCCGCGTTGCGCGAGGACGTCGGCCGGCACAACGCGCTCGACAAGCTGGTCGGGCACGCCCTCCTCGAGCGCGAGCTGCCGCTCTCCGACACGGTGCTCATGGTGTCGGGGCGGGTGAGCTTCGAGATCGTCCAGAAGGCGGCGATGGCGGGGATCCCCGTCGTGTGCGCGGTCTCGGCGCCGTCGAGCCTGGCGGTCGACGCGGCGCGCCGTCTCGGCCAGACCCTCGTCGGCTTCGTGCGGGGCGACCGCGCCAACGTGTACACCCGTCCCGACCGTCTCGACCTCGAGCACTGAGAAGGAGCGCGCGGCGACTGTGGCCTGGAAGACCTCGGCGAAGATCAAGTCGCCCAAGCGCACCAAGCGGCACCTGTGGGTGGGGTTCAAGCCCTACGGCATCGGCGAGACCAAGCCGAACCACTACAAGGAGGTGCTGAAGACCATCTGGGACAACCGCGACAACCTGCCGTACGCGTGGCGCATCCTCAACCGGGGCGTCTGCGACGGCTGCGCGCTCGGGGTGGCGGGCTTCCACGACTGGACGCTCTCCGGTGTGCACCTGTGCACGACACGCCTCAACCTCCTGCGCGTCAACACGATGGGCGCGCTGGACGACGCGCGTCTGGCCGAAGTGACGCCGCTGCGCCGGCTCGCGGGCAAGGAGCTCCGCGACCTCGGGCGCCTCGCCCACCCGATGGTCCGCCGGCGGGGCGAGCCGGGGTTCACCCGCGTGAGCTGGGACGAGGCCCTCGAGCTGCTCGCCGAGCGGATCCGCGCCACGACCCCGGACCGGCTCGCGGTCTACCTCACCGCCAGGGGGATCACCAACGAGACCTACTACGTGGCGCAGAAGTTCACCCGGTTCCTCGGCAGCAACAACATCGACAACGCGGCGCGGGTCTGCCATGCGCCGTCGACGACCACGTTGAAGAAGACCATCGGCGTCGGCGCGACCACGTGCTCCTACACCGACGTCATCGGCAGCGACCTCATCGTGCTGTTCGGTGCCAACGTCGCCAACGGACAGCCGGTGTTCATGAAGTACCTCTTCCTGGCGCGCAAGCGCGGCGCGAAGGTCGCGGTGGTGAACCCGTTGCGAGAGCCGGGGTTGGCCCGCTACTGGGTGCCCAGCAACGTCGAGAGCGCGCTGTTCGGCACGCACATGACCGACGAGTTCTTCGCGGTGCACATCGGTGGTGACCTCGCGTTCCTCAACGGCGTGCTCAAGGTGATGCTGGCCGAGGGCACCATCGACCGCGATTTCGTGCGCGACCACACCGTGGGCTTCGACACGCTCGTCGACGAGTTGGCGCGCGAGTCGTTCGACGAGCTCGAGCGGCAGTCGGGTGCGACGCGCGCCGACATGGAACGGTTCGCGCGGTTGTACGCGTCGGCGAACGCGTCGGTGCTCATCTGGTCGATGGGCATCACGCAGCACGAACGGGGTACCGACAACGTCGCCGCGATCGTCAACCTCGGCCTGGCTCGGGGCAACGTCGGCCGGCCCGGCGCCGGCCTCATGCCCATCCGTGGGCACTCCGGCGTGCAGGGCGGCGCCGAGATGGGGGCCTACGCCACTGCGCTTCCGGGAGGGCTCGAGGTCAACGCCGCCAATGCCGCCGTCCTGACCGAGGAGTACGGGTTCACGGTCGGCGACCGGCCCGGCATCACCGCCGAGGAGATGGTCGAAGCCGGCGGGCGCGGCGAGCTCGACGTCCTCTACTCGTCCGGAGGGAACTTCCTCGACGTGCTGCCCGACCCGGCCGCGGTCGAGGAGGCGCTGGCCCGCGTGCCGGTGCGCGTGCACCAGGACATCGTCGTGTCGAGCCAGATGCTCGTCGATCCCGGCGAGCTGGTCGTGCTGCTCCCCGCGGCGACGCGCTACGAGCAACGCGACGGCGGCACCGAGACCACCACCGAACGGCGGATCGCGTTCAGCCCCGAGATCGACGGGCCGCGGCCGGGTGAGGTGCGCAGCGAGTGGGAGATCTTCGTGGAGCTGGCGCGCCGGGTCGATCCCGACCGCGCCGGGCTCATGTCGTTCCCGTCCGGTCAGGCCATCCGCGACGAGATCGCCCGGGTGGTCCCGCTGTACGAGGGCGTGGAGGGGTTGCGGACGACCGGCGACGCGGTCCAGTGGGGCGGGACGCGGCTGTGCGAGGGCGGCGTGTTCCCGACCCCCGACGGGCGGGCCCGGTTCCTGCCGGTCGCGCCCTCGGTGCCCGACGTGCCCGACGGGAGCTTCGTGCTGAGCACCCGCCGGGGCAAGCAGTTCAACACGATGGTGCACAACGAACGCGACCCGCTCACCGGCGCCGGACGCGACGCGCTGTTCATGGCGCCCGCCGACATCGACCGTCTCGGGCTGCACGACGGTGACCGTGTCGTCGTGCGCTCGGCCGTCGGCCGGATGGACGCGCGCCTCTACGCCAGCGAGATGCGGACCGGCAACGTGCAGGTGTTCTTCCCCGAGGGCAACGTCCTGCTCCGCGCCGGCCGACGCGATCCCTCGTCGGGGGTCCCCGACTACAACGCGGTCGTCACCGTCGAACCGGCGACCCCGTGACCCTCGCGTCCGAGGACCTGCTCGCGCTGTTCGACGTCGCGGCCGCGGCGCAACGCGGTGCGCTGGCCACGCTGGGAGCGGTCGAACGTCGCGACCGCACCGATCGCCCGGGGCAGTACCGCCTCGATCTCGTCGCCGATGCCGCGATCCTCCCGGTGCTCGCCACCGCGGGCGTGCGCGTCCTCAGCGAGGAGTCCGGCTGGACCGGACCCGACGACGCCCTGGTCACCGTGGTCGTTGACCCGGTCGACGGCTCCACCAACTGCTCACGTCACCTCCCGTACTGGGCGATCTCGCTGTGCGCGCTCGACGCCGACGGTCCGCTGTGCGCGCTGGTGCAGAACGGCGTGACCGGCACGCGCTACACCGCGTTGCGAGGCAAGGGCGCGTTCCGCGACGGCGTGCCGCTCACGCCGTCGGGTGCGACCGCGCTCGACCGGTCGGTGATCGGTCTGTCGGCGTGGCCGGGAACGGAGCTCGGCTGGCGCCAATTCCGGGCGCTCGGCTCCGCCGCCCTGTCGCTGTGCGACGTGGCCGCCGGTCACCTCGACGGGTACGTCGACGGCGTGTGCGACAGCGCCCCGTGGGACTACTTGGGCGGTCTGCTCGTGTGCCGGGAGGCGGGCGCCGCCATCGCCGACGCCGCCGGCGACGTCCTCGAGGTCGCCGACGCCGACGCCCGCCGGCAACTGGTGGCGGCCGGCACCACCGAGCTGCTGGGCGTGCTGCGCGACGCGGTGGCGCGGTGAGCGCCGGCTCGGACCTCGACCTCGACCGCCTCCTCGGCGCCGCGCGACGCGCCGCCGCGGCCGGCGCCGATGTCGTGCTCGACGCGTTCGGCGCGGCGCGGAACGTCCGCGAGAAGGGACCGGGCGACTGGGTCAGCGACGCCGACACCGCCAGCGAGGCCGCAGTGCAGTCGGTGCTGCACGACGCCGACCCCGAGCTCGCGTTCTTCGGCGAGGAGACCGGCGGCGAGCGCGCCGACGTCGGCTGGTTCGTCGACCCGCTCGACGGCACCGCCAACTTCGTGCGCGGCTTCCCGGTGGTCGGCGTGTCGGTCGCACTGGTGGCCGACGGCGTGCCGGTCGTCGGGGTGGTGCAGGCACCGATGCTCGGCGACGTGTACTCGGCGTGCCTCGGGAAGGGGGCGTTCCTCAACGACGAGCCGATCCGCGTGAGCGCGCGCCCGCCGGCGGGCGCGATCTGCGGCACCGGGTTCCCGTTCCGGGCCAAGCGGCAACGCCTGGCCGAGTACGTCCCGGTGTTCGAACGGGCCCTGCTCGCGTTCGAGGACCTGCGCCGCGCCGGCGCGGCGAGCCTCGACCTCGCGTGGACGGGCGCGGGGGTGTACGACGGCTACTTCGAGCAGAGCCTCGGTACGTGGGACGTCGCCGCCGGTGCGCTCCTGGTGCGGGAGGCCGGGGGAGTGGTCACCGACTGGCGGGGCGACGACCGGGCGTGGCTGCAGTCCGGCGACGTCGTCGCCGCGCCGCCCGCCGTGCACGCCCGGATCCTGGCGCTGATCTCCGGCGACGGCTGACGCGCGTCAGGAGGTGCGCCGGAAGCGCGCGGCGACGTCGCCGAGCGCGGTGTACACCGCATCGGTGACGTCGACCAGGCGCTGCTCCGCGACCATCGGATTGGGCAACCCGTTGCTCACGAACACCGCCACCAACCCGCACTCGGGGTCGGCGAATCCGCGTGACGACGCCATGCCGCCATGGCCGAACGCGCGCCGGCCCGCGCCGCCGCTGAGGTCGACGGTGACGCCGAGCCCCCACGGTGCCGCGAAGCCGAACACCGCGTCGCGCAGGTCGTGGCGGTGCACCGCGCCCATCAGCTCGACGGTGCGCGGCTCGACGAGCGGGGGACCGAACCCGAGCAACGACTCGTAGAAGCGCCCCAGGTCGCGCGCCGGGCCCCGCATCGACGCACCCGGCTCCGCCTTCGCGACGTGCCAGGGCTCGTTGTGCAGCTCGTCGATCCGGTAGGGCACCATCCGGAGGGAGCCGTCGTCCTCGACCACCGGGAAGCGGTGCCCCTTCCACGCCACCGGCACCAAGCGGTCGCCGAGCTGCGCCTGGCGTTCGGGCGCGACGCCCAACGACGACTCCGCGGCCCCGAGCGGCACCAGGACCTCGTCACGCAGGTAGGTCTCGACCGGCCGGCCGTCGACCGCTTCCACGACCGCGCCGAGGACCTTCCAGCCGGTGACGGGGTGGTAGCCGGCCCGGGTGCCGGGCTCCCATGCCGCCGGGGTCGCGGCGATCCGGGCCAGCACCTCCTCCGGCGGGAGGTCGGTGTCGAAGTCGCTGCTGCCGTACATCGGGAACCCACCGGTGTGGACCAGCACGTGGCGGATCGTGCAGCGCTCCTTGCCGTTGCCCCATCCGGCGACGTAGCTGCCGATCCGGTCGTCGAGACCGAGGCGCCCCTGCTCCCACAGCTGCAGGACGGCGACGGTCGTGAGCGGCTTCCCCGAGGAGTACCAGAGCATGACGTCGTCGGTGCGGAGCCGGCGCCCGGGTCGGCTCTCGCCCACGGCGTCGTCGAGCAGCACGTCGCCGCCCAGCGAGACGTAGACCTGGGCGCCGTCGTGGAGATCCTCCCGCCGTTGGCGCTCCAGGACGTCGAGCACCGGGGAACAGTCGATGCGACGCGGGTCAAGTTCTGCCACCACGGTGCCGAAGCCTAAGTGGGCAGACGCAACGGGTGAGACCGGTCCGCGGCCGGCGAGGAGCACGGAGCCCGAAGATGAGCCAGGTGCAATCTCCCACGGAACCCGGTTGGCGGCCGGATCCCTCCGGCCGCTTCGAATGGCGCTACTGGGACGGCGGCTGGACCAACCGCGTCGCCAACAGCGCGGCGACGCCCGCCGGTGCGCCCACGCCGGGCCCGGAGCCCACGCCGGCCGCGGCCCCGATCGCGTCGCAGCCGCAGGCACCCCACTCGGTGCTCCCTGCCCCCACCGCGACCCCCGTCCCGGAGCCGGAGCCGGTCGACGCGACACCGACCACCACCCCCGACCCGCGCCCGTCGCGCGACACCGTCGCCCGCGCCCCGTTCGGCGCCGACACCGGTGAACCTCCCCCGAGCGAGCCCCCGGTCCGCCGGACCCGCCGCAGCCCGTGGCATGTGATCGTCGACTTCGTCCGGTCCTTCGCCGACCAGCCCGAGTCGTACCACTCCGACCTCGCGCGCGAACCGCTGCCCGACGACGGCCGCGGCGGTCACATCCTCGCCGCCGCGCCCGGCAACTACGGCCACGCGGGCCTGGTCGCGGTCGCCGCGTGCGGCGTGGTGATCGGGGCGTACCTGCCGTGGCTCTCCGGCACCATCGGGATCTCGAGCTTCGCCCGGTCCGGCTTCGACCAGGGCCTCGGGGCCGGCTACACGATCGGGGCCGTCTCCCTGGCCGTCAGCGCCCTGTTGTCGGTCCGGCTGCGGGTCTTCCGCTGGCTGACGGTCGTGCTGTCGTTCGTGATCGCGGGCTTCGTCGTCCGGGATCTGCTCAACAGCTACGACGCCATGCAGACGATGAACGCGGCCCGATCGGTCGACGCCAACGTCGGCACCGGCCTCTGGATCATGATCGTCTCGGCCGCGATCGCGATGATCGCGTCGGTCCGGCTCAGCGAAGACCAGAAAATCGATTGACGTGGGCTACCCTGGGGTGCTTGCCTGGAGCGGCAACCCACCAGGGCGACGCCCCGGCAACCGGAAGCCCGACGAGGACCCCCCGATGAATGACACGAC
>DATBBL010000398.1:0-16060 GCA_036271015.1 Acidimicrobiia bacterium
GATCCCGGGACCGTCGAGCCCGAGGTTCGCGAGGAGCGCGGCGGGCTTCCCGTGCGGAAGGTAGGCGGCGGGCGTGCCCAGCGCGATCGTGGCCGGCGGCGGGGTCTCCGTCTCCAGCGCGCCGAGCGCAGCCGCGAGCAGCGCACCCACGCCGCCCTCGGCGATGCCGTCTTCGGCGGTGACCACGAGGCCGTGGGTGCGCGCGTCGGCCAGCATCTTGGGGTCGGGCGGGATCGTGCGGACGTCCCACACGGTCGGACGCACCTCACGGGCTTCGAGCAGGTCGGCGGCTTCCTCGGCGGCCTCGACCATCTTGCCGACGGCGAGGATGCAGACCTCGCTCCCGGTGCGAACACGACGCGCGTTCCGGCCGTGGCCGACCGCCTCGTTGGTGACGTGCCGCGCCGGCGTCTTCGGCCAGCGCAACGCCACCGGGCCCGAGGTGATGCGCAGCGCCTCTTCGAGCATGACCGCCATCTCCTCGTAGGAGGACGGCGCGAACAGCGTGAGGCCGGGAACCTTGGTCAGCAGCGCGAGGTCGTAGAGGCCGTGGTGGCTGGGGCCATCGTCGCCCGTGATGCCGGCCCGGTCGACGCAGAACACGACCGGCAGTGAGTGCAGGCCCACGTCGTAGACCATCTGGTCCCAGGCCCGGCTGAGGAAGGTGGAGTAGACCGCCACCACCGGGCGGAGGCCGCGCATCGCCATCCCCGCGGCGGCGGTGACCGCGTGCTGCTCGGCGATCCCGACGTCGAAGCAGCGGTCGGGGAAGCGAGCCGCGAACGGCAGGAGCCCGGTGGACCCGGGCATGCCGGCGGTGAGCGCGACGATCTCGGGCCGAGATTCCGCGAGCGTGATCAACGCGGTGCTGAACGCGCCCGTGTAGGACGACCCGTTGGCGCCCACCGGCACGCCGGTCTCGGGATCGAACGCGCCGACGTCGTGGAGGCGCTTCTCCTCGTCGGTCTCCGCGGGGAGGTATCCCTCGCCCTTGCGGGTGAGCACGTGCACGACGACGGGCCCGGTGCGCGCCGACGCGTCGCGCAGCACCGGCTCGAGCGCGGCGATGTCGTGCCCGTCGATCGGGCCGACGTAGTCGAGCCCGAGCGCCCGGAAGAACGCCGACGGATCGGCGCCCCCGACCGCGGTGAGGCGTGAGACGGTCGGCGCGTAGCAGCGCCCGTTGTCGTTGAGCACGATCACCGCATGGCGGCCGCTGTGCCCGAAGTTGTTCAACGCCTCGTACGCAAGGCCGCCGGTGAGCGCACCGTCGCCGATGACGGCGACGACCTCGCCCCCGGTACCGGTGGTGTCCCGCGCAATCGCGAGCCCGTACGCGTAGCTCACGGCGGTCGACGCGTGGCTGTTCTCGACGACGTCGTGCTCCGACTCCGTGCGCGACGGGTACCCCGACATCCCGCCGCCCTGCCGGAGCCGGGCGAAGCCGTCGAGCCGGCCGGTGACGAGCTTGTGCACGTAGGTCTGGTGGCCGGTGTCCCACACGATGGCATCGCGCGGCGACTCGAAGACCCGGTGCAGCGCGAGGGTCAGCTCGACCGCACCCAGATTCGACCCGAGGTGCCCGCCGTGCACCGACACCGCATCGATCATCACGTCGCGGATCTCCTGCGCGAGCGCGCGCAACTGCTCGTCGTCGTAGGTGCGCAGCGCCTCGGGACCGTCGATCGCTTCGAGCAAGGAGTCCGCCATGGGGTGAGGACCTTCCGTCGGCTGATCGTACCTGGGTCGCCGGAGAACTTCCGTTTTGCTGCCAACGACCCGAGGAGCACCCCGAGCGCTAGGTCACGCGCACCGGCACGAGCGCCGGTTCACGGACCGGCGTCGCCACTCGCGCCGGGGCGACCGCCGGCTCACGGGCCAGGCGCACGATCCTCACCACCGCCGCCACGAGGAGCGCCAGCAGCAGCGCGTTGCGCAGCACGACCACCGCCATCGGGAGCGGGAGCCCGCTGTTCACCTCCTTCACCAGATTCAGGTCGAGCGTGCTCAGACCCGCGACCAGCGCGGTCATCCAGCCGATGAGGCGATCCCCGCCCGCCGCCGCGATCGCGGCGAAGGGCAGGAGCCAGCAGACATATTGCGGGGACAGAAGGGTCGCGCCCACGAGCAGGGCGCTCACCGCCGCCACCGGCGCCACGCCGTCGACCACGTGCACCGGCGCCGACGGGCGGCGGCGCACCAACCACCAGATGCCGGCGACCCCCACGAGCGCCAGCGCGGGGAGGCCGAGCCGGGCCCAGTCGGGCACCACCCCGATGCGGGCCGCACCCTGCTCCATCCGCGCGTTGGCGTGCGCAAAGACGTGCACCACTGCTCCGACGGTGCTCTCGATCTGCCACCCGGGGGCGCCGCGGAAGGTGAGCACCTGAACCGGCCCGTTGGTCCCGGCCCACGAGATCCACGCCGCCATCCCCGCCAGCGCGACGGCGAGGAACGCACCGAGCGCGCGCCACGTCCGACGCGCGGCGAACATCGGGGCCAGGGCCAGCGGCCAGATCTTGGCGAAGCACGCGATCCCGACCATGGCGCCACCCGCAGTCAGCGCGCGCCGGCGCGCCAGCGCGAGTCCGCCGACAGCGAGTACCACGGAGAGGAGGTCGAGGCGCAGGTACAGGAACGGGTACCAGAGGAACGCGAGCCCCAGCAGCAGGTACATCAGCGCGGCGCGTCGGCCCCAGCCCCAGGCGAGCAACAGCGCGACCACGGCGTCGAGCGCGACCTGGCTCCACATCACGTGCACCGTCGTGTCGCGCACGGTGCCCCCGTCGAGGGCGTCGATCGCCGCCAAGGTGATAGGCGGGTACTCGACCGCGAAGTCGGCGTACGGCGTCCCGCGGAGGCTGGCGATGCGGTGGAAGCGGCGGACGTCGCCCGGCAACACCCTCTGACGGCCGCCGTCGGTCGCGTCCTGACCGAGCGCGATACCGACCACGGCGACGCGCACCAACACCAGGGCGACGCAGCACCAGAGGACCATCCCGCCCCGCGTCGTCATGCCCGGCCAGAAAACCGGTCCGAGCCTGAAAGCCTGATGAGAGCGGAGTGACGGCCCGGCGGCCGCGCTTGACGGCGGGTGTACATTTCCGGTGAAGTCCCGAGAGGGTGACCGAAGGAGCTCCGCAAGGGGTGCCGGAGGAAGCTTTCTCGGGGCTTCGCTTTTCGTCCACCGTTGTCCACCGCCAGGTCGAGGTTGTCCACAGGGCCCCGGTGGATCTACGCTGAGCCGACCATGGCCGCCCCGCGAGACGTGATGCGCGAGACGCAGGAGTTCGAGGCGATGCGCGACGCCCTGCGCCGGGCGATCACGCCCGACGGCGAGGCGACCACGAACGGCGCGGCGAAGCCGTCCCGCCGCCGGCGCCCGAAGCTCCGTCGCCGCTGACCGAGCGTCGACCCGGCTCCGCGCCCCCGAACGCGACCACTTCGCCGGCCACCCCACGAGCCTCGACCGGACCGTTCACCTGCACGTGAGCGGTCCGTGAGCCGAAATCAGCTTGTCGGCGGGCGTATCGTCGAGGAGGGACGCGCCCGCCGGACACTTATGTGAAGACCCACACAAAACGGTGAGCGCGTCCCCGCTGCCGAGCGGCTCGCCGGAGACTCGTCGGCCCGCGGAGAAGCTGACGACGACCTCGGGGCATCCGGGGCCGTCGGTCGCGCCGCGTTGGCGCCGTCTACGTCTCGAGGACGCTCACGGCCGCGATGACCAGGTAGGCGATGAGCGCAAACGCCAAGAACGCCACGAACGCGGTATGACCGAGATGGAGTCTCATCCGGACGTGCTTCTCTCCGTGAAGACCGCCCTCTGGGTTTCCTGCCAGTGCGAGGAGTCGGAACAGCTCCCCGAACCGCCTCCACTCACTGTGGCGCTTCCGGCACTGTTCGCGCAAGACCCTGTGCGGCGATGAATTCGGGGCGGTCGAGCCGTCTCACCGGTATGGAACACGAGCGCGTGAGCGCATCCACGACGATCGACGCCGGCCCGGACGCGGTGTTCACCGTGCTGGCCGACCCGTCGACCCACCCCGACATCGACGGCACCGGCTGGGTGCGCGGGTCCCTGCAGGGCGATCGCATCACCGCCGCCGGCCAGGTGTTCCGGATGGCGATGTACCACCCCAACCACCCGGACAAGGACTACGAGATCGCCAACCTGGTCGAGGTGTGCGACGAGCCGCGGGCCATCGGCTGGAAGCCCGGGACGGAGTCGCCCGAGACCGGGGAGCTCAGCTTCGGCGGCTGGATCTGGCGCTACGACCTCGAGGCGACCGGCCCGTCGCGGACGACGGTGACGTTGACGTACGACTGGTCCGCGGTCGGTCCCGAAGTGCGCGAGTACCTCCAGTTCCCGCCGTTCGAGCCCGGTCACCTCGACAACTCGCTGCGACACCTGTCGGACCTCGTCACGCAGGAGCAACCTCACTGAGCGACCGAACCGGGGCTCGGTGCGTGATCAGCCGACCCGCTCGATGACTCGTGACGACTTCCCGCGTAGGTGCACCATGACGCGGAGTCCGCCCGAGGCCCGGGGAACGAGGGTGAGGGTTCCGTCGTGTGCTCGGGTGATGCTCTCGACGATCGCCAGCCCGAGGCCGACACCTGCGTCGTCGGTCCGGACGCGTTCGGTGCCGCGCTGAAACGGCTCGACGAACGTGGACACCAATTGCGGAGAGAGCTCCTGGCCGGTGTTCTCGACCGTGAGCACCACGCTCTCGGGGTGAACGGCGGTCGTGACCCACACGGTGCCGAGTCGAGGCAGGTTGTGGATGATCGCGTTCTGCACGAGATTCGTGGTCATCTGCAGCAGCAGCGCGTGTGAGCCACTGGTGGGGGTCGTGTCACCGGAGGTTTCGATGGTGACGCCGCGCTCCTCCGCCAGTGGGACGAGCGCCTCCGTGACTTCTTCCGCGACGAGAGACAGGTCAACGGGTTCCGGTGTGAAGGACCGTTGGTCGGCGCGGCTGAGCACGAGCAGCGCTTCCGTGAGGTCGATCGCACGGGCGTTGACGGCGTACAGGCGGTCGACGAGATCGTTCGTGAGACGGGTCGGATCCTTGCGAGCCACGTCGAGCAGCGTCTGCATCGTGGCGAGCGGGGTGCGGAGCTCGTGGGAAGCGTTGGCTGCGAACCGCTGCTGTTCGGTGACCTGCGCCTCGAGTCGAGCGAGCATGGCGTCGAAGCTGTCGGCGAGCTCGCGGAACTCGTCGCGAGGGCCTTCCAACGCGATCCGGTGGGTGAGCGATCCGGTCGCAGCCGTGCGCGTGGCGTCGGTGATCCGGGACAGGGGCGCGAGCATGCGTCCGGCCAGGACCCATCCCCCCAGCAGTCCCAACACCAGCAGGAACACCAGCACGATGACGGCGACGGAGCCGAAGCCGTGCAGGGGATCGGAGCGGTCGACGATGAACCACCACGAGGGATGGAGGTGCGAGAGCACCCCATCGGGGATGTACCGCAGGACGACCACCCAGACGGCCGCGAGCATCAGGACGCCGGCGAGCATGAGGAAGCCGGCGTAGCTGAGGGTGAGTTTGAGGCGAGCGCTCATGCCCGGTGCTCTCTCCACGGTCTTCTCCCTCACGCGGTGTCCGGTTGCGTGTCGATGCGGTACCCGACGCCCGCCACGGTGGCGATGACCCAGGGTTCCCCGAGACGCTTGCGCAGTGCCGACACGGTGATCCGGACCGCGTTGGTGAACGGGTCGGCGTGTTCGTCCCACGCGCGCTCCAAGAGTTCTTCGGAGCTGACGACACCGCCTTCGGCACCGACGAGCACCTCGAGCACCGCGAACTGCTTCCGGGTGAGCGCGACGTAGCGGCCGTCGCGGTAGACCTCGCGGCGGAACGGATCCAGCCGCAGACCCGCGATCTCACGCACCGGTGGCCGGTTGTGGGCACGCCTGCGGTCGAGCGCCCGGAGGCGGAGCACGAGCTCGCGGAGCGCGAACGGCTTTGTGAGGTAGTCGTCGGCGCCGAGCTCGAACCCGGAGGCCTTGTCGTCGAGCCGGTCGGCTGCGGTGAGCATCAGGATGGGCATGCCGCTGCCGGAGGCGACGATCCACTCGGCGATCTCGTCGCCGTTCGGTCCCGGGATGTCGCGGTCGAGGACGGCGATGTCGTAGGCGTTCACGCTGAGCAGCTCCAGCGCGGTGTCACCGTCGCCGGCGACGTCCGCGGCGATCGCTTCGAGGCGTAGGCCATCGCGGATGGCTTCGGCCAGATAGGGCTCGTCCTCGACGATCAGCACGCGCGTGCCCCGATGGTAACGAGCCGGCGCATATCGCCGGCATATCGAAAACCACATACGGGCCGGCAACGCCACGCTGCGTTGACTGGCGTCGTGAGCGAGCTCGGAATCACCGTCTACGGCTGCGAGCCGGACGAAGCGGTCCTCTTCCACGAGCTCGGCCCGCGGTTCGGCATCGTGCCGACCATCACGAGCGACGCCGTCTCGGAGGCCGGCGTCCTGCCGGTGTCCGGCAACCGGTGCATCAGCGTGGGCCACAAGTCCGAGATCTCTCGCACGGCCTTGGACGCTCTCCACGAAGCCGGCGTGGAGCACATCTGCACCCGGAGCATCGGCGTGAACCACATCGACCTGCGTGCCGCGGCACGACTCGGCATCACCGTCGAGAACGCGGCGTACGCACCGGACGGTGTCGCCGACTACACGCTGATGCTGATCCTGATGGCTATCCGTAACGCCAAGGAGATCGTGAACGCTGCGAATGGCAACGACTTCCGGCTCCGCCGCGTCCGGGGGAAGGACCTGCGCGACCTGACCGTCGGCGTGGTGGGTGTCGGGAGCATCGGCACCGCGGTCATCACCCGCCTCCAAGGATTCGGATGCCGAGTGCTGGCATCGCACAACACCCGCTGCCACGACGCGGCGGCGAACTTCGTCTCCCTCGACAGGCTGCTGCTCGAGAGCGACGTCGTCACGCTCCATGTGCCGTTGAACGCGCAGACCCACCATCTCATCGGGCGCGGAGAGATCACGGCGATGAGGCAGGGCGCGGTTCTCGTCAACACCGGGCGCGGGGCGCTCGTGGACACCGACGCGCTGGTCGTGGCACTGGAGGACGGAACGTTGGGTGGCGCGGCGTTGGACGTACTGGAAGGCGAAGAGGGCCTCTTCTACTTCGATTGCACGAGCCGACCGATCGATCACTGCCTGCTGCTCAGACTGCAACGGCTGCCGAACGTCATCATCACGCCCCACACCGCCTACTACACGCGGCGCGCGTTGCACGACACCGTCGAACAGACCCTGATCAAGTGTCGCGACTACGAGAGCGGTCGGGCTCATGACTGAGCGACCGACGATCGCGATCCTGTTCGGGGGCTGCTCGGAGGAGCACGACGTGTCGGTGAAGTCCGCAATGGAGGTCGCCGCGAGCATCGACACGCACACGTACGAACTGATCTACCTCGGCATCACCAAGACCGGTGTCTGGAAGTTGTGCGAGCGGCCGCACCCAGGTTGGGAGCGCGGCGACCTCCGGCGAGCGGTGATCTCGCCGGATCGAGCGACCCACGGACTGCTCGTCGGAGAGGGACGCGACTGCCGAACGGTGCACGTCGACGCGGTCTTCCCGGTCCTGCACGGCACGACGGGTGAGGACGGAGCGGTGCAGGGACTGCTCGAGCTGTCCGGTATCCCGTACGTGGGCTGCGGCATCGAGAGCTCGGCGATCTGCATGGACAAGTCGCTGGCGTACGTCGTCGCCAGGAACGCAGGGATCGACACCCCCGCGTTCTCGGTGTTCGACGGCGCCGACACGTGCGCGCCGGACGATCTGGCGTACCCGGTGTTCGTGAAGCCGGCGCGGTCCGGCTCCTCATTCGGCGTGACGAGGGTCGAGCGGGCCGACGACGTGCACGCCGCCATCGCGAGAGCCCGGGAGTACGACGGCAAGGTGGTGATCGAGCAGGCGATCGTCGGCACCGAAGTCGGCTGCGCGGTGCTGGGCAACGGCGGTGAGCTGTTCGTCGGAGCAGTCGACCAGATCGAGCTGTCGCACGGCTTCTTCCGCATCCATCAGGAGGCGGAGCCGGAACAGGGCTCTGAGAACGCGATCGTCACCGTTCCCGCGGACCTGCCCGCAGCGAAGCAGGAAGAGATACGCGCAACCGCGAAGTCCATCTACACGGCGCTCGGCTGCAAGGGACTCGCCCGCGTGGACATGTTCCTGCAAGAGGACGGCCGGATCGTGCTCAACGAGGTCAACACGCTGCCCGGGTTCACGACCTACAGCCGCTATCCCCGCATGATGGCCGCCGCCGGTCTCGATCGGTCCGGGCTGATCGACCGGCTCATCGCGTTGGCGATGGGGCAGTGAGCATGGAGGCGGGATTCGTCTTCCTGGACGAGGTGCTGAACGGCGTCCGCTGGGACGCCAAGTATGCGACGTGGGACAACTTCACCGGCAAGCCGGTCGAGGGATACGAAGCCAACCGCATCGTGGGTTCGTACGCTCTCGCGGGTGCGCTGCTGGAAGTGAAGCTGCGGGCGGGAGCGCTCGGCTTCGGTTTGCTGCTCTGGGACGGCTACCGGCCGCAGCGGGCAGTGAATCGCTTCCTGGAATGGTCGGCCCAGCCCGAGGACGAGCGCACGAAGGCGCGGTTCTATCCGAACATCGACCGCGCCGAGATGTTCTCGAACGGGTACGTCGCGCCGCAGTCAGGGCACAGCCGGGGAGGTGCCGTCGACCTGACGCTCTACCGGCTGGACACCGGCGAGGTCGCTGCGATGGGGGGCGGGCACGACCTGATGGACGAGCGTTCCCATCACGGCGCGATCGGCGTCTCGGGCGCCGAAGCCGAGAACCGCCGGCGCTTGTGCTCGCTCATGGCCGCGAGCGGGTTCGAGCCGTACGAACGGGAGTGGTGGCACTACGTGCTCCGCGACGAGCCGTACCCCGACACCTACTTCGACTTCCCCATCTCATAGGTTCGACCGACGACGGCGGCAATGCGGTTCCGCTCCCCGACACCTTCCACTTGTTGATCTCGAGCTTCCTTCCGTTGGGTAGACCGGGCACCTCCGCGCGTTGGCGCCGAGCAGTCTGCGTCATGTCCATGTCGACCACCGCCTGACTTCCTTCGCGTTCGCGCAGGGTGTACTCGAGTACCTGCCGCGCCTCTATCGCGTTCACATGCAGCGACGACGTCGCGCGCCACCGAGCGCCTATGCCGACTGCCTCGCGCGGAAACGGCGCTCTGAGCGCGCCCAGTTGGTCCGAGAGCTGCGAGACGAGTTGCGCGATGGAAGGGTCGACGCACGCCGAGCGCGGCAGTTCTCGCGCGGTGTGGCAGCATGTTTGCGTGAGCTGGACACGGGGCGGGCGAGTTGCAGCTGCGTCGGCCGCGGTGATGGTGATTGTCATGCTCGTGTCCCCCGCGGCGTCAGCAGTGAATGGCATGGTCCCCGTCCAGGCGCCCTGCAAGTACTTCACGTTGTCCGACGCGCGGCAGGTGTTCGGCTCGACGGTGTCTCGCGTGCCAGGGACCGGTCGGGGGGCGTGCCTCTACTCGGCTCCGGCCGCAACATTGAACGCACCCGGCGCGAGCGCTCAGACCTCACCGGGGGTGTTGGTGCAGGTCTCGCGTGGCCCTAGGCCCCGAGCGCTCTCGGTGAAGACGGTGCCTGACGCGCAGCGCGTGCGGGTCGGGTCCGTCTGGGGATGGTACGCAACACCCACGCAGATCAGTACGAACGCTGGGGCGAACATCGGCACGCTTCTGTTCTACAGCCGCGGCCGCCTCGTCCAGGTTGCCGCTTCGGGAACAGAGGACGATCGCGCCACGTCGGTGCACATCGGATCGTTCGTCCTGCACCACCTCTGACCGCCACTCTCTGGGTTCAGGTTGGGCAACCCCGTCGCGCCTCAGAGCTGCTTCTACGGTGTTCTTCAGGGTGCGTTCAACCAACAAGGTGCCTAGTCACACTGTCGTTCGCCATTGGGGTCCTCCGTCGCTCCTCGCTGACGAGCCACCAGCCGTCGAGGAGCCAGAAGAACCCAGGCGCGAACGCTGAGGAACCGGCCGGGATTCATGACTCGGCCGGTTCTTCGCGGAATGGAGGTATATGACGCCACTGCGAAAGCGGCCCTCGCGCAAACAGCTCGACCTGCAACCGACCGCGGCGCGGGTCGCCGCGGGCGCCGAGGTGTAGCGCGGGCAGATCGGGGCATCCTCGAACACCATGGTCAGTCCCTCCTCCATGCGCGCGATCGTCTTGGATTCGGTCCCCGCACCGCCCGAGGCGCTCGTCCTGCGCGAGCGCCCTGTCCCCCAGCCCGAGCCCGGCTGGGTCCTGATCGAAGTCAAGGCCTTCGGTCTGAACCGCTCCGAGCTGAAGACCTGGCTCGGGCTCGCCGATCCCGACGTCACCCTGCCGCGGGTCCCCGGCATCGAGGCAACCGGTCTCGTCGCCGCCTGCCCTGGTGGTGAGTTGGAGATCGGACAGCAGGTCGTCGCGATGAGGGTGGCATGGGTCGCAGCTTCGACGGCGGCTACGCGGAGTTCACGTGCGTACCAGTCGCGCAGACGATCCCATTCCGGAGTGAGCTGGCCTGGACGACATTGGGTGCGGTGCCGGAGACGCTGCAGACGGCATATGGAGCGCTGACCGTCGGGCTCGACGTGGAGCGCGGCCAGACGCTGCTGATTCGCGGCGGCACGTCGTCGGTCGGCCTCATGGCCACGATCCTCGCCAAGGGGTCGCGGCCTCTTTGTCCTCACGACGACTCGCTCGGCGGCCAAGGCTGGCGCGCTGCACGAGGTGGGCGCAGATCATGTCGTCCTCGACGACGGAGCGATCTCGGAACGTGTGCGCGAGCTGGTGCCCGGCGGGGTGGACGCGACGCTCGAGCTCGTGGGCACCCCGACGCTGCGCGACAGCCTGAACGCCACGCGCATGCACGGTGTCGTGTGCAGCGCGGGATACCTCTCGAACGAGTGGATCGTTCCCGACTTCTACCCTGCTGGCTACTTACCCAGAGGCGTGCGCCTCGCGGGCTACAACGGCGACGCGTCCGACCTGCCGCAGCCCGTCCTCCAGGAGTTCCTGGACGCGGTCGCCGCCGGCGAGGCGACCGTACCGATCGCCAGGATCTACACGATGGACGAGATCGCGACCGCTCACGACGACATGGAGAATGACCGGGTTTCGGGCAAGTTGGTGGTGTCCAATGGGCGCTGAGGTCGCCCCGGTCCGACGAGCGCTGACGGTTCGCTGCCTTGCTGCGGGTGACGGGATTCGGTGCCGCCCCGGAGACGATCGCTGACCGATCACCGCCGAGCTCCCGACCATTGACGGCAGGACCACGGGGTACCACACTCCCGACATCACCGACCGCGGGGAGCGAGTCCATGGGCTTCGAGGATCAAATCCAGGGTGTGGACGAGGCGTACGAGAAAGCGGTGGCCAACCAAGACACCGATGCGATCGTCGCCCTGTACACGAGCGACGGGTACTTCCTGCCACCCAACTCGCCGATCGCGAAGGGCTCCGACGCGATCCGCGCTGTGCTTCAGGCGTACTTCGATGCCGGCGTTGTCTCGCTCGACCTGGAGACGACTGTGCTGGACGAGCAAGGCGACGTCGTCATCGAGGTCGGCAAGTACAAGCTTGGCCTTCAACCGCCCGGCACAGACCCGTTCACCGACCTCGGCAAGTACCTCCAGGTCTTCAAACGCCAACCTGACGGGTCACTCCTCATCGCGTACGACTGCTTCAACAGCGACGAACCCGCTGAGTAACACGACCGTCGCGATGAAGCGACGAGCGCTCGACCGACCTCCGGCGCCAGGGTTCGCGACCTAGGGGCCGGTTGCCTCAACGGCGCTCGCGACTGGCAGATCTCTGCGTAGGTCGTCTGGCCGGGCGTTCGCGATTCGAGTCTTGGTTCGGCGATGACTTCGAACCGGGCGGACAGTCGCACTGGTATGGCAACCGAGCGCGTCCGTGCGCCGACGACTTGTTGCGGCACGTCGCCCGACTCGTGACCAACGCGTAGTGCTCGTCAGCGCAGACGCCCGGAGACAAGGAACCGCACATGGGATCACTGGTGCTCACGATGTCCGTCTCGCTCGACGGCTACCTCGAACCACCCGACGGCAGCACGGAATGGAGCGAAGCGGGACGCTCCGAGGACGGCGCCGCATGGCGGGTCGAGACCGTGAAGCACGCGAGCGCGCACCTAGTCGGCGCCGCCACGTACGAAAGATGGGCAACCTTCTGGCCCGGCGCGTCCGGTCCGTTCGCCCGGCCGATGAACGAGATCCCCAAGGTCGTGTTCTCGAACTCGCTCACGTCCGCTGACTGGGGCGACGCGACGATCGCCACCGGAGACCTCACGGACGCCGTCACTCGGCTCAAGCAGGAGCGATCCGACGGGTACCTCCTCGCCCTCGGCGGAACACGGTTCGCCCGATCGCTGGTCGAAACCGGCCTGATCGACGAGTACCGCCTCGTCGTCCATCCGGTCGTCCTCGCCGCCGGCGAGCGGCTGTTCACCGCACCGCTCACCATCGAACCGAACACCACCATCGCCTTCAGCCGCGGCGCCGTCGCCCACGTCTTCGCCGCGCACCCGTAGGCGAGTTCAATGCGCGCCTGGGCGACGCCGACCGTCGCGACGCCCGACGCGCGCCGCCGATTCGCCGGGTTCGCTCACGCCGATCATGTCGGAGGGTGCTGCTTCCAGCGCACGCGAATCAGAGGCGCTCGAATGGGTCCCTGCCTGCGGCTCAGAAGCGGTAGTGGAGGTAGACGACGCCGCTGCGAAAGCGGCGCTCGTCCAACAGCTCGAGCTCGGCGTGGACGCCGGCCGGCAAGGCGCGCTTTCCACCGCCGACGAGGACCGGCACGAGGACGAGATGGCACTCGTCGACCAACCCCTCGGCGATCGCCTGACCGGCGAGCTCCGCCCCGCCGATCGAGATGTCGGACCGCGCGCTCTCCTTCATCCGCTTGATCGCCGCGGCATCGAACTCGCGCTCGATTCGGGTTCTCTCGCTGGACACCGTCGGCAGCGTCCGGGAGTAGACGACCTTCTCGGCCGCCCGCCAGAGCTCCCCGTAGTCCCGGGCCACCGGCGCCTCATCATCGTCGGTCTCCCAGTAGACCATCGTCTCGTACATGCGCCGCCCGTACAGATAGGTGCCGATGGGCCGCTCGAGATCGTTGACGAATGCGTGCACCTCCTCATCCGGCGCGGCCCAGTCGAACTGGCCGTGCTCGTCCTCGACGTAGCCGTCGAGCGACGCGATCGCCGCATAGATCAGGCTGGCCATCTGAACCTCCTGGTTGGGGTCGCCCCTCGGCGGTGAGACCGCGATCAGGGACGGAACTCATCGTCCACGCGGACGAGATGACCGTCAGACCTCGGAGCGCGTGACGCGCGCCAACACGGCTCAATCCGACGTGCGGGTGGCACCGTTCGACCAACGGGCGAGCCCGACCATGACCATTGACCGGCCGAAGGTCCGTACCTAGGCTGGGGATCTGGCAGGCGGGCCGCGATCGTCGCAGCCGCCGGACAGTGGCAGGATCGGTCAAACCATGGCGCGAGTGTCCGAAGACCAGCCTGTTCCGTCTACAGGTACCCGCCGCGACCGCGCGGCACTCCCGTCCGAACCCGTTCGGACCTCGATGCCCCGGCCGTCCGCCGCGAAGGCGGAGGCGCTCGCCACTCGGCTCGGCTTCGACGTCGCCGATCTGGACCGCAACCTGGCCACACACCAGGCACAGTTCCGCGCCACCGCCGCGAAGCAGGTCCAGTCGGCGGTGAAGGGCTCGAAGGCCGGTTCGGCCAAGCTCGCGCGATCCTCACTGCGATGTCGGCCGACGCGGTCTACCTGAGCGACTCCAACGCCGCGCCCGGCTCGGAGTTCTCCTCCGTCAACGTGCCGAGCAAGATCTTCACCAACGGCGGCCTCCAGCTCGACGCCACCGGCATCGTCAGCTTCGACAGCTTTGCGAAGGTGATCAGGCCACCGTCCGGCTCGATCGACCATCAGGAAGTGTTGTTCTCGTTCCCCTACGCCAACACCACCAGCCTCGACCAGGTGATCAGTGTGAACGGCGTCGTCGGCCTCAACGGGGTCGTCGGCGCGGGGGACGACGGCGGCTGGACCGTCTTCGGCCACGACCACAACACGCTGCAGATCAACGCGATCATGCGGATGTTCGCCGACACCACGACAACCAGGGCCTCGGCCTGCTCGTCGACAGCTGGCCGCTGCTCAGCATCGACGCCTACGAGGACAGCTGGCCGCAGAGTGTCGGCGCCATCGTCTCCCAGACCCTCGTGCGGGGGACCGCTCTCGGAACTTCCGACGTACTGGTGAAGGCCGGCCACTCCCGCATCTTCGACATCGGCTTCACCTTCGACAGCAGCCCGCCGGGCGGCAACACCTCGTTCGACTTCAGCAGCGGCGACTTCAAGGTCTCCGGGTTCGGCCTCTTCGTCCACGTCACGAGCTGATACCGAGCGCCCGGTGCGCGACCGCTCGCCGCGGGGAGATCGGCGGCTCCAGCTCGCGCTCGGCCTGGCGCTTCCGCCGCGCTTCCCCGATTCGGCGTGCTCTACGAGGACTGCGCGTAGACGTAAGCCACAAAGGCGAACACCGCCACCGCGAACAGTGCGAGGGGCAGGCGATATTCGCGGGGCGGTCGGGAGGGCTTCTGCTTCGGGGCGCGGGGCGGCGAAGGCTGCCAGGAACGAGGCGGCTGGCGGAACAAGCGCCTGCTATCCCACGAGGTGGCGGCGAGGCAGAGGCCTGTGAGCGCGGCCAGCCCCGCCAGGAAGAGCAGCGCCACGGTCAAGACCTCACCTCCCCGTTGACGCTCATACCAACGTGGGCGGCCTCTCTCATCACAGGAAGACGCGCCCGCGGTTCAGCTGGTCCGGCGTCAAGTTCAGCGCCTGGCGTTGGTGGAGGAAGCACGACCACCGGTCGTCGGCCCCGCGGGTCCAGCCGACCTCCCACTGGCCGGCGCGCATCCGCTCGATGAGCTCGAACCCGTCGGCTGGGGCGTCGTCGAGGGCCTCGTCGTCGATCACCCCGCCATCGTCGCGCCGGGTGGGACGGGGATTCCAAGGTGGAAGCCTGGCCCCGTCGGTGGTGTCCGGCGTTCGTGGCCGGGCTGGCGAGGCGGGACGTCAGCTTGGACGAGCGGTCCGCTGGCACCTCGCGACCGGTCGCTTCACCCCACGGCAGGGCTCGATGAAGTGAGCACGACCTTCCCGGGTATGCCACCGGCGATCTTCTCCGCCCAGAGACGAGGTCCATCGGGCAGAGTACCGACGTTGCCCACAACGGGACGGAGGGACTCGATGCGTCGAGCCAGCTCCGTCAGTTGTTCGCGGTTCGGTTCGACAACGAAAAGCAGGTGGTTCACGTCGGCGCGCTCGTCATTGGGTGCCTCGACGATGGAGACAATCGTGCCGCCGGGTCGGAGCATTGGGGATGAGCGGTGGAGAACATCTCCGCCGATGAGGTCGAACACGACGTCCACCCCCTTCACTTCGCCGAACGCGTCGTGAGCAAGGTCGAGATACTGCTCTGCCCCCAGGTGCAGCACCAGGTCGCGCGCCTCGGCCCTGCCGGTCCCGATCACTCGAGCACCCGCGCTTACAGCAAGCTGGACGGCCAACGTCCCCACTCCCCCACCCGCGCCGTGGATGACCACCTGCTGGTCAGCTTTGAGATCGGCGTGAACAAAGAGTGCCTGCCACGCCGTAAGCGCGGCCATCGGGAACGCTGATGCGTCGACGTGCGATACGGAATCGGGCTTGGTGGCGAGGTTCCTGGCCTCGACTGCCACGAACTCAGCAAGGGAACCGTCTCGGTACCAATCGGTCAGCCCGAACACCTCGTCACCGACGCCGAAACCCGTGGTGCCATACCCGAGTCCAACTACGGTCCCGGAAACTTCGTGACCGGGTATCACCGGCCGACGGTCTCTCCCGGAGCGGTCCACCCACGTCGACGGCCACTGCAACTCGGTCGGAGTAAAGCTCGCCGCT
>DATBBL010000399.1:0-5143 GCA_036271015.1 Acidimicrobiia bacterium
GCAGTCCGGTCGGACCGGCACCGACGACGAGCACCGGCGCTCGATCCGTCAGGTGTTCGGTGACGCCGCTCGACGCCTGGATGCTCATCGCGCCCCTCATTCCCGCGCCGCACGTACCAGCAGCCTTATCGACGCTCGACGTCCACCGCCAACCGCGCGGCAGGACGCGCGTGCACACCGAGCGCGGGAGTTACGGGTTGCGGGCCTGCTCGTCGTCGTCGAACCCGGCGCGCAACGCCAGCTCGAGCAGCTGGTTGGTGCGGTGTTGCGCGACGAGCACGTCGTCGAGCAGCTTGCGGATCTCCTCCAGGAGCCGATCGCCCGATGACGACTGCTGAGCGCTGACCGAGGTCGACAGCGTCTCGAGCACGTCCGCCGTTCGCTGCTGCTCGACGACCAGCTGCTCGGCGAGCTGCTGCTTGCGTGACTGCTTCCGACCCTTCGACTTCTTCCCCACCGCCGTCAGCCCATGTACTTCGCGTACATGTCGCGTACGAAGCGGCGCCACGGGGTCTCCGCGGCCGCGAGCTCGGTGCGCTTCGCCTCCGCGCTCTCCACCTTGAGCCGGAGATCGTCGAGGTTGGCGCGGAGGTCGTCCAGATTGCGCTGCAGCATCTTCGCCACCAGCTCCGCGGCCATCGCCCGTTCGCGCCACACGATGGCCCGCTCGCGCCAGTGGCCGCCTTCGAGCTCGGCGGCCCGGTCGGACGCGGGCGAGCTGCCGTTGGCCTCGGCGGGCTGCGGGGCGGTGAGGTCGAGCTCGAGGGCGTCGTCGACCGCGTCGTCGACCGCGTCGTCGACCTCGTCGGTCGCGATGCTCTCCTCGATCTCGTCACCCGCCTCGGGATCGCGCGCGACGGTGCCACCTTCCGCTTCTCCGGTCCCGATGAGGGTGGCCGCGCTCCAGGTGACGCTGTCGTCGTCGGCGCGGTCGGCTCCCACCGTCCCGGATCCACTGGTCTGAGCCATCGGACCCTCCGGAACTCCTGCCATGTGTCGTGATCGTACGGCCCGCGCCCGCCGCCCGCACACGCGGATTCACTGAGGGTGACACTTGGCGCACGCCCACGCCACCCCGGTTCGCGGAGAATCCGGACGTTTCGTCATCGCGCCGGTCGACGCCGGCCGAAGCGGCGCGACGATCGAGCGGTACGCTCCGCGCCGTGGAGCCCAACGAGGCGGGCATCGACGCCGCCGACCGCGCTGGAGCACTGGTGCTGGCGGACCTCACGCCGCTCCGCGACGAGCAGATGCGCGCCGCGTCGCGCCTCCCGGGGTGGACCCGCGGGCACCTCGTGACCCACCTCGCCCGCAACGCGGACGGGATCCGGAACATGGTGGAAGGCGCCCTCGCCGACGAGCCCCGCGAGCAGTATCCCGACGGCATGGCGGGACGGGTGGCCGAGATCGACGCCGGCGCCGACCGCGACGTGGCGACGCTGATCGCCGACTTCGTGGCGTCGCACGACGCCCTCGTGGACGCGTGGCGGCAGCTGCCGGCGGACGCGTGGTCGCGGCCGGGCAGCTGGTTGTGGAACGGGCCGCAGCCGGTCACGACGACGCTGCTGCGGCGCCGGCGGGAGCTGCTCGTGCACCGGATCGACCTAGACCTCGGCGCGAGCCCGGCGGACCTGCCGGCCGACTACGTGGAGGTCGAGCGCGACTGGCTCACCACCAATCGCACCAGGGAGACCTGGCCCGACGCGCCCTGGTGACCGTCAACCACCCCGGCACGCGACGGCGATGGCTCCGACGCGCCGCGCTCGTTGACTCGTTTCCTTCAGACTCGGTGCCGGCGATGAGTTCGGCGGTTGCACGCGGTCGTGGTTGCGACGACGTTCGTGACCGACGACGACGGGAGCAGTGCGATGCCCAGGATCACACCCAACCTCTGGTTCGACACGCAGGGCCTCGAGGCCGCCGAGTACTACACCTCGATTTTCCCCAACTCCAAGGTCACCGACATCACGTACTACGGCGCGGGCGGACCCCAGCGCGCCGGTGACGTGCTGACGGTCAACTTCGAGCTCGACGGTCAGCAGTACACCGCGATCAACGGCGGTCCTCAGTTCACGTTCGACGAGGCGATCTCGCTGCTGATCGAGTGCGCCGACCAGGCCGAGATCGACTACTACTGGGAGCAGCTGTCGAACGGCGGCGAAGAAGGCCCCTGCGGCTGGCTCAAGGACAAGTACGGCCTGTCGTGGCAGGTCTGCCCGGCCGGCTGGGAGCGGATGCTGACCGACCCCGATCGCGCCGCGGTGGACCGCGCCATGCAGGCGATGTACGGCATGAAGAAGCTCGACATCGCCGCGCTCCAGGCTGCCTTCGATGGCGCCTAGCCGTCGGACCGCCGATCCGCGGGTCATAGGCTGACTGCCATGTGCCGGAACATCACCGAACTCCGAGGCCTCGAACCCCCTGCGACGCAGGAAGAGATCGAGGCCGCCGCCTACCAGTTCGTCCGCAAGATCACGGGCGTCACCAAGCCGACCGGTGCGACGGCCGAGGACATGCGGGCGGTGTCCCTCGAGATCGCGTCCCTCGCGACCGATCTGCTCGAGCGCCTCCCACCCCGACGGCAACCTCCGAAGACCGTGCCGCCACTGCGCCGGCCGGAGGTGCGCTCCCGCCTCGGCCTCGAACCGTTCCCCGCCTGATCGGCCGCCCGCGGCGCGCGCTACTTCGTACCGCTCGCGACCACCAGGCCTTCGGTGATTTGCGGCGGGTTCGGGATGGGCGCGGCGCTTCGCGTCCGCGGCCTGCGCCAACCTCCAGGTCTGCCGACGGAACACCCATCGTCAGGACGTGCCGGCGGGTTGTCAAGGGCTCTCAGTCGCGGAGCTGCACCAGGTAGCGCCCGGTCACGCCGCCGCGGCTGATCTCTTCGAGCGCGCCCTCGAGCCCGGCGAGGTCGACGACGTGCTCCATGCGTGCGAACCCGGCCGGCTTGAGGTCTGTGGCGATGCGCCCCCACACCTCGCGTCGCCGCTCGATCGGGGTGTGCGCCGAGTCGATCCCGCACAGCGTGACGCCGCGCAGGATGAACGGCAACACCGTGGTCGGCAGCTCGGCGCCGCCGACGTTGCCGCTGGCGGCGACCGCGCCGAACGGTGCGAGGCGGGTCAACACGTGGGCCAGCGTGGCGCCCCCGACCGCGTCGACCGCGCCCGACCACGACGGCGCCTGGAGCGGCTTGCTCACGTCGGTCAGCTCGTCGCGCGGGATGACCTCGCGGGCGCCGAGCCCGCGCAGGAAGGGCTCCGCGTCCGCCTTGCCACTGCCGGCCGCGACCGTGAACCCCAGGCCGGCGAGCATCGCCACGGCCATGCTTCCGACGCCTCCGGTCGCCCCGGTGACGAGCACGGTGCCGGCGTCGGCGACGACCCCGTGGTCGAGCAGCGCGAGCACGGACAGCGCGGCGGTGTAGCCGGCGGTACCCACGAGCATCGCCTCACGGGTCGTGAGGCCGTCGGGGAGGGGGACGATCCACTCCCCCGGGACCCGGGCGACCTGGGCGTACCCACCGTGGTGCGAGACGCCGAGGTCGTAGCCGTGGGCGATGACCGCATCGCCCGGCTCCACACCGTCGACGGTGCTCTCGCGCACGGTACCGGCGAGGTCGATGCCCGGCACCAACGGCGAGATCCTGGCCACCCGTCCCTTCTCCGTGGCCGCCAACGCATCCTTGTAGTTGACGCTCGACCACTCCACGTCGACGACCACGTCACCGTCGGGCAGGTGGTCCGCGCTCAGCTCGGTGACGCCGCGGCGGAACCCGTCGTCGGTCTTCTCGGCGGTGAACGCGGCGAAGGTCTCGGTCATGCGGGGATCTTGTCGCGGACGGGCCGACCTCGCCCACTCCTGGCATGATCTGCGTCGGGCTGCCTCCGGCGCAGCCGGAAGGGGACCACAGATGGCGGAGCTCGACCTGCAGCCCGAGTCCGGGGTGGTGATCACCGGCGGCGCATCCGGGATCGGCCTGGCCACCGCGCACGCGGTGGCGGAGGTCGGCCGGCCGGTCGCCGTCTGGGATCTGCACCAGGATCGGGCGTCGGCGGCGGCCGACGCGGTCGCCGCCGCGCACGGGGTGAAAACGGTCGGCATGGCCGTCGACGTGCGTGAGACCGACACGCTGCAGGACGCGGCCGAGGAGACCGCGTCGGCGGTGGGCACCATCGGTGGGCTGGTGCACGCGGCCGGCGTCCCCGACGCGGTCGACCTGCCCGAGCTCACCGACAAGACGTGGGACCCGCTGCTCGAGGTCAACCTCCGCGCCTACGCGATGGTGGTGCAGGCGTTCCTGTCGCAGTTGCGGGCCAACGCGCCCGACGCCGCGGTCGTGGGCATCGCGTCGATCCACGGCATCATCGCCCAGGGCGTCAACCCCGCGTACGCGGCCTCGAAGGCCGGGGTCCTCGGGCTGACCCGCTCGATGGCGGTGCGCTTCGCGACCGAGGGCATCCGCGTCAACGCCATCTGCCCGGGCTTCATCGACACGCCGTGGTTCGGCCGGGCCATGCCGGCCGAAGCGCTGGAGCGGATGCGGGCGGGCGTGGCGGCGTCCATGCCCCTGAAGGCCGCCTCCACCGCCGAGGACATCGCCGGCGCCGCCGTGTTCCTGGCCTCGCCCGCCGCGCGTCACATTACCGGCGAGACCCTGCTGGTCGACGCCGGCCTGCACCTCGGATACGCCCCGCTGGGAATGCGTTGAGGAGTGCGTTGAGGTCCGAAAGCCGCCAGCATTGGTCACAATCGCGGTGTAAGTGGACCCCATCACTTCCAAGGAGCCGAACCATGGCCGTAACTCCGTCGGAAAAGCGCGTCGCGTTCCACGCCCTGCACCGCCAGGGCTGCTTCGTGATCCCCAACCCGTGGGACGTCGGCTCCGCCATCGCCCTGGAAGCCCTGGGCTTCAAGGCCCTGGCCTCGACCAGCGCCGGATTCGCCTGGTCCCGCGGCCTGCCGGACGGCGCGGTCACCCGAGACGAGGTCCTAATGCATCTGAGCGAACTGGCCGCGGCGGTGGAGGTCCCGGTAAACGCTGACTTCGAGGGCGCGTTCGCGGTCAAGCCCGAGGAAGTGGCGGCCAATGTGAAGCTGGCCGTCGAGACCGGCATAGCCGGCCTGTCGGTGGAAGATT
>DATBBL010000400.1:0-6835 GCA_036271015.1 Acidimicrobiia bacterium
CCGGATGAAGCTCCTGGGCGCCGACGTCGTTCCCGTGTCCGGCGGCAGCGCGACGTTGAAGGACGCGATCAACGAGGCGCTGCGCGACTGGGTGGCGACGGTCGAGACCACCCACTACTGCATCGGCTCCGTGGTCGGGCCGCACCCCTATCCGTGGATGGTGCGCGAATTCCAGCGCGTGGTCGGCGACGAGGCGCGCGAGCAGTGTCGGGTGATCCTCGGCGGCGACCCCGACCTCGTGGTCGCGTGCGTCGGTGGTGGGTCCAATGCGATGGGCACGTTCGCGGGGTTCGTCGACACCGCCGCGGAGCTCGTCGGGGTGGAGGCCGGCGGGCTCGGGCTCGAGTCCGGCCGGCACGGCGCGTCGGTGAGTCGCGGTGTGCCGGGAGTGCTCCACGGCGCGCGCTCGCTGTTCCTGCAGGACGAGGACGGCCAGATCCTCGAGGCGCACTCGATCAGCGCGGGCCTCGACTACCCGGGCGTGGGGCCCGAGCACGCGCAGCTCGCGGCCGCCGGTCGGGCGCGGTACGAGTTCGCGACCGACGACGAGGCCATCGCCGGGTTCCAGCTGCTCTCGGTCACCGAGGGCATCGTGCCTGCGCTCGAGCCCGCCCACGCCCTCGGCTGGTTGGCCCGCGAGGCCGGCCGATCGGTGCCGAGCGGCACCACCGTGCTGGTGACCCTCTCGGGCCGGGGCGACAAGGACGCCGCCCAGATCGCCGAGCGCCTCACCGGCGAGAAGCTGTGAGGGACGGGAGCGGGCAGGGATGAGCCTGGAGTCGCATCTGCGCGCCCGCCGGGAGGCGGGCTGCAAGCTCCTGGTCCCGTACGTCACCGGCGGTCTCGGCTCGGGGTGGCTCGACGTCGTGCGGGCCATCGCCGCCGCCGGTGCCGACGCCATCGAGATCGGCATCCCGTTCTCCGACCCGGTGATGGACGGGCTCACCATCCAGGAGGCATCGCGGCGGGCGCTCGATCTCGGCGCGACCCCCTCCGGCGTCATCAGCGACGCCGCGCAGCTCGAGATCGACGTGCCGCTCGTGGTCATGACCTACACCAACCCGGTCGGCCACATGGGCTACCGACGGTTTGCGGCTGCGCTGCGCGACGCCGGCATCGCGGCCGCCATCCTCCCCGATCTCCCGCTCGACGAGCTCGACGGGTGGGCGGACGCCGCCGACGCGCACGACGTCGAAACCGTGCTCCTGGCCGCGCCCACCACGCCCGACGACCGTCTCGTCGCCATCTGCGAGCGCTCCCGCGGCTTCGTGTACGGCGTGTCGCTCATGGGTGTGACCGGTGAGCGCACGTCGCTCGCGTCGCAGGCGCGTGAGATGGGTCGACGCCTCAAGGCGGTCACCGACACGCCGGTGCTCCTCGGGATCGGCATCTCCAACGCGGAGCAGGCGGTCGAGGCGGCGCACTACGGCGACGGCGTGATCATCGGCAGCGCACTCATGGCCCGCCTGCTGAACGGCGGCGGCCCGGACGCGGCGCACGAGTTCGTGTCCGAGCTGCGCACCGCGCTCGACCGCGCCTGAGCCCGGATGATCAAGTACCTCGGTTCGAAACGCCGGCTGGTGCCGGTGCTGGCACGCGTCTGCGAGGCGGCGTCGGCCCGGACCGCGTTGGACCTGTTCACCGGCACCACACGGGTCGCGCAGGCGTTCAAGCGCGCCGGTGCCGTCGTCACCGCCGTCGACACCGCTCGCTACTCCGAGGTGTTCGCACAGACGTACGTCGCGACCGACGCCGACGCCGTCGACCATCGCGAGCTGCGGGACGCGGTCGACGCCCTGAACGCGCTTCCCGGTGAGCCGGGGTACTTCACCGACACCTTCTGCGTGCGGTCGCGCTTCTTCCGGCCCGAGAACGGGGCCCGGGTCGACGCGGTGCGCGACGCCATCGAGCGCGACCACGCGGGGTCGCCCCGCTACCCGCTGCTGCTGACCAGCCTGATCGAGGCCGCCGACCGGGTCGACTCGACCGCCGGTGTACAGATGGCGTACGTGAAGGAGTGGGCGCCGCGCGCGTCCTCGCCCCTGACGCTGCGCGTGCCGGAGCTGATGCCGGGCCCGGGCACCGCGCGGCGGGCGGACGCCCTCGACGTCGTCGGCGCGCTCCCGTTCTGTGACCTCGCGTACCTCGACCCGCCGTACAACCAGCACCGCTACTTCACGAACTACCACGTCTGGGAGACGCTCGTGGCCTGGGACGCACCCGAGCACTACGGCGTCGCGTGCAAGCGGATCGACGCGCGCGACGACGAGACCAAGAGCCCTTTCAACCAGCGGCGGGCCATGCCCGAAGCCCTGCGGCGCGTGATCGCCGACGTGCGGGCGCGTGTCGTCGTGGTGTCGTACAACGACGAAGCCTGGGTCAGCGTCGAAGAGCTCCGCGAGTGGTGTGCGGTGCATGGGCACGTGGAGGTGCTGAACTTCGACTCACGCCGCTACGTGGGTGCGCAGATCGGAATTCACAACCCGAAAGGAGAACGCGTGGGAACGGTGTCGCACGTCCGCAACCGCGAGCATGTCGTGATCGCGGGGGACCGGAACGAGGTCGAGCACCTCGTGGACGCGGCCGCGCAGGTGACGGTCCGTGCCTGACTTCGAGAAGGTCGACGATTGCGACCTGTGCGAGGCGGCGCGGATCACGCCGTGGTTCCACGAAGATGACGTCTGCTGGATCGCGGAGTGCGAGATCTGCTACGTGCCGATGGTCGTCTGGCGCTTCCACGGGACCGAGCCGCCGGCCGAGCACCTCCAGCACATGCACGACGAGCTGGGGCGGGTGGCCGGGGACGTGCTGACGGTCGACCACTGGGTAGACGACAACATGCGCAACATCCCCGACCACTATCACGCCCACGCGCGTCCGAAGGGGGGCTTCTTCGGACACGGGTACCGCCGCTGACCGGGCACTGATCATCGGCGGCACACCTCGCTCGTCGGCCGGCCTCACTCCAGCTTGCGGTGCCCCTGTCCCTGGCTCACGGTGGTTCTACGGAGCAGGGCACGGAACGGATTGCCCCGCTACGGTGACGTCGTCCGGCTCGGTGCAATCCCTCGGACCGCGGGAGACGTAGAACCTCGTGTGGACGGTTTCCGACGATGCGCTCGTCGCCGGGTTGGCCTCCGGCGACCGCGACGCCGCCTCGGCGTTCGTCCGCCGGTTCCAGCGCCGGGTGTACGGGCTGGCGCGAACGATCGTGGCCGACGACCGCGCCGCGGAGGACATCGCCCAGGAGGCGTTCGTCCGGGCCTGGAAGCACGCCGGGGCCTACGACCCGCGGCGGGGCAGCGTCGTGGGGTGGCTGCTCACCATCACCCGCAACCTGGCGATCGACGCGGTGCGCGTGCGGCGCCCGGTCGCGTTCGACCCGGTGGCGCTGTTGGGGCTGGAGACCCCGTCGGCCGACCGCGACCTCGCCGAGCTGGCGGAGCTCTCCGACGACACGACGAGGCTGCGGGCCGCCCTGGTGAAGCTCCCCGAGGAGCAGCGCCGGGCCATCGCCATGGCCGGGCTGCTCGGGTACACGGCCCGGGAGGTCGGGGAGATCGAGGGCATCCCGCTCGGGACGGCCAAGACCCGGATCCGTACCGCGCTGATCCGGTTGCGGGCGGTGCTGGTGGAGGAGAGCACTGAATGAGCGTGCTCACCTGTACCGAGGTGCGGGAGCTGGCACCGGAGCTCGCCCTCGGGATCCTCGGCGGTGCCGAGCGGGCCGAGGTGGTGCTCCACGTCAACGGGTGCGCCCGCTGCCAGGCGTACGTCTCCGAGCTCACCGAAGCCGCCGATGCCATCCCGCAGCTCGTCCCCGAGCACGAGCCTCCGGCGGGATTCGAGGACCGGGTCCTGCACGCCCTCGACGAGGGCCGGCGCCGTTCGCGTCGCCGTTGGGTCGCGTCGATCGCGGCGGCGGCCGCGGTGGCCGCCATCTTCAGCATCACCATCGTGCGCGTCGTGGAGTCCGACGACACGAGCAACGTGGCGTCGGGCCCGACCGCGACCAGCACCAGTGCCGGGCCGGTGAAGCCGGTTGCCGTGGCGATGCAGGGCGGCCCCAACGACACCCCCGCGGGCTGGGCGTACGTCGCCAACGGTCACGGCGTCGCGGTGTCGATCAGCTACAGCGTCTCGTCGGCCGTCCCGTCGGGCAACTACGGCATCCAGGTCACGCCGCGGAAGGGCGCGCCGACGACGATCGGCACCATGACCATCGATGCCACCCGCGGCTCGTGGACCGGCCGCAGCCCCGAGGCGCTGGGTGCGGGCTCTCGCATCGCGCTCGTCGACGCCGCCGGGCACGAGGTGTGTCACGGGACGGTGCCCGCCGCTGAGTAGCATCGCGCTCCGGGCTTGGGCGTCCATCGAAAGGCTCTGACATGTCTCGCCTACGAATCCTCCTGGCTGCCGTACTGGCGGCCTCGGTGCTCGCGGTCCTCGCCGGCCCCGCGCACGCGTCGGTCCCGGCGGCGAACAGCAAGTTCTGCAAGGCCGCCGCGAAGATCTCGGCGAGCACGAACGAGGGGAACACGCCCACTCCGAAGGAGGCGTCGGCGCTCGCGTCCAAGTTCAAGGCGGCGGCGAACCAGGCGCCGGCCAAGGTCAAGGCCGCCGGGAACACCATCGTCAGCGTCCTGAACAAGATCGGCCACAGCGGGTCGAACGCGGCTGACCTGGCGAACTTCTACCGGTCGAGCGACTTCAAGAAGTACGGCAAGGCGATCGGCACGTTCTTCGCCTACGCGGCGACCTGCAGCTCCAGCTGAGCGCGCCGCCTCTCACACCCCGGACGGGCTGACGTCGTCGAGGCGGCGTTCGGCCGTCTCGGGCAGCCGCGGGACCACGAAGACCGCGGCGAGCAACGACGCGATCCCACAGAGGGCGATGGCGGGTCCCAGCCCGCCCACCACGTCGCGCAACTGGGTCGCGAGCACCAGCCCGGCGGCGGAGCCGGCCACCCCGGAGACCAGGAGGAAGCCGCTCGACGTGCCGCGGGCCTCGGTCGGGAACAGCTCGGCGTCGAGCGTCCCCAGCGCGAGCCCCGCGCACGCGGCGGCGACGATCGCGATCACCGGGGTGATCCAGAGCAGCAGATCGTTGCCGGCGAGGAAGAACGCCGCCTGCGCGCCGGTCGCCACGAGCAGGCCGATGATCGTCACCGGTCGGCGGCCGCGGCTCTCCGCGAGCCTGCTGGCGAGCACGACACCGACGATGCCGGGTACGCCCGCGGTGACGGTGCGGAACAGCGCCACGTCGGAGTTGGTGAAGTCGTGCGCGTGGGTGAGGTATCGGTTCGTGAGCTGCGACGACGGCGCGCTGAACACGTTGGTGAGGAACGCGGCGAGCCCGAGCAGGAGGAAGCGGAAGCCGTAGGAAGAGTCGACCAGCTCGCGGAAGCGCTGGCGCGCGCTGCTCTTGCGCGCCACTCGGACATAGCGGTGCGTCTCCTTGAGGTGACGGGCGATGAGCGGGACCAGGAGCACGAGCGCGGCGCTGACCCCGAACGAGATGCGCCAGCCGTAGTCCCCGAGGTCGGCGAGGGGGAGCAGCACGACGGAGAGCCCGAACCCGGCGCCGAGCGCGAGCGCGAACATCCCGGTCGCGAACGCGCGTGCACCCTCCGGCGCGTCCTCGACCGCGGCGATGCCGGCGACGATGAGCGCGGTGTTGACCAGCGCCCGGCTGAGGAGTTGGGTACCCGTGAACACCTCGAACGTCGGCGCGAGCGCGGTCAGCGCGTTCGCGGCGCAGGCGCCGATCAGCGCGAGGAGGATCAGCCGCCGGCGGCCCCACCGGTCCGCGAGCGCGATCGCCACCAACGACACCAGCACGCCGGCCCGGGCCACCGCGAGGGCGACCCCGAGCGCCTGGTCGGACTGGTCGAAGGCGCTGGTGACGGCGTCGCCGTTCTGCGACAGCAGCGCACCGCAGAAGTTCGCGAGCAGGGCCACCGCGGCCAGGGCGCCCAGTCGACCGGCCTGCTCCGGCGTGAACGGCACCGGTGGGACCACCGGGAGCGGCTTGACCGGCGGAGGCGGTGGTGTCCCGGCCAGTGCGGCCTCGAGGCGGGCGGCGGCGTGGGGGAGCGCGCGTCGTGCCCCCAGCCAGGCCTGGATGCGGAGGAACCAGGTGAAGAACGGGACCACGACGTCGCTCACCGCGTCGAGGCGCACGTCGGTCGTGGGGCCGGCGGCCGACACGACCGTTGCCTCGAGCCCGGCGGTGGTGTCCGGCATCCCGTCGATCGGGCCGGCGAAGCCGGTGGCCGTCGGCGCGAGGGCGAGGTCGTCGACGAGGGCGCGGCACACGCGCTCGGTGTCGGCCTCGACCGTGATCAGCATCGAGCGCCGCACGTGCGGCATGCTACGGCGTCCCCGTCTCGAGGAGAGTCCCGCATGGCCCAGCTCGCCGCCGGCAACCGCGCCCCCGCGTTCACGCTCACCGACCAGCACGGCAAGAAGGTCAAGCTGAGCGACTACAAAGGCAAGAAGGTCGTCGTGTACTTCTACCCGAAGGCCGACACGCCCGGATGTACGACGCAGTCGTGTGCGCTGCGCGACGCCGAGCCCGACCTCAAGAAGCTGAAGGCGGTCGTGCTCGGCATCTCACCCGACACCCCCGAGAAGCAGCTCAAGTTCGACGACAAGTACGGGCTCGGCTTCCCACTGCTCGCCGACACCGAGCACAGCGTGGCCGAGAAGTACGGCGTGTGGGGCGAGAAGGTCAACTACGGGCGCAAGTACATGGGCATCATCCGCTCGGCGTTCGTCGTGGACACGACCGGCAAGCTCGCCGCCGCGTTCTACAAGATCAGCCCCAAGGACAC
>DATBBL010000401.1:0-11435 GCA_036271015.1 Acidimicrobiia bacterium
AAGCGCTGAGCCAGGTGGTCACGGTCGACGCCGAGGGGGAGGGGCGCCTGGCCCAGCTGCTCGACCTGATCACCATCGGCGACTGGACGAGCTACTACCTGGCGCTCGACAACGACGTCGACCCCGGCCCGATCGACGCCATCATGCAGCTCAAGGCCGCGATCGGCTGACCCGCGTCGCCGATGGTGCGCGTTTTCGCCGTCTGGGCGCAAGAACGCGCATCTTCGGCGGTCGCGGCTCGGCTCAGAAGTGCGTGGTGCACCACGGTGACGGGTGCGCGACGAAGAATCGGTCGGCGCGGCGCAGCGCGCCGGCGGACCGGGCGGTGATGCGCCCAGCCGCAGCGAGCGTCGACGGGGCGACGCCGCCGAGGTACAACGCACCGAGGTCGGGTGCGGAGAGGGTCAGGTCGGCTTCGATGCTGGTGGGCGCGCACGCGGCGCCGTCGGGCCCTCCGTCGATGTGCCATCGGCCGCTGTTCGCGGGGCGGAACGCGTCGACGAGCTCGATCACCAGACCGTCCTCGGTGCCGTAGGTGCGAGCCGCGAGCGCCTCGGCGACGTCGACGATGCGCACCCACAGGTGATCGCGCATCTCACGGACACGAAGCCGGCGGGGATCGGCGAGACGCCAGCGCAACGGGTCGTCGACGGGCCGGTCGACCGCCTGCACGGTCCCGACGAGGTCGATGCCGAAGAGGTAGCTCCACAGCGCGGCCTCGGCGTCCGCGTCGACGGCCTGCATCTCGATCACGCGCAGCGTCATCTCCGGGACGCCGTCGGGCCAGCACTGGTCCAGGGCGTAGCGCGCGAACGCGTCCGGACGCCCGTCGCGGCTCGTGTGCACCGCGGTGAAGAACCGCGGGCCACGCTTTCCGCGGTTGAAGATGGGCGACCACCACTCAAGTGGCCGTTCGATCTCGCCGGTGCGCGTCGCGGCGGCCGCGTCGTACACCGCGCGGGCCGCCTCGCCGGCGGCGTCTCCCTCGACCAGGCGCACCGACCCGTCGGCGGGCGCGCCGGTGTCGGCGTACTCCGACGCCAGCTCCCAACGGGTCGTGAACGTGGCGATGCCGTAGCCGAAGCGTTCGTAGATCGACGCCTCCGATGCGGTGAGCGCAGCGAGCGACTCGCCCCGCCGCGCGACATCGTCGAGCTGCTCGTCCATCATCTGCCGCAGCAGGCCCTGGCGGCGGTGCGTCGGCTGCACGGTCACCACGGTGACCGCGGCCACCGCGACCTGGGCTCCGCCCGGCACCGTGAGCCGGAACGGGAAGGCGCCGGCGGTGGCGACGACGGCCTCGTCGTCGTGGACCGCCAGGCACCGCTCCGCCGGGAGCAGGTGCACCGCGTACTCGTCGTCCTCGGCGGGTGACACCATGCCGAACCCGGTGCTCACCGCCCGGAGGAACCCGCCCAACTCCTCGTCGCGCACGGTGCGGAGCTCGAGACCCATCACTCGAGCTTGTCACGACGTCGCGCCGCTGCGCTCGGCTATTCTGGATCGCTGGTCGGGCCTCGCAGGCTGTCATCCGGTGATCCGGGCCGACTCTGACATCACGCACACCCTGATGAAGGAGTCTGATCCATGACGACCACCGTCGATCCGTCCGCCGCGACCGAGTTCTCCGACTTCAAGGTCGCCGACCTGTCGCTCGCCGACTTCGGGCGCAAGGAGATCGCGCTCGCGGAGTACGAGATGCCGGGCCTCATGGCCCTGCGCGAGCGCTACTCGGAGAGCAAGCCGCTCACCGGCGCCCGCATCACCGGGTCGCTGCACATGACCATCCAGACCGCGGTGCTCATCGAGACGCTCGTCGCCCTCGGTGCCGAGGTCCGGTGGGCGTCGTGCAACATCTTCTCCACCCAGGACCACGCCGCCGCCGCCATCGCCGCCGCCGGCGTCCCGGTGTTCGCCTGGAAGGGCGAGACGCTCGAGGAGTACTGGTGGTGCACCGACCGGGCCCTGTCGTGGCCCGGCAACGAGGGCCCCAACATGATCCTCGACGACGGTGGTGACGCCACCCTGCTCGTCCACAAGGGCGTCGAGTTCGAGCGCGCCGGCGCGGTGCCCGACCCGTCGACGGCCGACAACGAGGAGTTCGCGGTCGTGCTCGGCCTGTTGCGCGACGTGCTCGCCGACGACGACCATCGCTGGCACCGGATGGCCGACGGCCTCCTGGGCGTCACCGAGGAGACGACGACCGGCGTGCACCGCCTCTACCAGATGATGGAGACCGGATCGCTGCTGTTCCCGGCGATCAACGTCAACGACTCGGTCACCAAGAGCAAGTTCGACAACCTGTACGGCTGTCGCCACTCGCTCGTCGACGGCATCTGTCGCGCCACCGACGTCATGCTCGCGGGCAAGGTCACCGTGGTCTGCGGGTACGGCGACGTCGGCAAGGGTTGCGCGCAGTCGCTGCGGGGCCAGGGTGCCCGCGTGATCATCACCGAGATCGATCCGATCTGCGCGCTGCAGGCCGCGATGGAGGGCTACGAGGTCACGACCCTCGACGACGTCGTCGACACCGCCGACCTCTTCGTCACCACGACCGGCAACATGAACGTGATCACGGTCGAGCACATGGCACGCATGAAGCACAACGCGATCGTCGGCAACATCGGGCACTTCGACACCGAGATCGACATGGCCGGGCTGGGGAAGGTCGAGGGCATCCGCCGGGTCAACGTGAAGCCGCAGGTCGACGAGTGGGTGTTCCCGGCCACGTCGGATCGGGCGAGCCACACGATCATCGTGCTGGCCGAGGGCCGGCTCCTGAACCTGGGCTGCGCCACCGGGCACCCGAGCTTCGTGATGTCGAACAGCTTCACCAACCAGGTGATGGCCCAGCTGGAGCTCTTCACCCACCGCGACTTCTACGAGCGCAAGGTGTACACGCTGCCGAAGCACCTCGACGAGGAGGTGGCGCGCCTCCACCTCGACAAGCTCGGCGTGAAGCTGACCACCCTCACCGAGGACCAGTCGCTCTATCTCGGCGTGCCGGTGGAGGGCCCGTACAAGCCCGACCACTACCGCTACTGAGCGCTTCCCCCCTCCCCCCAAGGGGAACCCCCCGGGGAACCTGCGTCACTTCGCCGCGATATACGACGTGAGATGACGCAACGTTGGGGGGGTGGGCAGGGCTACTGGGAGAACAGGAACGCGACCGCGATCACGAGCAGGACCAGCACCCCAACGAGGATGCGGTCGAACCACTCGTCGCTGCGGCCGAGGGCGCGGTCGAGGTTCGCGACCGTCGATCGTGCCCAGCTCAAGAAGACACTCATTGGGGGTGATCCTCTCGTCATCGTGCCCTCGGCCCCCGCACGTGCCATCCGTCACGTTGCCATCGGTCGGGCCGCCGGATTCCTTGATCCAACGGAACGCAAAAAACTGTCGTACCCCGGCCGTAGCGTCGCCGGGTGCTCGACGTCCTGTTCCCGCTGGTGTGCCCCGGCTGCGGGGCACCCGGCGCGCCCGTGTGCACGCGGTGCCGCGAGCGGCTCCGGGCACCGGTCCCCGCCCCGCCGCCCGCCGGGATCGACGCCTGGTGGGCCGCGTTCGCCTACGAGGGCACCGCCCGTGAGCTGGTGGCCCGGGTCAAGTACCGCAACGTGCGCGCGGTCGTGCCCTGGCTCGCCGGGGCCACGGTCGGGGCGGTGCCGGCGACCGCGCGCGGCTCGCTGCCCGGGCTCGTCACCTGGGCGCCCACCGGTCGCGAGCGTCGGCGGCAACGGGGCTTCGACCCCGCCGAGCTGCTCGCCCGGGCGGTTGCCCGCCGCCTGGGCGCCCGCTGCGTGGGCCTGCTCGACCGGCTCCCCGGCCCCGCGCAGACCGGGCTCACCGGCGACGCCCGCCGCCGCGGCCCGCGGTTCGTCGCGCGCCGGGCCGTGCCCGCGCGCGTCGTCGTGGTCGACGACGTCGCCACCACCGGCGCCACCCTCGCGGCGGCCGCGTCGGCACTCCGCGCCGCCGACGCGCGTGTCGTCGTCGCGTTGACCGCGGCCCGGACACCGCCTCCGTCGTCACCGTAGACTTGGGCGCGTCCTCGTGCGCGCTTCCCGGGAGGTGCAGATGGACATCGTGGTCCGAGGCAAGAACTGCTCGGTGTCGGCCCGCCTCGAGGCGACGGCGCGGGAGAAGGTGGCCCGTATCGCGAAGTTCACCCACGACGCCGGGCGGGTCGAGGTCGACTTCGCCGAGCAGCAGCACAAGCGCCTCGCGGAGTCGCAGCTCTGTGAGATCACCGTGCACCTCAAGAAGCACTTCGTGAAGGCGCACGCGTGCTCGTCCGAACCGGAGGCGGCGCTCGACCTCGCGGTCGACAAGGTCGGCTACCAGGTCGCGCGCATCAAGGAGAAGCGAGTGAGCCGCTCACACCCTCGGCGGCGCGCGTCGTCGGTCGTCGGCGTCAACGGTGACGGCGACGGCGCGCTCGGCCTGAAGGACGACGACGATGACGCCGACGTCGGCGCGCGCGTCGTGAAGACCAAGCGGTTCGCGGCGAAGCCGATGGACCCGGAAGAGGCCGCGTTGCAGATGGAGCTGCTCGGTCACGACTTCTTCCTCTTCACCAACACCGAGAGCGGCAACGCTGCGGTGCTCTACCGCCGGCGCGACGGTCAGCTCGGGTTGATCGAGACCAGCGGCTGATCCGCCGACGCCGGCTGGCGGCCGTCGAGCAGCAACACCAGCAGGAGCAGCACGCCGAGCCGCACCTGCACGTTGCCGACATTGGCGTGGCGGGTCGCCTCCATGCCGTCGCCGTGCCACGCGATCAGCATGTGCACGAGCCCCAGCGCGCCGAGCAGCGCGATCACGGCCCAGTCGGGGCGGCGGTCGTGACCGAGGTACACCCCGCCCGCGACCGCGACGAAGGCCGCGACAAGCACCCACGGCCAGGAGGGGTACAGGATCGTGGTGAGCACGGGGGCGTCGGTGCGGTCGCTGGCGGCGTAGAACGACAGGTGCCCGTCGGCGTTGTTGAAGCTGCGCTCCGGACGCGCCAGCGGTTCCGTCAGCACCGTGGCCGGGTGGAACAGCAACCACTGCACGTACGTGCGGGTGGCGTCGGAGCGCATCCACCGCACCAGGGGCCCGAAGGCGGGATCGGCCGGGTCGATGGTCACCACCGGGGCGTGACCCGGCTCGGCCGCCTTCGCCCGGGCCAGCTTCGTGAGTCGGGCCGCCTGCGGCATCCCGTGGTCTCCGAACCACGCGATCCGCGAGGGATACGGGAACACCCGCACCGCGAGCGCGTTCTCCACGTTCTTCACGTCGCGGTGTGAGGCGATCGACCCGGCGCCGGTCAGCACCACGACCGCCACGAGGCCGCCGGCGACCACGAGCGCGGGTCGGGCACTGATCGCGTCGACCCGCAGCCCGCGCCACGCGGCGTAGGCGCCGAACGCGACCGCGACCAGCGCGATGACCCAGATCTGGGTGTCTCGGGTCGCGGCAAAGAGCAGCCCGACCGCGACCACGCCGAGACCCCGGGTGAGGGTCGGGCGCGCGGCCCAGAGGATGGCCACCGCGAACAGCAGCGCGAGCAGGGCGAGCGAGAGGCTCTCGGACAGGACCGAGCGGTCCCACTGCGTCACCGGCCGCGTCGCCGCGAAGCCGAGCACCGCGGCGCCGGCCCCGAGCCGGCCCCACCAGGGTCGGACCCGGCGGGCGGCGACGACCGCCAGGGTGCTCCACGCCGCGACCGACACCAGGGTCTGCACCAGGGCGAAGGTGGTGTCGCTCCCCGCGAGCTTCCAGAGCAGGGGGGTGACGGGCGGCCGGGCGCCGGCCCAGATCCGGTGGCTGAGCAGCGGTTGCCGGCTGAGCGCCTGGTACTCCAGCGAGTCCTGCCAGATCAGCGGGTTGCCCACCCGGGCCTGCCAGATGCGGAACCACGCGAATGCGCCGATCCCGGCCGCCGCCGCGACCACCAGGGCGACGGTGGCGGCGCGGACGCGGGCCGATCGCGCCGGTGCCGCCTCGACCATCGGCGGGGATCGTAGGCCCGCGCTTCCTGCCCGCACGCGCGCTCCCGGTGAGCGTGGAATGCGCCCCTGGTCCGGAGCCGGAGCGGGACGACACCCCGGTAGACTGGCTTTCTCCATGGGACTCTTCAACAAGATCCTCCACGCCGGCGAAGGCCGCAAGCTCAAGTCGCTGGAGTCGATCGCGCCCGTCGTCGGCACCTTCGAGCCCGAGATGCAGGCCCGCTCCGACGAGGAGCTGCGCGCGCTCACGAACCGCTGGCGCGAGGAGCTCGACAACGCGGGCGATCCGGACAAGCAGCAGGAGCACCTCGACGACCTCCTGCCCGAGGCGTTCGCGGCGGTCCGCGAGGCCGGGTTGCGCACGCTGGGCCAGCGCCACTTCGACGTCCAGATCATGGGCGGCGCCGCTCTCCACTTCGGTTGGGTGGCCGAGATGAAGACCGGTGAGGGCAAGACCCTCGTCGCCACCCTGCCCGCCTACCTCAACGCGCTCACCGGCGGCGGCGTGCACCTCGTCACCGTCAACGACTACCTGGCCCGACGCGACGCCGAGTGGATGGGGCAGATCTACCGGGCCCTCGGGCTCGACGTGGGCGTGGTCATCCCCGGGATCGAAGACTTCGAGGCGAAGCGGCGGGCGTACGCGGCCGGGATCACCTACGGCACCAACAACGAGTTCGGCTTCGACTACCTGCGCGACAACATGGCGGTGGCACGTGAGGACCAGGTGCAGCGCAGCCATGCCTTCGCCATCGTCGACGAGGTCGACTCCATCCTCATCGACGAAGCCCGCACGCCGCTGATCATCTCCGGCCGCGCCGACGACGCCCAGGAGCTGTACGTCCAGTTCGCCGCCATCGTGAAGGGGTTGAAGCGCGACCACGACTACGAGGTCGACGAGGCCAAGCGCACCGTCGTACCCAGCGAGATCGGTGTCACCGCGGTGGAGAAGGCGCTCGGCGTCGACAACCTCTACGAGAACGTCAACCAGAACTTCGTCCACCAGCTGCAGGCCGCGCTGCGCGCCAAGGAGCTGTTCAAGAAGGACGTCGACTACGTCGTGCAGAGCGGCGAGGTGAAGATCGTCGACGAATTCACCGGCCGCATCCTCGAAGGCAGGCGGTGGTCCGAAGGGCTCCATCAGGCCGTCGAGGCGAAGGAGCGGGTGAAGATCAAGGAGGAGAACCAGACCCTCGCGACGATCACGCTCCAGAACTACTTCCGCATGTACGACAAGCTCGGCGGCATGACCGGCACCGCCTCCACCGAGGCGGGCGAGTTCGCCCACACCTACGGGCTGGAGGTCGTGTCCGTCCCCACCAACCGACCCATGGTCCGGGCCGACGAGCCCGACCTCATCTACAAGACCGAGGCGGCGAAGTTCGAGGCGGCCGCCGACGACATCGCCGAGCGCCACGCCGACGGCCAGCCGGTGCTGGTGGGCACGATCTCGGTGGAGAAGTCGGAGCAGCTCTCGCGGCTCTTGGAGAAGCGGGGCATCCAGCACGAGGTGCTCAACGCCAAGCAGCACGAGCGGGAGGCGCACATCGTCACCCAGGCCGGCCGGCTCGGCGCGGTGACCGTCGCCACCAACATGGCCGGCCGGGGCGTCGACATCCTGCTCGGGGGCAACCCGGAGGGGCTGGCCGTGCAGGAGCTGCTCGCCAGCGGCACCACGGTCGAGGAGTCGCCGGAGAAGTACGCCGAGCTGGTCGAGCAGCTCAAGGTGGAGTGCGCGGAGCACGGACAGCAGGTGCGCGAGCTCGGCGGGCTGTACGTGCTCGGCACGGAGCGCCACGAGAGCCGCCGCATCGACAACCAGTTGCGCGGCCGCTCCGGCCGGCAGGGCGATCCGGGGGAGAGCCGCTTCTACCTGTCGCTCGAGGACGAGCTCATGCGGCTCTTCGCCACCGGCGCCATGAACTGGGTGATGGGCAAGGCGTTCCCCGACGACATGCCGCTCGAGGCGAAGATGGTCACCAAGGCCATCGAGCGCGCGCAGCGCACGGTGGAGGACCGCAACTTCGAGATCCGCAAGGACGTCCTCAAGTACGACGAGGTGATGAACGAGCAGCGGAAGGTGATCTACCGCCGCCGCCAGCAGATCCTCGACGGCGGCGACCTCCGCGAGGAGGCCTACGACGCGATCATCGCGACGATCGAGCGCACCGTGCTCGCCAACTGCGCCGAGGAGTTCCCCGAGGACTGGGACCTCGACGAGCTGCACCTCCAGATGACCACCATCTACCCGACGCGCATCACGCGTGCGCAGCTCGACGACTGCACGCACCGCGACATGCTCGTCGAGCTCTTCACCGACGACGCCATCGAGCTGTACGAGGGCAAGGAGGCGACGATCGGCGCGGACAACCTCCGCGAGATCGAGCGCCGGGTCATGCTCTCGATGATCGACCAGCACTGGCGCGAGCACCTCTACGAGATGGACTACCTCCGCGAGGGCATCAACCTGCGGGCGATGGGGCAGAAGGACCCCCTGGCCGAGTGGCAGCGCGAGGGCTTCGACATGTTCGAGGCGATGATGGGCCAGATCCAGGACCAGTTCGTGGCCTACGTCTCCCACCTCCAGGTGGCCGCGGTGGAGGAGGCGCCTCGGGCCCCCGGGACCGAGCGGATGAAGTACAGCTCCGCCGAGGACGCCGCCCAGGGCTCCGGGGCCATGCGGGCGGCCGCGGCTGCGATGCCCCCAGAGGAGCTCGCCGGCGACTTCGGCGCCGCCCCGGAGGCGGTCGCGCCGCCCGAGACGATGATGCCGGTCCGGGTCGACAAGACGCCCGGGCGCAACGAGCCGTGCTTCTGCGGGAGTGGCAAGAAGTACAAGCTCTGCCACGGTCGCTGACCCACCGACAGCTGCCCCCTCATGCGTGACTTCTCCGACGACCTCTCCGAATTGCGCCGCCGCGTCGAGGGCGCCCGCGCCTACCTGAAGGTCGCCGAGGCGCGGAGCCGGATCGGCGAGCTCGAGGTCGAGGCGAGCAAGCCCGACCTCTGGGACGACCAGGACCGCGCCCGGAAGGTCAACACCGAGCTCGCGCAGCTGCAGGAGGACGTCACGCTGGTCGACCAGCTCGACACCACCGTGTCCGACCTCGAGACGTTGGCGGAGCTCGCGCGCGAAGAGGGCGACGAGTCGGTCGAGAGCGAGATCGTCACGGGGATGGACGACCTCGGTCGGCAACTCGACACGTTGGAGCTGCGCGCGTTGTTCACCGGCGAGCACGACGACCGCGACGCGATCTGCACCGTCAACTCGGGCGCGGGCGGGACCGACGCGCAGGACTGGACCAACATGCTGCTGCGCATGTACCTGCGTTGGGCCGAGCGACGCGGCTTCGCGTCCGAGATCGACGAGGTGTCACCCGGCACCGAGGCCGGCCTCAGCTCGGCGACGTTCACGGTGAAGGGCCGCTATGCGTTCGGGTTGCTCGCGAGCGAGCGCGGCGTGCATCGTCTCATCCGCATCTCGCCGTTCGACGCGAACGCACGACGACAGACCGCGTTCGCGTCGTTCGACGCGGTGCCCGCGCTCGACGACGCCGAGGTGCCGGAGATCGACCCCACCGACCTGCGGATCGACACCTACCGCTCATCGGGCGCCGGTGGTCAGCACGTCAACGTCACCGACTCGGCGGTACGCATCACCCACGTCCCCACCGGCATCGTCGTGTCGTGCCAGAACGAGCGCTCGCAGACGCAGAACAAGGCGCGCGCGATGCAGATCCTCGCCGCCCGCCTCGCCGAACGGCAGCGCCAGGAGCGCGAAGCCGCGTTGGAGGCGCTGGCGGGGGACAAGCGCGACGTCGCGTTCGGCAACCAGATCCGCACGTACACGTTGCACCCGTACCAGTTGGTGAAGGACGAGCGCACCCGCTACGAGACCGGCAACGTGCAAGCCGTCCTCGACGGCGACCTCGACGGGTTCATCGAGGCGTATCTCCACTGGCGCCGTCAGGGCGAGTAGACGCCGCGCGCCACTGTGACCCCAGACACCCAACCGCAATTGGCCCCTGCTACCCTCGCGTCCCTGAAATGATTCGCTTCGAGAACGTCTCCAAGATCTACAAGGGCGATGTCACCGCGCTCCGCGAGGTGTCGGCCGAGGTCCAAAAGGGTGAATTCATCTTCCTCGTGGGCCCTTCGGGCTCGGGGAAGAGCACGTTCCTCCGCCTCCTCCTCCGGGAGGAGCAGGCGACGTCGGGCCGCATCGTGGTGGCGGGTCGCGACATCTCGCAGCTGAGCCACTGGAAGGTCCCGCAGCTCCGTCGCAACATCGGGTGCGTCTTCCAGGACTTCAAGCTGCTGCCCAACAAGACCGTCTACGAGAACGTCGCCTTCGCCATGGAGGTGATCGGCCGGCCCCGGCACGTCGTGCGCACCCAGGTGCCGCAGGTGCTCGACCTCGTCGGCCTGGCCAAGAAGGCCGGGCGCTTCCCCTCCGAGCTCTCCGGTGGCGAGCAGCAGCGGGTCTCCATCGCCCGCGCGTTCGTCAACCGCCCCCTGATCGTGCTCGCCGACGAGCCCACCGGGAACCTCGACCCGGCGACCACCGTCGGCATCATGCGGATCCTCGACCGCATCAACCGGACGGGCACCACCATCGTCATGGCCACCCATGATCAACGAATCGTCGACGCCATGCGCCGTCGCGTGATCGAGCTCGACCGGGGCACGCTCGTCCGCGACCAGGCGCGCGGCGTGTACGGCGTCGGGAGCTGACACCGGCACATGTGGACGCGCATCTCGTACTTCTCGCGCGAGACGCTGGTCTCGCTGCGTCGCAACGTGCTCATGACGATCGCGGGGATCGCCACCGTCGCGGTGTCGCTTGCGCTGTTCGGCGGCATCCTGATGCTGTCGAAGTGGGTCGACCACGGCACCGAGCGCATCAAGGGTGGTGTGACGCTCGAGATCTTCATGAAGGTCGACGCGACCGACCAGCAGATCAAGGGCGTGCAGGATGCGCTCGATTCGGCCAAGGGCGCGCGTGGCAACGTCAAGTCGTACCGGCACCTCACCAAGGCCGATGCGTACACCGAGTTCAAGCGGATCTTCCACCGCAACCCCGACCTCGTCAACAGCATCCGCGCCCGGGACCTCCCCGAGTCGTTCCGGGTGGTGCCCAAGAAGGCGGAGCTCACCGAGACGGTGAAGGGTCAGTTCAGCACCCAACAAGGCGTCGACTCCGTGACCACACCGGGCGAGGCGCTGAAAGGGCTGATCGACGTCACCAACACCGTGAAGTACATCTTCTACTTCATCTCGTTGGTGCTGCTGGCGTCGTCGCTGTTCCTCATCGTCAATACGATCCGGCTCGCCACCTTCGCCCGGCGCCGCGAGATCGAGGTGATGAAGCTCGTGGGCGCGTCGAACTGGTTCGTGCGCATCCCGTTCATCGCCGAGGGGATGGTGCAGGGCCTGGTC
>DATBBL010000402.1:0-39654 GCA_036271015.1 Acidimicrobiia bacterium
TGGCGCCGGAGGAGCCGGCCAAGGTGCTCGACCTCATGGCCGCGCTCAAGCCCAAGGCCAGTCGTCAGATCGAGATCGAGGACTTCGTCGACCTGTCGGAGATCGATCCCGTCTTCTTCGAGCAGCCCTACTACCTCGTTCCCGACAAGGACGCGGCCAAGGCCTACCGGCTGCTCACCCAGGTGATGGAGGACGAGGGCAAGGTCGCGGTCGGCCGCTTCGTGCTGCGGTCGAAGGAGGCCCTCGTCGCGATCCGTCCGGTCGACGGCATGCTGTGCCTGGAGACCATGCGCTACGCCGACGAGGTGCTCGCGCCCGACCGCGAGCAGATCGACGCCGAGTCGGAGCCGAGCGAGCGTGAGCTCGACATGGCCCGTCAGTTGGTCAACACGCTGGCCGGTGAGTTCGACCCGGAGAAGTACCGCGACGAGTACCGCGAGGAGGTGCTCGCGCTCATCGACCGCAAGGCGGCCGGCGAGGAGATCGTGGCGCCGGTGGCGCCGGAGGAGCCGGCCAAGGTGCTCGACCTCATGGCCGCGCTCGAGGCGAGCCTCGCCCGCACCGGTGCCAAGCGGCCGAAGGGCGACGCCGACGACGCGGCGGAGGCAGCCCCGGCGCCGCGCAAGGCGACGAAGAAGGCGGCCAAGCGGGCCCCGACCAAGAGCGCGGCCAAGAAGTCGCCCGCGAAGAAGTCGGCGACCGCCAAGCGCACCCGCAAGTCGGCCTGACCCGCGGTCAGGAGGCCTGGCGCTGCGGCACGCCGACGGCGCGGCGGCGCGGGAAGCGACGCACCCGGCTCGTGGCCGCCGCCCCGATGTGCTCGGGCTCGAGCCAGCCGCAGTCGCACAGCTGGGGGTCGCTACCCGCCCGGAACGACGGGCACGGCTCGAACCGGACCGAGTCGGCCCGGAACACCATGGCGTCGATCCTGAGAAGTCGAGGGCTCATCGGTGGGGTTCCTCCTGGGTCCGCCCCTGGGTGAATCACACTCGTGTAACTCCGGGCGGAACTCTAACCCCTGGGTGGGTGGAGCCCGTGGACTGCCTCCGTGATCGCGGACAGTGCGCGGCTCGACGACGTCAGGACGTGACGTCGCGTTGCTCGTCGGACCGTTCGGTCCCGAGCGCACCTTCGCTCTCGTCGCGCGTCACCTCGGCCGTCTCGACCGGCGTCGGGAGACCGGCCGGCCGCTCCGCGGTGGGCTTCGCGTTCCCGGCGCCCGATCCATTGGTGCCGAGGTACCGCATCAGGGTGGCCGCGAGGCCGTCGACCGAGCCGCCCCCGCCGCCGGTGACCAGCACCTCGGGCACCACGGTGATGTGCCCGTCGGCGACCGCGTTGGCGACGGCCACCACCGCGGTGGCCGGGCCGCCGAGCGCGTCCTTCTGCGCCTCGAAGCCGGTCGCGCGCGCGAGTCCCAGGGCCTCGGTGGCCTTCGCCTCCGCCAGGCCGATGGCCTGACGACGCGCCGCCTCGGCCTCGCCGGTGAGCTGGACGTACGCGGCCTCGCCCCGGGCCTCCGCTTCACGCGCCTGGGCCTCGTTGGTCTTGATCTGCACGCCCACCTGCGCGCCGGCGAGCTGGGACTGCATGTTCGCGGTGCCCTTCGCCTTCTCCATCTCGATGCGCGACGTCTCGGCGCGCTGCTGCTCCTCGAACGTCGACTTCTCCTGGTTGGCGATCTCGCGCTGGGTGAGCACGACGACCAGGGACTCCGGGAAGGCGACGTCCTGGATGTAGACGCCCTTCGTCTCCACCTCGTACTGGCTGAGGTACCGGGTGATGGCCTCGAACGCGGCCGCCTGCACCTCGCGCCGCGTCTCGATGAACTTCACCGCCTCCAACGCCTGCAGCGTGTTGCGGAAGTGGTTGCCCACCGCGCTCTGCAACACCTCGCTCACGAGGTTGCGCATGGTGCCCACCATCGAGATCACCTTCGGCGCCTTCGTGTCGGGCACGTGGATCTGCACCTGGAGGTCGATCTGGAAGATGAAGCCCTCCCGGCTCTTGCCGACGATCGACGACAGCTGGGCGTCGAGGTCGTGGGCCTCGGACGTGGCGTCGGCCCAGTTCAGGGTCAGGATGAAGGTCGGCACGATCTCGGCTGCGTAGACCCGCGGGTTGATCGCGTACTTGCCGGTGCGGAGCGGTTCCTGCCAGATGCCACGGTGGCCGGGACGCACGATCGAACCGAACTTGAACTCCGCGCCCGAGGTGTCGTCGGTGGGGAGGCCGACGAAGCCCTTGATCACCGCGACCTCACCCTGGTCGACCACGAGCATGGGCACGAGGTCGACCCGCACGAGGAACGGGTTCAGCAGGTACGCCCCGTACAACAGGGTGTCGTGCTGGAGCCCGATCTTGCCGCCGTTGTCGAGAAAGGCCTGGAAGTCCTGGTAGTTGTTGTGCAGGTTGTTCTTGCTGCCGAGCAGCAGGTCGATGAGCTGGGCGTCGGTGGTGCTGGTGCTGCCGCCCGCGTTCGACGCCTCGATCGCGGCGACGTCCTCGAACCCGCCCAACCGGCTGGCGATGTCGCCAGAGGGGAGCGGTTCGCCCTCGAGCGCGGTGACGACGCCCACCAGGTCGATCCCGCCGACGTCCGGCGTGATCACGACGACCCGCAGCTGGTCGGGGGAGAGGCCGAACGACTCGGGGGTGAGCGTCTTGCCCTTGGCCTGCGAGGCGAGGTCGGGCGACACCGGCAGGCCGTAGACGGTCTGGGGGGTCAGCACGAGGAACGCGACCGGGTGGACCGGCACCAACGTGCCGGGCGGAAGGACCGGACGCTGGACACCCTTCTGCCCGCCCGCCTCGATGAAGGTGTGCAGGTTGGAGAAGTTCGCCAGCTCGGCCTTGTACACCGCACTCTTGGCGCCGATCGGGAGTGGTGCTCCCACCTGCGCGATGACCACGCCGATCTCGCCCGCGGGCACCTGCACCCAGGGGAACTTCTTCACGCCGAAGAGCGGCCACAGCTTGAACCGCAGTCCCGGCATCAGCATCGTCGCCTGGTAGCCGGCCTCGCCACGGAACGCAATGGGGTTGTCCTCGTCGAGCTTGCGGAAGGCAAATCGCTTCCCGACCAGCCCGACCTCCGTGGCGCCCACCGAGTGGAACGACTTCCACACGACGAACACGACGATCACCACGACGATCACGGCGACGATCACTGCACCCATGGCTATGCCCTTCTGTGGTCCGTGCTCACAGTGTGCGTGTGTACTCGACCACCTGACGAATCTGCGCCGGTGAGAGCTGCCCGCCGAACGCGGGCATCGAGCCGCTGCCGTCGCGCACGAAGGTGATCTGGTCGTCGACCGACGGGAACTGCTTCACCACGGCCCCGTCGGCCAGCTGCGGTCCCACGCCGCCCTCGCCGTCGGCGCCGTGGCAGCTGGCGCAGTTCGCCGCGAACAGCGCCGCCCCCGGTGAGGCGGGGGTCGAGCCGGTGGTCGAGCCGGGCTCGTTGGCGAACAGCAGGACGACGGCCACGACCGCACCGACCGCCGCCAGCACTTCCACTACGTTGACCAGCTTCCGGAACATCAGTACGCCGGCAGCCGGGGCGGTCGGGACGTGAAGAACCACAACGCGCTGGTGAGCCAGACGCCGACGAGCGTGACGAACACGACTCCACCCGCCACCGGCAGGGTCGGGCCCGGGAGACCGCGGACCCGCACCGCGAGCACCTTCACGGTGAAGATGCCGTAGAAGAAGCAGCCGAGCAGCGAGTGCACGAGCACCCTGGTGTCGGTCGACTGGAACCCCAGCGCCCAGAGGCACTGGTAGGCGACGGGCAGGGTCACCGCGAAGGCGAGCGTGCCGACCAGCCGGTGCGCGTCGCCCAACCACGACGGCGTCCGGCGCGGCACCGTGATCTTGTCGTAGAGCCGCAGCCCGAGCAGGACCTGCAGCACTGCGAGCGCGAGCGCGGCGGTCGCGAACCAGACCTTCAATTGGATCGTGCTCGAGAAGAACAGCGTGTACGGCTGCTCGTGCGTGGGGTCGTGCGCCCGGCCGTAGACGCCGAGCGCGACCGCGACCGCGCTTCCGGCGAGCAGTACGAGCACGAGGCGCCGCGCCGCGGTCCCTTCCGTGCCCGCCGGCGCCGCGACCGAGTGCGTCATCCTCGCCCCTTCCCGCGCGCATCGTACAGTGACCTCGATGCTGCTGGCTCCGCCCGGACCCCCCATCACCGAGGTCGTGCCCGTACGCATCCACGGCCACGACTCGAGCTGGCCGCCGGTCCTGATCCTGTGCGTGCTGGTCGTCGTGGTCGGTGGCCTGTTCGCCGCGTTCGTGTTCCTGCGGCGGGCGCGGGCGGCCACCCGACCGGCCCGAAAACCGCTCGATGGTTGAGCCCGGCGCGGGGAGCTGGCTCGATCCGGCACGGGTTGCGGCGGGCGACCTGCTGCGCGCCGGGTGGGAGCAGGTCGTGCACTTCGCGAACATCGGACCGCGCAGCCGGCGGGCCCGCCGGTTCCGCCGCTTCGGCGACGGCTCCGCCATCTGCTTCCCGGTGGCCGCGCTGTACGGCGAGGAGTACATCGAGGTGGGGGAGGGCTGCATCATCGGGCCCTACTCGTCGTTGTCGGCGGGGGTGATGCCCGGTCACGTCATCGACCACTCGCCGGTCGTCACCATCGGCGACCGCGTGCTCATCGGCAAGGGCAGCGGGATCGTCGGGCACCAGTCGGTCGAGATCGGCGACGACGTGTTCACCGGCCACCACGTGTACATCACCGACGCGAACCACGGCTACGACGACACGACCCTGCCGATCGGGCGGCAGTTCGCACCCTCACGCCCGGTGCGGGTCGGGAGCGGCTCGTGGCTCGGGCACGGCACCGTCGTCCTGCCCGGCGCCGACATCGGCCGTCACGTCGCCGTCGGCGCCGGCTCGGTGGTCACCGGTCCCCTGCCCGACTTCAGCGTCGCGGTCGGCAACCCGGCGCGGGTGATCCGTCGCTACGTCGACGGCGAGGGTTGGGTGAAGGTCGAGGACCGATGAGTTCTCGCGGTCGGCGCGGTCGGACGGGCATCGGTCCCGCAACCTCGAGCAGGAGCACACCATGCGCATCGTGATCAGCGAGTTCATCAGCCTCGACGGCGTGGTGCAGGCCCCCGGCGGCGCCGAGGAGGACACCGACGGCGGGTTCACCAACGGCGGGTGGTCGATGCCGTTCTTCGACCCGGAGTCGATGGGCGCCGCGGTCGGGGAGGTCATGGAGAACACCGATGCGCTGCTGTTCGGGCGGCGCACGTGGCAGGTCATGGCGGGCGCGTGGCCGGGCCGCGCCGGTGACCCGTTCGCCGATCAGATGAACGCGATCCCCAAATATGTCGCGTCCCGCACGCTGTCGGAGGGTGACCTCAGCTGGAACAACACGACCCTGCTCCCGGCGGACGGCGTCTCCGAAGCCGTCGCCGACCTGCGGGCGCGGGACGGTCGCGACATCCAGGTGATGGGCAGCGCGAGCCTCGCCCGCGACCTGATCGCGCAGGACCTCGTCGACGAGTATCGCCTGATGATCGAGCCCATCCTGCTCGGCGGGGGCAAGAGCATCTTCCCGGCCGACGGCACCGCCCGCCCGCTCGAGCTGGTCTCGACCACGACCAGCAGCACCGGCGTGCACATCTGCACCTACCGACCGGCTGCGACCTCGTGACCGGGAGAGGGCGTCAGGAACCGGCCGGCGACGGGTAGGTCGGGGGCGCGTCGGCGGGCGGCAGCGTGGTGAGCACGGTCGTCGACGTCTTGGCGTCGAACAACCCGACCGGCGTCGTCGGCCACTGCCCGGGGAGGTACCGGCGGCCGCCGTCGGCGTAGCGGTAGAGCCCTCTGCCGTCCCGGCCCACCTCGTCGGGGCCGGTGGCATTCGGGTCCCACCAGATCACGGTGGCGTCGTCGCCGCCGGTGAGGTCGACGCTCTTCCAGATGCCGTGGTGACCCCATGACAGGTGCAGGCGCGTCGGCGTGGTGGTCGGCGCGGACGGGAACCGGTCGAGGCCGGCCGCGAACGACTTGGCGGTGAGCCGCGGGCCGGCGAGGTGCACGCCGGTGAAGAAGACCAGGGGCGCCTGCACGAGCTCGCGGAAGGTCTTCGCCTCGGGCGGGTGGCCGGTCTGCCACGTGATGAGGTTGGCCAGCTCGTCGACGTCGTCGGCGGTGCGGGCGGGGAGCAGTGACACGCCGAACGCGTGCGCCCACTGCTTCTGGTCGTACTGACGACCGAACACCGCGGTGTCGGTGAACGCGTAGCCGAGCACCACCCACTCCGGGAAGTAGTTCTGCGCGGTCGCTTCCTTCGTGAGGTACGTCGGGAACACCGGGTCGCCGGCGAGGAGCACGCTGGTCACGCCCGAGCTCTTGAGCTTGGCGATCACGTTGCGAGCGTCCTGTTGCGCGGTGGTCAGGTCGAGCGAGTACGGCACCGTCACGGCCGCCTTCACCTTGTACGACGACAACCGCTGCTCGAAGTGCTTCACACTCTTCGCGAACGTGCCCGCGCTGTCGTCGTAGTGGACGACACCGAAGCGGCGCACCTTCGACGTCAGGTCCGGCGACCCCGCGTGCACCGCCTTCTTGCGCGCCAGCTGCGTCCCGACGAACGCCGCCCAGTGCTCGCTCGCCTGCTCGGGCGACGCGGTGGTGGGCCACACGTAGGGCGCGTGACGTTCGAGGAACGACTGCGGCTCGGCGATGACGCAGTCGCCGACGCAGAGGACGCCCCGGGCCGCGAGCTCCTCGGCGTAGGCGGTGGTCTGACCCGGACCACCAAACGACGCGAACGCGTGCACCTCGGTCGCGACCCTGATCGCGTCGGCCTTGGCGGCCACGTCGTCGTCGGGCGCGCCGCTCGCCTTCACCGGCACGAGCTTCACGGTGCGCCCGTAGAGCTCGTAGTGCTTCGAGAAGTAGTCGACGTACTCCTGCGTGGTCTCGCGCTCCTTGGCCAGGCTCTCGTCGCTCCCCGTCTGCTGGAAGTACGCCTGCTGGAGGAGGTCGGGCTGGGCCTGGTACAGGGCGATGGTGATGGTGTCCCTGGTGACGCCGGGCGCAGTGGCGCCGCCGTTGTCCCCGCCCTTCCAGGGGGCGACGCAGGGCGGCGCGTACCCGCTCGGCACCGCCACCTTCCCGGTCGACGTGTCGCAGTTCGGGCCCCAGTCGACCTTGGTGCCCGCGGCCTTCGCCTGGTCGAAGGTCAGCGGTCCCGCGCTCCCGCCGGAGCCGCCCGGGCCGCCGGCGGCACCGGCCGGGGCGGCCAGCGCCACCATGGTTGCGACCGTCAGCAGGCCGGCCAGGGCACGCGAGGTCCGCCGGGGGGAAGCCACAGGGGGGCATCGTCGCGCACGGGGAGCGAGCGAACCGGTCAGCCACCGAGATACGAGCGGCCCACCGCGGGGTCGGCGAGCACCGCGCCGGGAGCGCCCGACGCGACCACCCGACCGAGGTCGAGGGCGACGAGGCGGTCGGCCACCGTCGCCAGCACGCCGAGGTCGTGCTCGATGACGAGCAGCCCCGCGCCCAGCGTGTCGCGCACGTCGCGCAGGATCGGCCCGAGTGCCTCGGCCTCGTGCTGCGAGATCCCACTGGCCGGCTCGTCGAGGAGCAGCACCGAGGGCGAGTGGGCGAGGACGCACGCGAGGTCGACGATGCGGCGGGTACCAGTCGAGAGCTCGTGGCCGAACCGGTCGGTGTAGTCGCCGAGTCCGAGCAGCTCGATCAGCTCGTCGACGCGCGCGTGCACCGCGCGCTCGGAGCGGGCGACCGCAGGGAGGTGGACCGCGGCCGCGACCGGGTTGCGTACGCGCACCGAACGCTCGCACGCCACTGCGATGGTCTCGCGCACGGTGAGCGCCGGGAAGAGACGACCGTCCTGGAACGACCGCCCGAGGCCGAGTCGCGCGCGACGGTGGGCGCTCAGCCCGGTCAGCTCGACCACGGCACGGTCGTGGCGCAGCACGATCGAACCCGCGTCGGGCGGGACGAACCCGGAGACGATGTCGAACAGCGTGGTCTTGCCCGCACCGTTCGGGCCCACGATCCCGACGATCTCACCCGCTCGGAGGGTCAGCGAGACGTCGTCGAGCGCCACCACGCCACCGAACCGGCGCCCGATCCCGGTGAGCTCGAGCCGCGGCGCGCCTCCCGGGGCGGAGCTGCCGTCGGGGTGCGGTGCCGATGACGCGCTCGCGGCCGCCGCACCCAGGAAGGTGGCGCGCACCAGGTCGGGGTGATCGAGCAGTCCGGCGGTCGGGCCGGCGTAGCGCACGGTGCCGCGGTCGAGGAAGTAGGCGCGGTCGGCGAGCTCGACCGCGCGGTCGATCGACTGCTCGACGACCACGATCGCGGTGCCGGCGTCCCGCAGCTCCCGCAGCCGTTGCTGGAGTCCCCTCGTCACCTCCGGGGAGAGGCCCAGCGACAGCTCGTCGATCATGAGGAGGCGCGGCCTGGTCATGAGCGCCATGCTCAACGTGAGCATCTGCTGCTCGCCTCCGGACAGGTCGCCGGCGCGTTGCCGCTCCCGTTCGAGCAGGCGCGGGAACAGGCGCAGCGCGTCGGCGCGCGCCGCGGCCGACGCGACGGAGTCGCGCACCGTCCACGACGCCAGCCGGAGGTTCTCGGCCACGGTGAGCGAGGGGAACACGCCGTGCCCGCCCGGGGCCTGCACCGCGCCCAACGCGACGATCCGTTCCGGGCGGGCGCGGGTGGTGACCCGACCTTCGATCACCACCTCGCCCCGGTCGGGCGTCCGCAGCCCCGACACCGCCGCCAGCAAGGTCGACTTCCCCGACCCGTTGGTGCCGAGCAGCGCCACGATCTCGCCCGCGTCGGCGTCGAGGTCGACGTCGAACAGCACCGGCACGTCGTCGTAGCTCACCGCCAGCTCGCGCACCCGGAGCGCGGCGGGGCGGCCGTCGGCCGCCGGCGCGACACGACCCGGCGGCGGCGCGTGATCGCGCGCCACCCCTGGCGCCACGCCCGTCAGCGCGGGCACCGAGAGACCACGCCTCCTCGCCACCCGACGCAGGAACCGGTCCCGCAGGTCGGCGAACGCGGCCCCCAGGCCGCCGCGGAACACGAGCAGCACCACGAGCATGCCGGCCCCGGTCGCCAGGATCTGCCACTCGACGGGGAGCCACCACGTGACCCCGCGCACGAACAGCGCCCCGAGGAGCGCGCCGGGCACCGAGCCGAGACCACCGATCACGACCATGGTGAAGACCACCAGGCTCTCGCCCGCGCTGTAGGAGTCGAGCTGCAGGCCGTTCTGCTGGTGCACGAAGAGCGCGCCCGCGAACGCGGCGAGGAAGCCGGAGATGGCGAACGCGCCCAGCGTCGTCGCGCGTGCGTTCACCCCGAACGCGATCGCGGCGCGCTCGTTCTCCCGGATCGCGATGAGCACGCGCCCGGTCCGGCTGCGCCGGATCCCGACCACCGCGATCACCACCAGTGCGAGCGCGACGAGGCAGAGCCGGTAGAAGCCGCCTTCCGAACGCACCGGGATGATCCCGAAGAGGTCCGGGCGCTCGACGCGCGACGGCGGCAACCAGTCGAAGCGGGTCCCCTCGCCGAAGATGCGGGGGCTCAACAACCACGAGGTGGTGGCCAACCCGAATGCGAGGGTGACCACGGCGAGGGTGAGCCCGCGCCGCCGGAGCACGGGGAGCCCGATGAGCGTCGCCAGCCCGGCGCCGACGAGACCGGCGCCGAGCAGCCCGAAGGCGAGATCCCACCCGAGCCGGGCGGTGATCGAGGCGCCGACCGCGGCGCCGACCGCCACGAACGCCATCTGGCCCAGGCTGATCTCGCCCGCCCAGCCGGTCAGCACCACCAGCGACAGCGCGATGACGCCGTAGACGAGCGCGACCGCAGCCAGGTTGGTGCGGCTCTCCGAGAACACCGCCGGGACGAGCGCCAGCGCGACCACGATCGCGGCGACGAGTGCCACACCCGCGACCCGGACCTCGGGAAGGCGGGCCAGCTCGCGTGGCACCGGTCGCGGCTCGCGCACCGCTCGCCACGTCGACGGCTCGAGTTGGCCGCGCAGCCCGGCGCCCGGAGGCGTCAACCACACCGCGACCAGCACGATGACGAACAGCACCGGCTGCACGTCGTTGGGCTCGTTCCAGCCCCAGACCACGGCCTGTTCGACGATGCCGAGGGCGACCGCGGCGAACGCGATCGTGGGCAGCCGCTCCATGCGGCCGATGACCGCCGCCGCCAGCGCCGGCAGCAGCAGTGACGGCCCGAGCACGGTGCCGAGCGAGAGTCCGACGATCCCGGCGCGGAGGAACACCGCGAGGAACGCCAGCACGGACGCCAACATCCAGACGACCGAGTGCACGCGGCGTACCGGGATGCCGAGGAGCGCGGCGCGGTCGGCGTCGTCGGCGCAGGCGCGCATGGCCACGCCGAGACGCGTGCGGAGGAACAGCGCGAGGCCGACGAACGCGAGCGGGATCACCACGAGCGCGACGACGTCGTTGCCGCCGAAGGTCAACGGGTCGACGGTGAACGACAGGTTGAAGGGCGCGGGGAAGCTCTGCGGGGGCAGGCCGACGCCGAACCACCCGGGAAGGAGCAACCCCAGGCCGGCGAGGAGCTGGGCGAGGCCGATGGTGGCGACGGTGAGGATGAGCCGGGGCGACCGGAAGAACCGGCGGATCACGAGCAGCTCGACCGCGGCGCCGAGGACGACCGCGGCCACGATCCCGACCACGAAGGCGACCACCCAGCTGGCGCCGCTGGTGACCACGAGCAGCACCGCGAGCGACGCCGGGGCCGCGCCGAGGTCGCCCTGGGCGAAGTTGAGGATCCGGTTCGCCCGGTAGACCAGGGCGAGCCCGAGCGCGAGCAGGGCGCTCAGGCCACCGAGGATGGCGCCCTGGACCACGATCCCCGCCGGCGGGCCCCACAGCAGCTGCACCGCGACGAGGAAGGCGACCGTCCCCAGGGCCCAGGCGAACGCGCTCCGGGCCCGACCTGATCGCACGTCGAGGGAGGGCAAGGTGATCCAGTATGCGCGCGCTCGGCCCGTAGATTGCCTGCAATGGGCAATCGACTCCGAGGTGGTTCTCGCGCGCGCGTGCGCGCCGCGTCCGCGGGCGCCGTGCTCGCCGCGCTGCTGCTCGGAACGGCCGCGACGCCGGCCGCGGCGGCGCGCAACGGTGACGACCTGCAGCTCGCGAAGGCCGGGACCCTGGCGGTGTCCGACCTCCCGGCCGGCTTCGCGACCAAGCCGGACACGGGTTCCTCGAAGGCGGCCAACATCCGGCTGGCGAAGGGCATCAGCGGGTGCGGGCCGTACATCGCGCTCCAGAAGGCGCTGATCGACCTGCCGTCGGCCCGGTCGGCCAGCTTGGAGGACCAGACCCGCAAGGTCGGCAACGAGGTCGACGTCTTCAAGAGCGACCGGGCCGCGAGCGCCGCGCTCGCGTTGTACGCCAAGCCCAGCCTGGTCGGGTGCCTCGAGCAGGTGTTCGAGAAGGGCATCCGCCAGGACCCGAGCCGGTCCGGCACGATCGACGACGTCGTCGTGACGCTCGAGCGCCAGGACATCGCCGGCCTGGGCGACGAGAGCGTGGTGTACGAGGGCAGCGTGATGGTCACCGGCACCGACGGCTCGAGCGCGCGCCTGGGCATCGGCAACGCCGCGGTCCGCGTCGGGCGCGCCGTCGACGCGGTCAGCTTCTCGACGTCGGGCGGCGACCTGGCCGACATCCTCACCCCGGCCATCGACGCGTCGGTGGGGCGCCTGCGCACCGCGCTCGGAGCGACGCCGGCATGAGACGCGTGGTGGTCGTCGTTCTCGTGATCGTGGCCGCGGTGTTCGCCACCGCGGCCGCCGCGACCACGACCACCACGGCCGGCACGTCGACCGACGAGCAGCTCGCCCGCACCGGGGTGCTGCAGCCGACCGACTTCCCCGCCGGCTGGCAGCACACCCCTCGCGGCCCGACCTCCGACAAGGAGCTCGACGCGCAGGCGGCCAAGATCCCGAGCTGCAAGCCGTTTCGGACGTTCTCGGCCACGAACCGACGCCAACCGCGTGCGCAGTCGGAGAACTTCGACCAGGGGCAGTCGAACGTCACCAACACGGTGAGCGTCTTCCCGTCGACCGACCGGGCGGTCGCCGCCCTCGCGACCTTCCGCGACGCCCGCATTCCGGGCTGCCTGGAGCGACTCTTCACCGCGGTCTTCCGGAAGCAGCTCGAGAAGAAACCGAGCACGGCCAAGCAGCTGAAGTCGGTCACGACGACCCTCGGCCGCGAGGAAGGCATCCGGCTCGGTGACGACGCGGTCGTCTACCAGGGCACCCTCGACGTCGGACTGAAGAACGGCACCAAGCAGACCATCGGGCTCGGGCTCGTGGCCGTGCGCGTCGGGCCCGCGCTCGCCGGGTACTCGTACACGTCCGACAAGGACATCTCGGCGTCGCTCCAACCGGCGATCGTCGCGTCGGTCACGAGGCTGCAACGGGCGACGACGGCGACATGACGTCGCGCGCGGCCGTGGGGGTCCACACCCGACCCTCGCGGCGGCCCATCTCGTCATCGATCCGCGGGAGCGCGCGCAGTTCGTCCTCGTGGATCGACATCGCGAGCGCGGACACCGCGGCGTCGAACGCGTCCTCGCTCGCGACCGCGCGGTCCCGCAGCCCGGGCGGGAGCGCGGGGTAGCGCGCGTCGAGGACGCCGGCCCGCGCCGAGGCGCTCGACTTCACCACCGGGCCGGTGAAGACGCGCGGGTAGATCTCCACCGCGACCGGCGGGCACGCGGGCACGTCGAAGGGCCAGATCGCGAAGCCCGCCTCGCGCAGGCGGACGAGGGCGGGCCAGCCGCGCACCGAGCCGGTTCCGACGCTGCCCGCCCCTCCGATCTGGAACGTCGACTTCGGCCGGATGCCCCCCACCGCCGCCAGCGCCGCCTCCGTCGCCCGCAGCTGCTCGCCGTCGGGACGCCGCCGGCCCGGACGTCCCCAGAATGGTGGTGCGCACTCACGGAGCCAGCGCTCGCCGTCGACCGCGGCGGCGGCCCACAGCTCGGGCGCCCCGCGGAGACCTCGGCGGTCGAGGAACCACGCCGGCAACGAGAAGGAGAAGTCGAACCCGACGACGGCCGGCGGATCGTCCGTGGCGCGCGCCACGAGCTCCGCCACCACCTCCTCCCGGGTCCGGCCGGACTCCAGCCGGAGCAGGGTGCCGCCCGCGGCCTCCGCCATCCAGAGGTACCGGCGCTCGCCCGCTCGGCGCCCCGACCAGTCGACCGCGATGACCGTCACGCGGTCGCCCAGACGAGCACCTCCGCGCCGTCGTCGCCCGCGGTCAGGGTCGGGGTCCCCGCGTCGGTGAGTCGCGCCGCGTCGCCGGTGCCGAGCGGCGTGCCGTCGAGGGCCGCGCCGCCGACCGCGACGAACACGTGCGCGTGCGGCGCGTCGGGCACCGCCACCTCCTCGCCGGGACCGAGCCGCCCGACGGAGAACGCCGCGTCGCGCTGGTGGATCGTGATCGCGCCGTCGTGTCCCCGGCCCGAGGCCACCACCACGAGACCGCCGCCGGCGAGCTCGTCGTTGAGGTCTCGCTGCTCGTATCCGGGCTCGATGCCGTCGGTGTCGGGGAGCACCCACATCTGCACGAAGTGCACGTCGGCGGTGGAGCTGGCGTTCATCTCCGAGTGGCGGATGCCCGAGCCCGCGCTCATCCGTTGCGCCAGGCCCGGATAGATCACGTCGTCGGTGCCGGTGCTGTCTCGGTGTCCGAGCTCGCCTTGGAGCACCCAGGTGACGATCTCCATGTCGCGGTGGCCGTGCGTCCCGAAGCCGCCACCGGCCCGGACGGTGTCGTCGTTGTTGACGATCAGGAGCCCGTGGCCGACGTTGCGCTGGTCGTGGTACGGCCCGAAGCTGAAGCTGTGCCACGAGTCGAGCCAGTCGAGCTCGGTGTGGAATCGGCTGCTCGCGGGGCGTACGTCGATGGCCATTCCCGCAGTATGCCCCCTGGCCCGAGCGCGTCAGGGCCGACCAGCGCGCTCTCTAAACTCCGCCCGATGCCCAACCTGGTCACGCTGTGCACCGGCAACGCGGCGCGGTCGGTGATGGCCGGCGCGATCCTCGCCGAGCACGTGCCCGCACTCGTGGTGTCGACCCGGGGCACGCACGTCGTCGAGGGCATGCCGATGAGCTGGCGCACCCGTGACGCCATCGTCGGGGTCGGTGGGAAGGCCGACGGCCACCGCAGCCGGCAGCTCTCGGGTGCCGACCTCGCCGACGCCGACCTCGTGCTCGCGATGGCGCGTGAGCACGTGGAGTACGTGCGCCGCCGTCACCCGGAGGCCGCGGCGCGCACCGGCACGCTCCGACGCCTCGCGCGCGACCTCCCCGCGGCGTCGGGCACGCTGGCGGAGCGGGTGGCGTCGCTGCACCTCGCCGACGTCGTGCTCGAGCCCTGGGAAGACGTCGACGACCCCGCGGGCGGCGAGCCCGAGGTGTTCCACCACTGCGCGGTCGAGATCCACGAGCTGCTCACCGTCCTCCGCCCGGTGCTCGGCGAAGTCCCGGCGTGAGCGCACCGAGACGGCGTCCGGCGGCGACCGCGCTCGCCACCGGGTTCACGGTCCTGCTGCTGCTCGCGACAGCGACGGCCGGGGGCGCACAGACCGGCGCACCGCGACCCGCCACCGGCGGCGTCACCGCGAAGAGCATCAAGGTCGCGGGCCTCGGCGACGCGTTCGTCTACGGGGGCGCCGACGTCGGCGCCAAGGCGCGCTTCCAGCGGGCCAACGACGCAGGCGGCGTGCACGGCCGGACCATCGACTACGCCGGCTTCACCGACGACGGCGGCGACCCCACCGCAGGGACCACCGCTGCGACCACGTTCGTGCAGCAGGACCAGGTGTTCGCGGTGGTCCCCGCGGTGACGCCCGACTTCGCCGCGGGCAAGGTCCTCGCGCAGCGGAAGGTGCCGTACTTCGGCTGGGGCCTCTCGTCCGACTTCTGTGGCAACGACTACGGGTTCGGGTTCAGCGGGTGCCTGGTACCGCAAGGCGTGACCAGCAACGCCTGGGGCGTGCTGGTCAGCAAGGTGTTCGGCGCGCAGTCGGCCGGCCGCACGGCGGCGATCGTGACCGAGGGCTCGCCGTCCGGGCAGTACGAGCTCACCGCGCTGAGCGCTGGGGTCGCCAGCGCCACGTTGAAGGTCGTCTACGGCAAGGCCGCGCTCGGCGTGCCCGCGTCGCCCGATTACGGCGCGGTCGCCCAGGAGGTGCTGGCCAGCAACGCGGGGAAGTCGCCCGACGCGGTGTTCGTCGTGGGCAACGCCTCGAACGTGCTCGGCATGCAGCAGGCGCTGGGCGCGGCCGGGTTCCTCGGTGTCTTCACCAATCGGATCGAGTACGACCCGAACCTCGTCGCCCCCGCGAACGGCGCGATCGTGATGACCCAGACCGCGCCCACCGAGAGCGCGCCGACCAACCCGGCGATGGCCCAGCTGGTGGCCGACGTCCAGAAGGTGGCGCCCGGCGTTCCCATCGACCAGTCCGTGATCGCGGGCTACTGGTCGGCGGACCTGTTCCTCGCAACGGTGCAGAAGGCCGGTCGGAACCTCACCCGCGCGTCGCTGGTGAAGGCGGCGAACGACCACTTCACGTACAAGGTGGCGAACACCGTCGGGCCGACCACGTTCCCCGCCGCGCACTCGCGCCCGACACCGTGCGGCGCGCTCGTCGCGAGCAACGGCACCGCGTACACGGTGAAGGTCCCGTACACGTGTGGCCGGGTCGTCGCGGTCGAGTAGCGCGGTGCGGTCCGGCGGCAGGACACGAGCGTCGGTGGCCGTCGTGCTGGTGAGCGGGCTCGCGCTCCTGGGCACGCCCGCACACGCGGCGGGCGGAGCCGCGATCACCACATCCGGCGCCGCCACTCCTCCGGTCGTCGGAGTCACGCGCACGACGGTCACCGTCGCCGGGGTGGTCGGCGGCGAGGCGACCGCGGTCGGCGCCGACGTCGGCGCGCGGGCGCGCTTCACCCGTGCCAACCGGCGGGGCGGCGTGGCGGGCCGCACCGTCGAGTACTCGACCACCGCCGGTAGCACCAGCGTGTCCGAGCTCGCGGGTTCGGTGTTCGCGGTGGTGCCGGCGGTGAGCGACGCGCTCGACACCACCGCGCTCGCCCGGGCCCGGGTGCCGTTCGTCGGCGCCGCGTCGACGACCGGGTGGGACGGGAACACCGCCGGGTTCGGGTTCGTCGGCGCGCAGGCCGCGCTCCAGACTCGTGTCGTCAGCCCGGCCTGGGGTGAGGAGCTGCGCTCGTTGCTCGGCACGGCGCAGGGCTCGCAGGTCACGGTCGCGGTCGACGACGACGCGCTCGGCGCCGCGCGCGCGGAGCAGGCCCGGCGCTCGTTGCGGGCGGCGCGCTTCCGGGTCGCGGTCCCGGTCGTGCTGCCGGCACCACCGACGCCGCTGCCGGACCTCGCGGCCGCGACCGCGACGTTGACCGCGGGCTCGCCCGCGGTCGCGCTGCTGCTCACGTCACCGCTGACCACGACCGCGCTGGCGCAACGTCTGACCGCAGCCGGGTTCGCCGGGACCGTCGCCACCACCGACGCGTTCTACCAACCCACCACCCCCGCGGTCGCCAACGGCCTGACCGTCCTGGTGCCGTACGCGCCGTTCGAGCAGAGGACCGCGGCCAACCGCCGGCTCGCCGCCGACGTCGCGGCGTTCGCCCCGGGCACCGCGCTCACGCCGGGCGTCGCCGCCGGCTACTGGTCGGCCGACGTGTTCCTGCGGCTGCTCGCCCGGGTGGGGCGAAGGCTCACGCGCCCACGGTTCCTCGCCGCCGCCAACCGCAACTTCTCGTTCTCGGTGCCCGGCACCGTCGGTCGCTCGACATGGCCCGCGATGCACACCCGCGGCGTGCCGTGTGGTGCGCTGGTGCAGAGCGACGGCTCGCGCTACTTCGTGGTCGAGCCGTACGCGTGCGGCGAGCCGATCGTCGGCGCGCCGACGACGAAGAAATGAGCGTGTCAGTCGCCGTCGTCGAGGCGGAAGCCGACCTTCATGGTCACCTGGTACCACGCGATCGAACCGTCGTTCATCGCGCCGCGGATGTCGGTCACCTCGAACCAGTCGAGGTTGCGCAACGTCTTCGACGCGCGTCCGATGCCGTTGCGGATGGCGTCGTCGACACCCTCCGCCGACGAGCCGACGATCTCCGAGATCTTGTAGGTGTGATCCACAGTCGCGCTCCCGGTTCGTCCGAAGGTCGGGTGGGGCGTCGCACGATAGCGTCGTCGCCATGGCACTGACCATCGAGCGCTTCACCATCGACATCCCCGAGGCCGACCTCGTCGACCTGCGTGAGCGGCTCGCCCGCACGCGATTCTCGCAGCAGCTGCCCGACGCCGGCTGGGACTATGGCACCGAGCGGGGCTACCTCGAGGAGCTCGTCGCCTACTGGCGCGACGAGTACGACTGGCGACGCGCCGAGGCGCGTCTCAACACCTTCGAGCACTTCCTCACCGAGATCGACGGCACGCGGGTGCACTTCCTGCACGCGCGGTCCCCGGAGCCGGGCGCGTTGCCGCTCATCGTCACCCACGGGTGGCCGGGCTCCATCGTCGAGTTCCTCGACGTGGTCGGCCCGCTGTCGGACCCCCGGGCGCACGGGGGCGATCCCGCCGACGCGTTCCACGTCGTGTGCCCGTCGATCCCCGGCTACGCCTTCTCCGGCCCCACGACCGAGCGGGGATGGGGCCCGCGCCGGATCGCCGAGGCCTGGGCCACGCTCATGGCCGGCCTCGGCTATCAGCGGTACGGCGCGCAGGGCGGCGACTGGGGCTCGATGATCTCGACCCAGCTGGCCCTCGCCGATCCCGAGCACCTGGCCGGGGTGCACCTGAACATGATCGTGGCACCGCCGCCCGCCGACCTCGATTTCGAGCACCTGCGGGAGGACGAGCAACTCGCGCTGGCGTCGTACGACTACTACGGCCGGGTCGACTCGGGGTACTCCAAGATCCAGGGCACGAAGCCGCAGACCATCGGCTACCCGCTCGACGACTCGCCCGCCGGGCTGGCGGCGTGGATCGTGGAGAAGTTCCGCACGTGGAGCGACTGCGACGGCGACGTCGAGCGCCGCTTCACCAAGGACCAGCTGCTCGACAACATCATGCTGTACTGGCTCACCGCCACCGCCCACTCCGCCGGGCGGCTCTACTACGAGGCCGCGCAGACCTCGGGGTTCGTGCCCGACCAGAAGGTCGAGGTCCCCATCGGGTTCGCGGCCTTCCCCAAGGAGATCATCCGCTCGCCCCGGCACTGGGCCGAGCAGCGCTACGACATCCGCCAGTGGACGGAGATGCCCCGCGGCGGTCACTTCGCGGCGTTCGAGGAGGGAGACCTGCTGGTGGGTGACGTGCGGGAGTTCTTCCGCCCCCTCCGGGTCCCCGCCTGAGTCGCCGCGACCGTCGACCTTTTGCGCCGACCTGAGCCATACGGCGTGGTCGCGCGCGCGGACGCGGAGGGTGGTCGGTCGAGGAGCCGGCCCGGGTGCCGGCCTTCACCGGCTCGAACGGCACCCCGTCGTACGTGCTCATCGGCGTCGCCGCGGTGGTCGTCGGTCAGGTGTTCGTCGTGGCCACCCGTCGTCGTCGGCAGGTGTGGCAACGCCGGACGCACTACATTTCCCATCGATCCTTGGGCTGCCCGCGCCGAGTGCGCGGGCGGTTCCGTCAACGCACCGATCCGAGGAGACACAATGGCTTGGAAGGTCGTGGTCGACTTCGACCTCTGCGAGAGCAACGCCATCTGCATGGGGATCGTCCCCGAAGTGTTCGAGGTCCGCGACGACAACTTCCTGTACGTGCTCCAGGAGAACCCGCCCGACGCGCTGCGTGAGAAGTGCGAGCAGGCGGTGCGGCAGTGCCCGAAGCAGGCCATCAGCATCGACGAGAGCTGAGTCGAGGTAGCCGGGCCCACCGGCCTGGCCACCGTGCGGACGCATGACGTCACCGGATTCGACGCGGCGCAGCCCCGAGCGGGGCCGCCGCCGGATGGCGGTGGCCATCGGTGCGGGCGTCGCGGTGCTCGTCGCCTGCGTGATCGCGGCCGGTATCGCACGGTTCGGCGGTGACGACGGCGGGGCCCGCACGACGGCCGCCACCGCGGCGTCGACCACCGCGCCGGCGGCGGCGACGACCGGGCCGCCGGCGACGACTGCGCCGCCGACCACCACGACCCCGGCGCCGGCGGCGCCGGCGGCGGCGAACGCCACCGCGATCGGGCGCACCTACGCGGTCGGCACCCGGACGCTGACCTTCGTCGACAGCTCCCGCACGACGTCGCCGAACGGGTCCTTCGCCGGCGCACCCACCCGGACCCTGCCCACCGAGGTCTGGTATCCGGCCGACGGTCCGGGCGGCGGCGCGCCGACCGCGGACGCCCCGCCCGACACCACCCACGGGCCGTATCCGCTCGTGCTCTTCGCGCACGGCTACGACGTCACCCCCGATTTCTACGCTCCGCTGCTCGAGCGCTGGGCGGCGGCGGGGTACGTCGTGGCGGCGCCGGTGTTCCCGATCCTCAGCGGATCGGACGGCGGCGCCAGCCACGTCGACTACGAGAAGACGTTCGGTGACGCGTCGTTCGTGATCACCCAGATGCTCGGCCTGGGTGGGGGCGACTCCCTCGCCGGGCTCGTCGACCCGAATCGCATCGCCGCCGCCGGCCACTCCGACGGTGAGGTCGTCTCGTTCGGCCTCGGCTTCCTTGCGTGCTGTCGGGACCCGCGGGTCAAAGCGGTGATCTCGATGGCGGGTGACCTCGCCAACGCCAACAATCCGACCGTGCGCGACACCGGCACCCCGATCCTCCACATCATGGAGGTGAACGACGAGTACGACCCGTACCCGCACTCGATCCAGTGGGACCGCGACAACCTCACCGCGCCCCGTTGGCTGGTGACGCTGAACTCCAGCCACGTGCCGCCGTACACGCAGCCCGGCAACCCTGCGTTCGAGCTGGTGAGCACGATCACCGTCGCCTACCTCGACGGCACCCTCAAAGGGCACCCGGAGCGGCTCGACGAGGTGACGAGCGCGGTGCAGGCGCAGCCCGACGTCGGTGCGATCGAGCGATGAGGCGCAGCTCCTAGCCGCCCAGGTCGGCCTTCACCTGGCGGCGCAGGATCTTGCCGGTGGCGGTCTGGGGCACTTCGTCGGCGACGACGACCAGCTCCGGTGTCTTGAGCGACCCGAGCCGCTCGCGGACCCACTCCCGGACGTGGTCGGTGTCGATCTCGTCGACGCCGGCCCGGAGCGAGACCATCGCCGCGATCCGCTCGCCGTACTGCTCGTCGTCCAGGCCGACGACGGCGGCGACGGAGATGGCGTCGTGCTGGAGCAGCGCGTCCTCGATCTCGGCGGGTGCGATGTTCTCGCCGCCCCGGATGATGGTGTCGTCGGCCCGTCCCTCGCAGAACAGGTAACCCTCGACGTCGACCCAGCCCCGGTCGCCGGTGTGGAGCCAGCCGTCGTCGTCGGTCTTGGAGTCGGTACCGACGTACTTGCCGCTCACCTGGTCGCCGCGGATCTGGATCTCACCCGGCTCGTCGGGGCCCAGGGTGTCGCCCGCGTCGCCGACGATGCGGATCTCGATGCCCGGCAACGGTTGACCGACCGACGACAGGCGGTTCTTGAACAGCGGCTCGTCGCTGTAGAGCGCGAGCCGGTGGTCGTCGGGACCGAGGATGGCGACGGTGCTGCTCGTCTCGGTGAGCCCGTACGCGTTGACGAAGTCGACCTCCGGGAAGAGGTGCAGCGCCCGTTCCAGGATGGGGGCCGGCATGCGGGAGCCCCCGTACGACAGCGCCCGGAGGCTCGGCACGCGCAGTGTGTCGTCGGCCTCCATCGCCTCGACGATCTTGCCGAGCATGGTGGGCACCAGCATGGCGTGGGTGACCTGCTCGTCGCGCGCGGTGATCAACCAGTCCTCGGCCGAGAAGCGCACGCCCGGCACCGGCACGATGCGCCGACCGACGTAGGTGTTGCTGAGCACGGCGGCGACGCCGGCCACGTGGAAGGGCGGCACGATCACGATGGCGGCTTCGTCCTCGCCCGCGGACGCGAACTCCAGCGTGTTGAAGACGTACGCGAGCAGCTGCGCGTGCTCGAGCACCGCCACCTTGGGCTCGGCCGACGTCCCGCTGGTGAAGAGCAGCACCGCGGGAGCGTCGGGCGCGTCCGGGAAGGCGCGACCGCTGTCGTCCTTGACGTCGAGCCAGTGCGGCGCGGCCACGACCGCGGGCTCGATGCGGATCAGGAGCTGCTCGAGGGACGCCTCGGGCAGGCGGTAGTTGAGCGGTGCGTAGCTGACGCCCGCCCAGGCGGCGCCGAAGAGGCACGCGGGCACGATCGGGCCGTTGGGCTCCATGAGCGCCAGCCGTTCGGCGCCCGACCCGTCAACCCGGTCGGCGACGGCGCGGGCGACCTGGCGGAGCTGCTCGTAGGTGAGACCGTCGGCCCGGCTCCCGAAGGCGAGACGGTCGCCGAGGGCATCGGCCGCCATCTCGAGGATCATGGCGATGTTCACTCGAGCCCCCCCGCTGACGGTGCGTCGTGGTGGTCAGTCGGAGGACGGGAGCGGCTTGGCCTGGGCGATCTCCATGGCCACGCCGTGACAGCTCAACTCGCCGTCGCCGGCCTTGGTGACCAGCACCGTGGCCTCGCACTCGGCGCACGTGTAGCGCTTGCCCATCTGGTTCGGCATCTCGTCACCCCTCGCGGGTAGCCATCGGCTGCCCGCAACACGACACGACGTCGTCGGTGCCCTTCACCACGATGATCTCGGTCTCGCACTGCTCACAGCGCAATCTGGTTCCTGCTGCGGTCGCCATGTTCCGCAGGATACCCAATGAGCGTCCGAGGTCGGCGAGTCGGGGGCGCGCGGTGACGCCTCCGGTAGCGTGCGCCGGATGGAGATGAAGCGGAGGCGTGGCCGGAGGCCGGGACACCGGCGCGGAATCGACCGGTGGTGATGGAGATGGAGCGGAGGCGTGGCCGGAGGCCGGGACGCCGGAGCGGAATCGACTGATTGTGATGGAGATGGAGGCCGCGGACGACCCGAAGTGGGTGTCGGTCGAGCACGACGGGCTCACGATCGGCGCCCTCGACTGGGGTGGCGACCGCCCGCCGCTCGTCCTCCTCCACCCCAACGGCTTCTGCGCCGGGGTGTTCGATCCGCTGGCCCGCCTGCTGCGCGACGAGTACCGCCCGATCGGCATCGACCTGCGGGGCCACGGCACCAGCGACGCGCCCACCACCTACGACGACTGCGGGTTCGTCGCCGCCGCCGGGGACGCGGTCGCCGCGCTCGACGCGCTCGGCCTCGAGGAGGTCGTGCTGCTGGGCGAGTCGCTGGGCGGCGGCGCCGGGATCCTCGTCGACCGGTTGCGCCCGGGTCTGGTCCGCCGGCTGCTGTTGTGCGAGGCGATCGCCATGCGGCCGGCTGGTGGCCTGCCGGGGGCCGAGGGCGAGAACCACATGTCGGCGATGGCGCGCCGCCGCCGGGCGGTGTGGGCCGACCGGGTCACGGTCAGGGAGTCGTACGGCAGCCGGCCGCCGCTCGACGTGATGGAGCCCGCCGCCCTCGAGGGCTACGTGCGGTGGGGCTTTCGCGACCGACCCGACGGTCAGGTCGAGCTGGCCTGCCCACCCGAGGTGGAGGCGTGGTTCTTCGAGTGCGGTACCCGCCCCGACGGCGCGCCCGCGTCGTTCAACCACCTGGCGTCGCTGACCGCGGACGTCACGATCGTCTGCGCCGACGGCACCGACCTGCCCGGCGGCATGTTCGCGGCGCAGGCCGAGCGCGCGGGTGTCGACCTCGTCACCGTGTCCGGCACCCACTTCTTCGTGCAGGAGGACTCCGAGCGCGCCGCCGCGCTCGTGCGCGAGCACCTCGCCTGGTGAACGCGCCTCAGTCGCCGCCCAGCGCGGCGCGCGCCCAGTCGTAGTCGAGCTTGCCGACGGTGGTGCGCCCGACCTCGTCGGCGAACACGATGCGACGCGGTCGCTTGTAGCCCGCGAGCCGCGCGCCGACCCACGCGTCGAGCGCACCGGCGTCAGGAGCTGCGGCGCCGGTCGTCGCCACGACCGCGGCGACGATCTCGCCCCACTCGTCGTCGGGAACGCCCATCACGACCGCGTCGTGCACCCCCGGGTGCTCCTTGAGCACCTCCTCGACCTCTTCGGGCCAGATCTTCTCGCCGCCGGAGTTGATGCAGTTGGACCCGCGCCCGAGGAGCACCAGCGTGCCGTCGGCGTCGAGCCGCGCCTGGTCGCCCGGCATGGCGTACGTCGTGCCGCCGATCTCGCGGAAGGTGGCCGCGCTGCGCTCGGGATCCTTGTAGTAGCCGATGGCGCACGAGGTGTGGACGGCGAGCACGCCGACCTCGTCCGAGCCCGGGGTGACGTCGCGGTCGCCGTCGGCGAGCAGGCGTGCGTTGGGGCCGAGCGCGAAGCGCGCGGTCTCGCTCTGGCCCGGTCCCGTGGTCAACGCGACACCGAAGCCGACGGCCTCGCTCGAGCCGAGCGAGTCGTACACGTGCATGCTCCCGCGCGACAGCAGCGCGTCCTTCAGCGGCGCGCTCACCATCGCGCCCGAGTTGTGGATCCGACCGAGCGACGAGAGGTCGTACGGCTCCCCGCGCGCGTCGGCCGCGTCGAGTGCGTGCGCGACGCGGCGCATCAGGACGTCGCCCACGATCTCGAGCACGGTCGGGCGCTCGCGCTCGATGGTCGCGCAGATGGTGTCGCCGTCGGTGTGCCCGCGCTCCAGCAGGACGATGGTGCCTCCGACCGCGAACGCGGTGTTGGCCTGGTGCACCGCGGTGGCGTGCACGAGCGGCGTGGTGAGCAACGACACGAGCGCGGTGCCCCGGTCCCGCCAGCGCTTCACGTCGGCGATCAGCTGGTCGACGGACTCCGGCGGCGTCTCGCCCTGCAGCGCGGAGGCGGCGATGAGGCCGTATGCGAGCAGGGTGCCCTGGTGCCAGAGCACCCCTTTGGGCAGGCCGGTGGTGCCGCCGGTGTACCAGAGGAGGAGGTCGTCACCCGAGCGCTCGATCCGGGGCGCGGGTGCGTGCGAGCGCAGCAGCTCCTCGTACCCGGAGGGGCCGTGGTCGTCGTCGAGCTCGACGAGATGGCGGAGCCGCGGCATGCGGTCGCGTGCGTCGACCACCCGGTCGCGGAGCGAACGGTGGTAGACGAGCACCTCTGCGTCGGCGTTGTCGACGAGCTGCGCGAGCTCGTCGCCGAGGTAGCGGAAGTTCACGTTCGCCGGGACCGCGCGCAGCTTCGACAGCGCGAACAGGCACTCCATGTACTCGGGGCAGTTGTGGAGGAAGAGCGCGACCTTGGTGTCGAGGCCGACCTCCAGCTCGCCCAACCCCGCCGCCAGACGGGCGGCGCGGGTCTCGACGTCGCCGTACGTCACCCGGTGGTCGCCCTGCACGACGGCCGGGGCGTCGGGGATGGCGTCCGCCACCCGCTCCCACACCGTCGCGAAGCTCTCGTACACGGCGGCACTTTACGTTTCGGCGTACGTCAGGTGGCACCCATGCCGAGGAGTCGTTCGCGGGACACGGCCTTCGAGGCGCGCCACAACGCGAAGATCGCGCCGCACCAGGCCAGACCGCCGATGGCGAACGCGGTGCCCATGCCGCGGAACAGCGTGTTGCTCGACACGCCGTACGCAATCACGATCAGCGGGAGCGTCGCCAGGGCCGACGCCTGCTGCGCGGCCGCGGCGCTCGACACCCGCGCCGAGATGGCCAGGATCACCGCCAACGCGAGGGCGATGAACGGCGGCAGCACCCAGAGCATGAGCACCCACCAGTTCGTCGTCGGGAAGAACCAGCCGCCGAGCTTGGGGCCGACGATCAGGTTGACGACCAGGGAGTAGAGCAGGAAGCCCATCGCGGCGGTGAAGTAGCCGGGGATCAGGCTGGCCATGAGCTTGCCGAGATAGATCTGACGTTCGGTGGCGGGGGAGTGGGCGAGGAACTCGCCGCTGCCCCGCTCCCGCTCGCCGACGATGGTGTGCGCGCCGACCGCCGACGACACCGTCAATGGCACGATGATCGCGAGGGGTGCGAACAGGTAGACGGCCAGCGCGTACGACGCGCTCGCCGGGCCCTTCTGACCGTGGACCTTGGCCTGCAGGTCCTTGGGCAGGCTGCCGACCACGTCGCTGAGCTTCTTGGCCAGGTTGGCGTCCTTGACCGAGCCCAGGATCAGCAGCAGGAACGTCGGGATGATCACGAAGAAGAGCAGCGCGACGATCATCAGCGGCAGCCAGAAGTCGCGTGCCTGGAGCAGCTGGCGGAGGTCGGTGCGGGCGATCACCCACGAGGGGCGGCCCTGCTTCGGCGTGCGGGTCATGACGGCGCGTTCTCCCGGCGGATGGCGAAGTACAGCTGTTCGAGGCTGGGGGCCTGCGGCTCGACGCGGGTGAGGCGGGCCCCCGCGCCGACGAGGGCGTCCACGAGATCGGGGACGTCGGTCTCGCGCTCGAGGTCGACCAGGGCGACACCGTTGCGCTCGTACGCGCGCACGAACGGCAGGGCGCGGGCGGCGTCGAGCACCGCGGGGTCGTCGGCGTCGAGGATGACGCGCGCCGCGGGCCAGTACTGGCGGGTGAGCTCGCGCGGCGAGCCCGAGACCATGGCGCGACCGTGGTCCATCACCACCACCTGGTCGGCGAGGCCCTCGGCCTCGAGCAGGAGGTGGGTGCACATGAGGACGGTCTTGCCGTCCTCCGCCATCTCGTCGATGAGGCCGAGCACGGTGCGGGCCGACTCCGGGTCGAGGCCGGCGGTCGGCTCGTCGAGGAGCAGGAGGTCGGGCTCGTGGAGGACGGCCCGGGCCAGGGCGAGGCGGGCCCGCATACCGGTGGAGTACCCGCCGACCTTGAGGTGGAGCGCGTCGGAGATCCCGAAGCGTTGCGCCGCGTCGGCGACGCGGGACTGCACGAGGCCGGGGTGCACCTGGAAGAGTGCAGCGGCGTACTCGAGGTTGTCGGTCCCGGAGAGGCGGTCGTACAGGGCCGGGCGGGCCGGCACCACGCCGCACCGGCGACGGATCTCGGTGCCTTCGGTGTCGACTTCCGGATCGAGCCCGAGGGTGCGGACGGTGCCGCCGTGCGCGTGCAGCGCGCCGGTCACCAGCCGCACGACCGTGGTCTTGCCGGCGCCGTTCGGGCCGAGCAATACGGTGACCGTGCCCCGCGGGACCTCGAAGGTCAGGTCGTCGACCGCGAGGACGTCGCCGAAGGTGCGGCGTACGCCCGCGAGCGCGACAGCAGAGCCGGTCTCCGGAGCCATGACCGTGTTTCGGCGCGGAACCGTGGCGGGTGAAGGGCTAACCTCGGCCCCTCGCCGTGCGTGAGCACGGCCCCGGCGGCGTAGCCGAGTGGTTCAGGCAAGGGTCTGCAAAACCCTGGACACGGGTTCGATTCCCGTCGCCGCCTCCAGCAGTTGCAACGGCTCGGGGAAGCCGCGAGCGCCCCGCAAACGTCCGTTACTGACGAGGTGCTCACGCAAGCGAGCCGTGCCGGAGTTTCGGTCCCTGTCGGGAGAGCCACGTGCCGCCGAACACGCGCATCGAGGAGCTGCGGGAAGCGGGCGCCGAGGACGTCTACTTCGAGCCCGACCAGGCGCCCGCGGGGTTCTGGAACAACCTCGTACTCAGATCGAGTTGGACGATCGCGCCAATCGGCCGGACCCTCGAACCGGGTCGCGGGTTCGTCGTCACTGCAGGTTGAGCTGCCAGGTCACACCGTGGCGATCACCAACCCAGCCAAAGCACGTGCTGAACCCGTAGTTGTCGAGCGGCATGAACACCTGACCGCCGTCGGAAAGCCGACGAAAGAGTCGTGCGAGTTCGTCATCGTCATCGCACTCGATCCAGAGTGAAACCGCGGGAGTAAACCCCCAGGCATGGCCGATCGGGCTGTCGGCACAACTGAAATCGGTCCCCGCAAGACGGAACTTCGCCACCTTCACCGTTCCTTCCGGTCCGGCATCGGCTGGGCCGTAACGATCGATCTCGATGAGTTCGAAGTCGCCGAAGACGTCCCGGTAGAGATCGAGCGCCGCGGTGGCCGCGCCGTCTTGGAACGTCAAGAACGTTCGCAGCCCTTGGGTCATGGAAGCGATGCTAAGCCCCCCGGGCAATCCCGACGGGAGTAGAACTGCGACATGGGCCGTCCAGACGATCCGATCGCTTCCTACCTGGCGAAGCTTCCGAAGCCGCAACGCGACACGCTGACCGCGTTGCGGGCAACGCTTCGCGAACTGCTGCCCAACGCTGTGGAGAGCCTCAGCTACAAGATGCCATGCTTCAAGGTGGACGGAGTGGCCGTCGCCGGGTTCGACGGCTTCAAGGATCACTGCTCGTACTTCCCGCACAGCGGCAATGTCGTCGGCCGGATCACCGGTGTTCCAGCATGGTGCAAGGTTGCCTCGAAAGGCACGCTGCAGTTTCCCGTCGACCGGCCGCTTCCGAAGACGTTGGTGCGGAAGCTGGTCCATGCGCGGCTGCGCGAGATCGCCGCCAAGGAGAAATCGAGACGCCGCGGCTGAGTGCTGCGACTGCTCCGGGTTCCGCGCTTGCTGCTTCCGTCCGCACAACACTGATGCGTTGCTTCGCCCCGAGCCAGATGCGAGCGAGTCGATGCACGACGTTCGCGACGCTGCGGCGAAGGTGACTTCGCGAAGAATCGCTGCTATACAACCTTTGCGACGATACGCCCGATTGCGTGGGCAGTGCTGCTGTGTGCGCTCGGCCGGTAGCGGGCAACGAGGTTCGAGCAGAGCGGGGGCATATGTCGAAGACTCAGCCGATCGACGTGCGGGACATGGCGATTGTGCATCGCACGTTCCGAGCGGGGTACGCGGAGTCGGCGCAACTGGTGCGGGTTGCGCCGGTGCCTTCGCCGGCGCGCGTGGCGTTCGTGGCCGATCACATCGACTTCACGATCGAGGCGCTGCACATCCACCACGAAGGCGAAGATGAGCTGCTGTACCCGAAACTCATCGAGCGTGCGCCCGAGCAAGCTCCGATGACCGAAGAGGTCGAGCACGAGCACGACCTGGTCCGATCGGCGCTCGAGCAAGCGTCCGCGGCCTGCGCCGAGTGGCGCACGCAGCCCTCGGCGGAGACGGGCGAAGCACTGGCAGAGGCGCTCGAGCATCTCAATGCGGTAGCCCAGCCGCACCTCGATGACGAGGAACAGAAGATCGTTCCGCTCGCTTCGGTGATACTCACGCAGGAGGAGTGGGACGCCATCGGCGCGCACGCAGTCGCGCGGATTCCCCGAGACAAGCAAGCCATCGCCTTTGGGATGATCCTCGACCCGCTCGACGACACCGAACGGACCTATATGAAGCGCGTCCTACCGCGGCCCGTACGCATTCTCTACCCGTTCCTGATAGAGCGGCCGTGGAAGAAGTACGCAGCCACACTCAGATCCGAAACGTGAAGCGCTCTCCACAACGTCGACGATCGCGGGCATGATCTCCCCGCACTACAACCCGCAGCATCGCAGAGCGAGGTGTGCATCACGACGGCCGCGTGGACGGTGCCGACCGCGTGGTCCTGCCGACGGATTCGCAACTCGATCTCGGGGGGCACAGGAGAGCTTCTGGTACAGCTGACGATGCATGTGCCGGTGGACGCGAGGGGGTGTGCCAGTGGACGAGACTCCCCAAACCAGGTACGTGGCAGTCGGTGACGCCGATGTGGCCTACCAGGTCGTGGGTGACGGCCCGATCGACGTTCTGTACTTCTATGGCCTCGGCAGCCACATCGAGGTTCTGCATCTGACGCCAGGTTTCGAAGAGTTTCTCCGGCACCTGTCGTCGTGTGCGCGTGTGATTCTGTTCGACCGTCGTGGCACGGGTGCCTCCGATGGTGTTTCACGTCACGCGATCCCGACGTTCGAGGCGTGGACCGACGATTTGCTCGCGGTGCTCGATGCCGCCGGCTCCGAGCGCGCCGCGATCATCGCCGCGGTCGACGCCGGGCCGGTGGCGGTGCTCTTTGCCGCGATGCACCCCGAGCGGGTGCGCGCGTTGATGTTGCTCAACACTGCGGCTCGCTATCTGCGTGACGACGACTACCCGATCGGCGCGTCGGTCGACGAAGTCGATGCTCTCGTGGCGCTGGTGGGCGCCACCTGGGGAACGGTCGACTTCGTGCGTGCGACCACCCCGGTCTCGAGGACCCGTTCTTCCTCGAGAACACCGCTCGATGGTCACGGCTCGCGGCTACGCCTCGCACGGCGGCGGCGCAGTTCGACTACATCTTCAGACACGTCGACGTGCGCCACGCGCTGCCGTTGGTGCAGACGCCCACGAGGGTGCTCCATGTGCGGGACAACCGCATCGTGCCCATGGAGCACGGTCGCTACCTCGCTGATCACATCGAGGGTGCGGAGTTCGTGGCCCTTCCCGGCGGCAGCCTGTCGATGTCGCCGCTGCTCGACGCGGTCACCGAGGAGACCATCGAGCTGATCACCGGGGAGCGCCCCGCCTTCGAGATCGAACGGGTCCTCACGACCATGCTGTTCACCGACATCGTCGGATCGACCCAACGGGCCGCTTCGCTGGGCGACCACCGTTGGCGGTCCCTGCTCGACGCCCACGACCGAACCGTGCGCGACCAACTCCTCCGGCATCGCGGAAGAGAGATCGACACGACCGGGGACGGTTTCTTCGCATCCTTCGACGGTCCAGCGCGGGCCATTCGCTGCGCGCAGGCGATCGTCAAGGTCACCGCACCCTTGGACATCGAGCTGCGAACCGGGCTCCACACCGGCGAGTGCGAAGTCCGCGGTGACAACCTCGGAGGGCTGGCCGTCCACATCGCGGCGCGGGTCGGAGCCTTGGCCGCTCCCGGACAGGTCCTGGTCTCGGGGACGGTCAAAGACCTCGTCGTCGGCTCGGGAATCCACTTCATGAATCGCGGCGAGCACGAGCTCAAAGGCGTTCCCGGAACCTGGAACTTGTTTTCCGTGGAGGACTAACCGGTGGTGCCAGGCGTGTCGCTTCGACTCCGGCACCTGTGCAGCCTCGTAGTCGGCCGGTGACGAGGCCGGCACACCGCTGTTTCCCTGCAGCTATGCCGCGCGGTGCCGTGAATCACCCAGGAGAAGCGCGTGCTGGCCGTGGAGCGACACGTCTCGGTTCCAATTCCTCCGAGGCGTGCGTCACTGCGCAAAGACGTCTTTGACGCTGGACCTCATGCGGCGGAGGGTGACAGAGTGCGGATGCGGGGAGGGCCACGGAGTTGGGAGACGTGGCTGTGAGGAGTGCTTCGGTGTCGTGTCCCGGTCGCCGGCGCGCGTGGCGTTTGGCGCTTGTGGGCTCCGTGCTGATGCTGTCCGGTGTTGCCGTGGCGCCGGGCGCGAGCGCGGCGGTACCGGCGGCGTCGAAGACCTGTCGGTCGCTGAACACGCTCAACAAGAACCTCGACAAGGCGCTTGCGAGCGGAACCTCGGGCCACGTCGACGCAGGCGCGATCAACAATCTGTCGAAATCGTTCCGCCAGGCCGCGAAGACCGCTCCCAAGCGTCTGAAGTCGGCGATGAACACCATCGCCGATGTCGCCGCAAATGTGGGTCGCACCGGCAGCTCGGCGGCGGCGGCCGCCGCGTTGAAGAAGGCCGGGCAGAAACTCTCCGTGGCGGCCGTGACGTGGGAGACGTACCTCGCCAAGAACTGCTCGACGCCGTAGGGCTCCCCGCCGACTCGATCACGTCGCCGCGGTTGAACCCCCCAACCGCGGGATGTGTCCGGGAACACGCGTCCCGACTGAGCTGGTCCTGCATCCGGTTCACCGCTCAGGGCCCCTCGCCGTACGTGCGCCAGACTCAAGCCTCTGGACGTGTCGAGTCTCAACGTGCAAGAACAGAGGCATGCCGAAGAAGAAGCGCACCTACGGCGAGCGCATGTGGGTACACCACCGGGTCGGCCGACTAATTCGAGACCATGGCATTGACGAAGTGACCGAGGCGCTCGAGGCGCACCGAGCCCAGTTGAAGAAGAAGGCACACGCCAAGGCCGCGAGGAAGGGCACCCGCTAGGTCCTCCTCGACGGCCCCTCCGAGGCCCTGTGAGCCCGCGGGACTCCTGACCGGGTCCAGTCGCGACAGATCTCGGCCTCGGGGTCCTGCCCATCGGTATCCGCGGAACATCGAACGAAATGGGTGCGCCGTCGCTGGACCACATCGACTCGCTTGTCCACGCGCGTACAGTCTCCGCAGTGGACGGGACACTGTGGTCAAACGCGATGTTGCGCCTCGGCGCCGCCGGCGACCGGCTCGCAGCGGCGATGCGCCAGCGCGGCGTAGAGGTCGATCCCGACGTATACGTGACGATGCTTGGCGCGCTCATGGACACATATCTCAATCGCGTCAGCGGGGACGCGGGCTATCCGTCGTTCGTGCCGTGCTGCGGCTACTTCCAGCACCTCGGCTCGCCGAATCCCGACACGGTGTACCGGCGCGCGCCGGTCGACGACACCGCCACGTACCGGTTGACCGGCGAGCGCGGCACCACATGGCAGGTCACGATCATGCCGTTCACCGAGATGATGCAGGGCCTCACGCCCTTCGACCTCTCGGACGTGGCGCGTGGACCCGACGCTCGCTTCGATGTGCTCATCAGCCGGAAGCGGCCCGATGGGTACGAGGGTGACTGGTGGCCGCTCGAGCCCGGCACCACGAGCCTGTGGATCCGTTCGGTGTCGGACCGGTGGGGTGAGGAGCGCGATCCGCGCATCGCGATCACGCGCCTCGACGCGGGCGCCCGCACGCGTCCCGATGGTGAGGCGACGCGCACGCAGCTCGCTGCGCTCGGGATCATGGTCGAGCGGATCGTGGAGTATGGGATGCGCCACGTCGACGAGCTCGTCGAGCAGGGTTACGTGAACGTGATGAAGACCGTCGACTACGGCGCGAGCGGCGCCATGCCCCTTCAGCACTATCACGAGGGCGTGTTCCAGCTCGCCGACGACGAGGCGCTGCTCGTGGAGGCGCACCTCCCGGACGGCGCCGACTACTACTCGTGGTCGCTCACCGATCGGATGCTCGTGACCCTCGACTGGACGCACGCGCAGACGAGCCTGAACCGGTCGCAGGGCGTTGTCGACGACGACGGTGTGCTGCGGGTGGTCGTGAGCGCGACCGATCCCGGGATCGCGAACTGGATGGACACGACCGGCTACCAGACCGGCGTGGTGCAGTGCCGCGAGATCGGGTCGGTCGAGGTGCCCGAGCTGACTGCGCGCGTCGTATTGCTGTCAGAGCTCGACGAGCGTCTGCCGGCCGACACGGCGCGCGTCACCTCCGAGGAGCGGGCCGCCGCGCTCCTGGCGCGCGACACCGGGTTCCAGCTGCGCTCGCTCTGGTAGACGCTCAGCGCGCCAGGCCCGGGAGCACCGATGCGAGGTAGTGGTCGCTGCGGACGAAGTCGGAGACGCTGCCCGCCTCGATCGCCAGCGCCGCACGAAGCGGATCGTCGCAGCTCGCGCCTTGCTGGGGCGCACGCCGACGTGCCCGCGTCGGGTCAGTGCTCGAGCTTGTCGACGGGCATCGAGCGCTCGAGCATCCCGTAGCTGACCTCGCCGTCCCACGTGTACCGCGCGCCGGCCTGCTGCAAGGCAGGGGCGAATTCGCTGCTGCCACCCGGGATCGTGTTGGTGAACAGCGTCTCACCTTCGATCCGGATGTCGTCGCCGTCGATCGTGCGGAGGGTGAACGAGACGTCCTCGCCGCTGCCCTGGAGGCGGCGGATCCACGGAGCCTCGGCGTCGACCAGCGTCGCCGGGATCATGCGGCCGTCGAGGAACACGAAGCCCTCGTTGAACGTGGGCTGACCGTCGGGACGCTCGGGGAATGCCAGCGCACCGAAGCCACGGCCCGACGGGAACAGCGCGCTCGGCCACGCGTGGCCCCAGAAGCCGCCCGTGTCGCGGGGACCCTGGCGGTGGATGCGCAGCGCGGTGCCCGTGAACGACCAGTTGTCGGCACCGACGCGCACCGTGCCCTTCGAGGTGCAGAGCTGCTCGTAGCGCGGGCTGATGTACGCGCCCGCAAAGCCCTCGTCGAAGGTCTCCTTCGCCTCGGGGGTCAACGTGCCGGAGATCCACGGCGGCAGCGCGCACTTCAGGTCCACCTCGACCGCGATGTCGGTGTTCCGGTCGCCGGGGTCGCCCGCGACCATCGCGTCGAACGTCGTGTCGAGTGCGGGCCCTTCGTAGGTGAGGGTCAGGGTGTCGAACGGCTTCACGTGGCGGAACACCAGCGTGCCCGCCGCGAACGTCCGGCAGACGCCGTCGTCGTCGACCGGTGAACGGCCTTCGCCGAGCCCCCGCACGATCAGTGCGCGACCGTCGGCGAAGCCGAGGTTGAGCTGCAATCCGCGCTTGTCCCACTCGGAGGAGACCGCTTCGATCCCCACCCGGGGCAGGCCGATCTCGCCGCGGTCGTCGGAGACCCAGAACGACGCGCTCTCGCGGAAGTCAGGATCTTCCGGTCGCTCGGCGAGGAAGTGGTCCTTCGAGGGATCCATCCCACCGGTCAGGTCGATCGCCATGTGTCCTCCAGGTCGAGATGGGTCGGCGCCTAGCCGACTGGAACGTCGAAGCGGTCGTGGTAGAACGCGAACTGCTTGCGCAGCGTCACGACGTCGAGGCCGTATACCGCCGGATCGGGTCGTGGTCCCGGGCGGCGGGACGCGGCCTCCGCGGCCCACCACTCGGCCATGCGCTCGCGGGTGTCGTCGGTGAGCTCGTCGCGGATCTCCGCGTAGAGGCGTTCCATGGCCGCGACCGGATCGGCTTGCACGTCGGCGAACATCACGTCGAAGAAGCGGTCCTCGCGGCCGGCATCGCGGAACTCGATGAGCCGACGCAGCGACTCGGACCAGATGTCGACCTCGTGGCGACCGAGCGCCTGCAGGTCGAGCTGCGCGACTACCGGCTTCGAGAGCGCCTCCTTCACCGCGCATACCGAGGGCAGCACCGCGCCGAGGTCGCGATGGGTCATGACGAAGCGCGCGTCGGGATACACCGCCTCGAGCGCGTCGATGCTCGCCATGTGTGACGGCGTCTTCAACCACCACCGCGTCGGGGGACAGCGCCACTGGAGCAGCCGGAGCACGCGCTGGTGATACCGGTAGGCCGGCTCCATGTCGCACGTCAGCAGGTACTCCGTGTAGCTCGGGATGAGCGCCATCCCCTCGTAGACCTGCGAGCGAAACTCGAACGCCATGATGAGCAGGCACTCCTGTGGCCCGGTGGCCGACGAGGGGAGCATGCCGACGAAGTCCGGGAACATCTTGTGGCTCATGTCGATCCCGGCCTGCGCGGCGGCGATGCGCGGGTCGGTGTGCTCTGTGGCCGTCTCCGGTGGTGGACAGGGATGTCCGGCTTCCCACGTGCGCAAGGAGCGACGCGACGAATCACACGCGAGCAGGAAGCTCGTCGCCGTGGAGCCGGTCCGCGGCATGCCGAGCCCGAACAGCGGCGCGACGATCTCCTGCTCCTCGATCTCGGGATGGTGCGCGTACCACTGCTCGATCTCCAACCGGTTGACGAGGTTCCCGACGAGCTGGTCGGAGAACACCGCCACGCCGAGCTCGTTGAGGTTCGCCTCCTCGTTGAGCGCGCGCACGAGGACGTCGAGTCCCTCGCGCCACGTGTCCACGCCGAAGTCGTCGGAGCACGCCTGTTCGGTCGCGGTCTCGATCAGCGCATCGACGACGATCATCTGCTCCCCCGGCGGCAACGCGTCGATTTACAGGTTCGGCGAGTACCGTAATGCCGATGAATGAGGGCCCGTCGACGTCCGTGCTGATCCTGGAGGCGGCCCGACGCACCATCCGCGCCCGGGGCCCCGAGAGGCTCTCGATGTCGGCGGTGGCGGCGGAGGCGGGTGTGTCCCGCCCGACGCTCTACCGCTGGTTCCCCTCGAAGGCGTTGCTCCTCGGGGCCATCACTGCGTACGAGGTCGAGCAGTTCGACGATGGCCTGCACGCGCTCGCCGACCGACACCCCGATCCCGGTCGCCGTCTCGACGCTGCGTTGCGCTATCTGGTGACCTACCTCGACGAGACGCTCGGCGCCGACTCGATCCGGGTCGATGCCGACTCCGCGCTCCAGGGCCTCAACGACTCGCTGCGGCCGCACGTCGCGTCGCTGGCACGGGTGCTGGGCGACGCACTCGACGAGGTGCCGGCCGTTCGCAGCCGGCAGGTCACACGCGAGCAGGCGGCGGAGGTGTTCCTGCGCCTGGCCTACTCGCAGTACCTCGTGCCTACTTCCCACGCCGAGGACCTCCTCGCGACGATGCGCGCGTTCGCAGGACTGCCCGCCGCGCGACGGCGACGCGCACCCGCCTGAGCGACCCCAACCGACGAAGGCGGTCAGCCGCCGAGGTAATCGGCCTGGAACTTCACGTAGTTCTTCGGCGAACAGTCGAACGTGCCCTTCTTCGACGGCCAGACGCGCACGAACTTGTCGTTCGTGAACTGGGTGAGCAGGGTGCACGAGCTGAGCGTGTGGTTGGCGATGTCGACAGTGCCGAGCATCCCGCCCGCGTCGAACTTGGTCAGGGTATGGATGCCCTCGAGCAGCGTGGCGCGGGTGATGCCGTTGACGCCGTGCTTCGTCACCGCCGCCTTCATCGCGTCGGCGAACGCGAGCGTGGCGACCCAGCCGTAGGCCGCGAACGCGTTCACCTTGTCGGCGCCCACGTATTGGATGAAGTTGGCCAGGGTCTTGTTCGACTTCGCCTCTTCGAACGGCAGGAACTGGAGGGGAACATAGGTCTTGTTCATGACGGCGGCCTGGTCGTGCATTGTCTTGTCGTAACACGCCGCACTGCACACCCAGACGTCGTTCGGGTCGGTCACGCCTTGGAGCTGTGCTTCGCTCCGGAGCGAGATCATGCCGTTGACGGTGCCGATCGCGTACGCGTAGTTCGAGTTGGCCGACTTCATCGACTGGATCACCGCCGTGAACGCGCTCTGCGGCGCGAGCGCCGACAGACCCATGGTCGTGTCGGCTTTGATACCCGCTCCGGTCGACGCGTGGATCAGCACCTGTCCGGTCGCGGCCGCTGCTTTGGAGTCGTTGCTGTAGACGTACGCGCCGTGCAGGCCCTTGTGCTGCTTCGCGAGGTAGGTGAATGCTCCCTGGTTGGTCTGGTAGGTCTGCGGGCTCTCGTTCACGGTGGAGCAGATCGCCGGGTTCGGGTTGATCGGGTATGCGAGCGGTGCACATCCCTCAACCGCTCCGTTGATCGCAGGGATGTCGGGCATTCCGGTTACCGCGCCGGTCTGGTCGGGACAGTTCACGATGTCGTCGATACTCGTCAACGCGCTGGTGCTCGTGCCGATCATTGCGAAATCCTGACCGCACGCGGTGATGGTGGCGTTGCGCGCTGCGTTCGCGTTCAGCTTCGAGTCGATGAAGTCGACGACCAGTTTCCGCCCAGCCACGCCGCCGCCGCCCGCCTTGCTGTTCAGGTACTTCGCCGCGCCACGCACACCGTCGACCGAGCCCTGGAAGACCCCGGGGACGATCGGGTTGTCGACGTCGGCGATGATTGCGATGCGGATCTCGGTCGCGGTCACGCCGATCTCGGTGGCGGTGGGCTTCTCCGACGAGTCAGAGGCGGCCGAGGCCGTGACCGGCGCGGAGATGCTGCCCGCCGCGACGACTACGCCCACGACCGACACGAACCAACGCTTCGACATGCGATTCCCCTTTGACCGGCGATGTCGCCGCGTGCCGGGACTTTACAACTTCGCGCAGAACTGTAAGAGTCGCCGCCGCAGCGGGCCGCGGACCAAGGGGCGAGGATGACCGAACGTGAGGTCGTGAGGACCATTCCGGTCCCGACGTCGGTCAGCGCCGAGGCGCAGCAGTTCCTCGGCGCCGGGTTCGGGATGGCCGAGGGGGCGCCGTCGCCCGCGGTCAACGACCTCGACGGCTGGCGCACCCTGATCGAGGCGAGCAATGCCGGCGTCGCGGCCATGTTCGACATGCGGACCGCGGGGAAGCACCCGACCGTCGAAGTCCTGACGGTGGGAGATGTGCCGGTGTACGCCGTGACGCCCGAGCATTGGAGCAGTGCCGACGACATCGGGATCTCCCTCGACGTGCATGGCGGTGCGTTCACGATGGGGTACGGCGACGCATGCCGGGCGATGACGAAGCTCACCGCCGAACAGACGCAGATGCGGACCTGGGGCGTCGACTACCGCACGCCACCCGACCATCGATTTCCGGCCGCACTCGACGACTGCGTCGCCGTCTACCGGCGGCTGCTCGACGTCGAACCACCCGAACGGATCGTCGTCGGCGGGCAGTCGGCCGGCGGCAACCTGGCCGCTGCGCTCGTGCTCCGCGCACGGGACGACGGGCTGCCGCTGCCCGCTGCGCTCGTGCTACTGACGCCCGAGGTCGATCTCACGGAATCGGGTGACTCGTTCGCGACCATGCTTGGCATCGATCCCGTGCTCACATCGAGCCTCGCGGACTCGATCGCGCTGTACGCCGGCGACCACGACCTCACCGACCCCTACCTGTCACCGCTGTTCGGCGACTTCACCGGGTTCCCTCCGACGATGCTCCAGGCGGGCAGCCGCGACCTCTTCCTGTCGAATGCGGTCCGCCTGCACCGTGCGATGCGGTCCGCCGGGGTCGACGCCGAGCTCCACGTGTTCGAAGCGATGCCGCACGGCGGCTTCTTCGGTGCGCCCGAAGACGACGAGCTCGCCCGGGAGGTCGCGCGGTTCGTGCGCGCCCATCTGACGCGGTAGCGACTCAGGGAGCGAGCCCCGGCGACATTGGCAGCGGGAGGCCGGGCCTCGGAGGCGGGCTTTACAGAGACAATCGGAAGTGTAAGGTTCCGGCCGTGACGACGACGCAAGTGGAAGCCGAGATCAACTACATCCGCAACCCACCTCCCGCGGGTGATGCCGTCCTCGAGTACGTGACCGAGGCCGAGGAGCGCAACACGATGGTGACGCTCCCCGGGCGACCGATGACGATCACGAGCGCGCGGGGCCTGGAGACCGACCTCGAGCGCGAGGGCTTCCAGTTCGTGCGCTTCCCGAGCGCCGTCGCGGACTTCCACCAGTTACAGGTCGATCCTGCGGTCGACGCGCAGTACATCGAGGAGACGTCCGCGATGCTCACCGAGCTCACCGGTGCGGCGCGCATGATCATGCTGGGAGGCGGCAAGAAGCGCTACGGCGAATCGGCGGTCGACCAGCTGGCTGCGTTGAAGAACGCCAAGCCCGCGCGCTATCCGCACGCGGACAACACCGACGCGTCTGCGCTGGAGCTGGCCAACCTGTTCGACATCTTCGTCGATGACTTCGACCTCACCGCCTACCGGCGCTGGGCGATGTACAACGTTTGGCGCGCGATCACACCACCGCCGCAGGACTTCCCGCTGGCCGTGTGTGACGCGCGCTCGGTGAGCGCGACCGACGAGGTGACGGTCACGGCCATCACCGAGGAGCTCCAGGGCGACATCGTTCACGACACGATGAGCTACGTGCACAACCCTGCGCACCGTTGGTACTACTTCCCCGACATGACCATCGACGAGGTGATCGTGTTCAAGTCGGGCGACAGCGACCCTACGGGTGCCGTCCGCGTGGCGCACACCGCGTTCACAGATCCCACATGCCCACCCGGAGTGCCCACGCGTGCCAGCGTCGAGATGCGCGCCCTGGCGGTCTTCGAGTGATGGCGACCACCAGCATCGACGAGGTAGTCGAGCGCGCGTCGGCGCTCACCGATGTCACCGATGCCGCGCCGCAGCACTTCCTCGAGAACCTCACCGCGGTCGTCGAGAGCGTGAACGAGGAAGCCGCGCTGACCGACGACGGCCTACGGGGGATCCTCTTCCAGCTGGTGCCGGCGCTGCGCAACCGCATCGAGGTCGACGCCTACGTCGCCGAGCACCCCGAGGTCGACGGGTCGCCGTTGCCGGCACCCATCTTCCTCACCGGGCTCCCCCGCTCGGGTACCACCTACTTCCAGTACCTGTTCGACCAGGATCCGCGCCTGCGCATGCTGCGCACGTGGGAGGGCGAGCGGCCGTCGCCGCCGCCTGCGCTCTTCCCCGAGTCGGCATCGGGACGCCACGCGGCGAGCGTCGAGAACGCGCGGCTGATGCGGGAGCTGACCGGCGGGAAGATCGACGCGTTCCACCTCACGGACGTCGACGGACCACAAGAGTGCCTGGCCATCCTCGACCAGACGTTCGTGAACCCGGGCCTGCTCTGGACGATGTCGGTGTTCGGCTACCTCGAGTACCTGCTCCACCAGGCCGACCTGCGTGAGGCGTACGAGTACCACGCGCGCGTACTGCGCCTCCTGCAGCAGGGCGCGCCGGAGCAGCGCTGGGCGTTGAAGTGGCCGTGCCACCTGCTCGCGCTCGACGCCATCGCCACCGTGCACCCCGAGGCGAAGTTCGTGGTGACGCACCGCGATCCCGTGCAGGCACTGGCGTCGAACTGCAGCCTCACCGACATGCTCCGGGCCGGGACGTCACCACACGCCGACCCGCTG
>DATBBL010000403.1:0-3871 GCA_036271015.1 Acidimicrobiia bacterium
GCCCGGTGACACGGTGACGTCGCTCCAGTACACGGCGGGGTTGATCAACCCGTTCATCGTGGACTCGGGCCTCGCCAAGAAGGCGGCGTCGCTCGACACCCTCTTCGCCCCGCAATTCACGCAGGCGTACGCGGCCGCCCACCGGTCGAGGGCGACGGCGACGCGCGCGCCGGCGTCATGAGGGTCAGGCCTTCCGGTTACGGGGTGACCGGCCGCCGCCGGCCCGGCCGGGCGGTGGCGGCGCTGCTCGGCATCGTGGTCGTGGCCGCGGCGCTGGTCGCGTGCGGATCGAGCGACGAAGTCGGCGACCGGGTGTCACTCCTGCCCCGTGCCGGGACGACGACCACCACGGCCTGGAACTGGACGTCGGCGTGCCGGGTCGGCCCGCACGCTCCGACCGGCTGTGAGGCCGCGGGTCCCGAGCTCGGGAGTGCGCAGCTCGCGGGCAACGAGTGGAACCTCGGCGGCTCGCCGGACGCCGGCTCGGTGGCCATGTCGGTCAACTCGAGGGGCGGCCTCGAGGTCAAGGGAGACCTGACCAGCGCTCCACCGTGCACGGAACCGAGTTGCATCTCGCCGCAGGCGAACACGTGGGTGCGTGGATACCCGAGCGTGTTGTACGGGATCGACCAGTGCAACGCGGAGACGTCGCCGCCACCGGCGGCCGTGCTGTCACTCCCCACCAAGGTCGCCTCCATCCCCTCCAGCCTGACGGGCACCACGACGTATGCGACACGGACGTCACAGGTGACCTACGACGTCGCGTACGACCTCTGGCTCAGCGCCTCGGGCACCAAGGCGCCGTGCCAGACCGACGGAACCCTCGAGGTCATGGTGTGGACGGACCACGACGCCCGCTCCCTCCTGCCCGACAGCCTCAAGGTCGGCGCGGCGTCCGTACCGTTCGCGGTGGACGGCGACGTCCACTCGGGCACGGGCGCGTGGTCGGTCTACGTCAACAACGTGTACGGAAGCGGACACACCGCACCATGGGGCGGGACGGTGTGGATCGTCCTCGATGCAGCGCGCACCGTCAAGCACGGCGCGATCACCGTCGACCTCAGCTCCGCCCTGGCCGGCGTCGGCTCGCTGCTCGAGAACAGGTACGGCTGGAGCAACTTCGCCACCACCTACTGGCTCGACACGATCGCGTTCGGCATGGAGTACGGACCGGACGACGCGGACCCGTACGGCGCGGGACCGGTCGACTTCGCCCTGCACCTGCGGTCCTACTGCCTCGGGGTCGGGACCACCGTCTCGGCAGCCCGGTGCTGAGTCGCGGTGCCCATCCGTCGAGCGAGTCGACTCGGAGGAGCTCACCGGGTCGAGGGTGAGTGATTCCGCCGGCGCGCTCGATGCGGCGCCCCTGCTGCGCTCCGTGGCATCGGTCACACCAGCGGGCGGAAATGAACGCGGAGAGTAGTAACACCGCCTGGGATGTGCTACTCTCCGTACTCGTACAGTTACTCAACGTAGTGTTGCAGGACCGGGAACGCGAAGACCCCCGACCGTGAAGGCGGTCACCAAGGCCGGGGCGAGCGAGTGGTGAGACCGGCCCATCCTGCCGATCGGTTGGCCTGCGGGCCACGGAGACGGAACAGGATGATGGGCGGAGATTCGGGAACAGCCACGCGACGTCCCGCGTGCGTGCTGATCGCGTCCCGGAACGGTCAGGGGCAGATCGCCACGGCGGTGGCGCAGGCTCGTACGCAGGCACCGGTGTTCGTGGTCTCCGACGGCAGCACCGACGCCACCGCCGAGGTGGCGCGCACGGCGGGTGCCGAGGTCCTCGAGCTCGACGAGAACGTGGGGAAGCCGGCCGCGATCGCACGCGCGTTCGCCCACTTCGACATCGAGTCCCGGTTCGAGACCGTCGCGGTGATTGACGACGACACCCGGATCGAGCCCGGCTTCATTCGGCACGGCCTGCTCAGCATGCGCGCCGGCGTCGCCATCGTGGTCGGGAAGACGGTGTCGGACTGGACGCATCAGGTGCGGTGGAACCCGTGGGTCGCCGCCCGTGCGTTCTCCTACTGGAAGTACCAGTTGTTCATCCGGCGCGGGCAGTCCGCGCTGAACGTGATGACGTGCATCTCGGGATCGAACTCGCTCTACCGCACGTCGCTTCTCGCCCAGGTCGTCAGCGAGAACACTCCCTACATCGTCGACGACACCTACTGGACGCTCGAGACCCACCGGCGCAAGCTCGGGCGGATCGCATACGCGCCCAAGGCGCGTGCGTTGATCCAGGACCCCACGACCGGCGCGGACTGGTACCGGCAGAACCTGCGTTGGCTCTGGGGCACCATGCAGGGGATCCACGGGCACAAGATCGGCCGCAAGGCGACGCTCTTCGACATCACGTACCTGGGGCTCATCTTCGACTGGATCGTGTACGTCCTGGCCCTCCCGGTGATGCTCGTCATGACCTTCGTGCTGGCCGGGAGCCCCGTGCGCGCCGGGCTCATGTACCTGGGCGGCTACGTGCTCTGGGCGGTGATCGGCGCCATCGCACTGCGACGCTGGCGCCTCGTGCTCATGGCCCCTGCGCTCATCGCCGTCGATTGGCTCCAGCGCGTGAACTTCGTCCACGCGTTCTTCAAGACCATCAGAGAGCCTCGCGTGGAACGGTGCGCCTGGACCTCTCCGAAGCGCTTCGCCTGACCACCGCACAACCAGACACGAAGGAGATCCCTCATGAGTTTCGTCTCACCTGATCCGGGCGTGGGTGTCGCCGGCGTCGCCGTCAGCACCGCCGGGAGCGTGAGCGCGAGCGGTCCGGCGGTTGCCGGCGTGCACGGCGCCGACGTCCTGGCGTTCACGGGCGCGGGTCCGGGCACCCTGTACCTGGCCATCATCGGCTTTGTGACCCTCATCGCCGGCGCCGCGGCAACGTTCTTCGGCCGCAAGCGGTCTGCGGTCAAGGTGCAGGCGCCGGTGAACGGGCTGGCCGACCTCGCGCCGCTCGCCGCCCAGCGCGGCACCTGACCGAGGCTGGGGGTACGCGACGGGGGAATATCTCACCCTCGGAGGGTGTAAGCATGTAATCACCCAGGAGGTGGAGACATGCAGGCATTGCAAGAGCCCCAGACGCTCGCCGGCGACGACGAACTGCTCGACGCGTACTCGTCGACGGTGACGCGGGTGGCCGCCGAGCTGCTCGGATCGGTCGCCAGCCTCCAGCTCCGTGACGGCCGTCGCGCCGGCGGTGGCAGCGCGGTGATCGTGACGCCCGACGGCTTCCTCCTGACGTCCGCCCACGTCGTCGCCGGGCACAAGACCGGCCTCGCGACCTTCTCCGACGGCACCGAATCGCGTTTCGAGGTCGTGGGGGCCGACCCGTTGTCCGACCTGGCCGTCGTGCGGGTCGCGACCACGGGCCTTTCCCCGGCACATCTCGGTGACGCCGACGACCTGCGCGTCGGACAACTCGTCGTCGCGGTCGGCAGTCCGCTCGGCCTGCACGGCTCGGTCACCGCGGGTGTGGTCTCCGGGCTCGGTCGCTCGCTGCCCACCCGTTCCGGCACCACGACGCGCGTCATCGACAACGTCATCCAGACCGACGCCGCGTTGAACCCCGGAAATTCGGGTGGGGCACTGGCGAACAGCCGCGCCGAGGTCATCGGGATCAACACCGCGGTGGCGGGGGTGGGCCTCGGCCTTGCCGTACCCATCGACGCCAACTCCCGCCAGATCATCGGCGAGCTCATGAACCACGGCAAGTTCCGGCGCGCCTACCTGGGGATGGCGGGCGCGCCGCATCCGTTGCCGCCCCGAGATGCGGAGCACGCCGGTCAACGCCACGGTTTCCGCGTCGACCAGACCGTGCCGGGTGGACCCGCCGCCCAAGCCGGGATTCGCGCCGGCGACG
>DATBBL010000404.1:0-48030 GCA_036271015.1 Acidimicrobiia bacterium
GTTGGAAACCCAGCCGGTTGGCGAGGAGGTCGGTGCCGGCCACCGACGCGATGCCCGCCGACGCCGCGGTGAACGCGGGACCGTAGAGCGACGGCGTGTGCCGCCACCCGCGGGCGACCTCCCTGAGGATGGGGTCGTGCGGGTAGTCGGCCGGCGCGTGCGTGTAGGGACTGTCGCCGTAGTGCGCGGCGATGCGGCCGTCCATTGCGTACGAGTAGAGATCGTGCGACTCTGCCGGTGGTGCGACGACCGCGATTGTGAGAAGGACGAGCGTCGCGGTGAGGACCATCGGCATCGTGAGCGCGCGCCGGAGCGCGGGGACGAGCACGACCGTGGCGAGGGCGACGCTGGTCAGGCCGACGCCCGCAGCGCGTTCGGGTGACGCGACGCGGAAGCCGCTGACGAGGACGACTGCGGTCCCGACCACCGTGACCGCCAGGAGGGCGGCCGCGAGGTCGTGCCGGCGCCTGCTCATCTCACGACGGTAGGCGGAGGCGCGCCGCGAGGACGCGCGGTTCGGTCACCACGTCGAGGCCGTCACGCTCGACGAGATGGGCCCGGTTCCGTTCGGGCAACGGCTCGGGGGTGAAGCGGTTGAGCGCGACGACCACCGGGAAGCCGGTGAACGCGGCGACCGAGAGGCGCACGGCGTTGATCGTGCCCAGACCGGCGTCACCGACCACCACCACGACGTCGGGCGCGAGCTGGTGCGCGAGGTCGACGTTGTCGCCGTCGTCGCTGATGGGCGAGCGCGGGCCGCCGACGCCCTCGACCAGCCCGACCTCGACGCCCTCCGGCCAGACGATCCCGCCGACGAGGTCGGCGGCGGTGAAGCCGGGCTCACCGAGCTCGCGCGCGGCCATGGGCGGCGCCCAGGCGAGGGGGTAGGTGCGGTGGGGCGAGCACACGGTGTGCGGGTCCTCGCCGGTGGCGGCGGCGAGCACCTCGGCGTCGGTCACCGCCCCGGGCTCGCCCGACTGCACCGGCTTGCGGACGGCGACGTGGGCGCCCGCCATCCGCAGCTCGCGCGCGGTCGCCGCCGTCCACCACGTCTTTCCCACCTCGGTGGCCGTGCCGCTGACGAACACCAGCCGGCGCGGTCGGGTCATGGGCCGTCCGGGAAGAGCTCGGCCAGCGCGGTCGCCAACCGGTCGACCTGGTCGGTGGTGTGGGCGGCCGAGAGCGCCACCCGCAGCCGCGACGTGCCCGGCGGCACCGTCGGCGGCCGGATGGCGGTCACGAGCAGCCCCCGCTCGGCGAGGGCGTCGGCCGCCGCCAGCGCGCGCCCCTCGGTACCGCACACGAACGGCACGATCGGCGACCCGTGCCCCGGCCGCAGGCGGTTGACGTTGGCGCGCAACCGGGCCACCAACTCGTCGCCCTCGGGGGAGCGGAGCACCCGCAACGCGGCCAGCGCGGCGGCGGTGTCGGCGGGTGTCGACGCGGTGGTGAAGATGTAGGTGCGGGCGCGGTTCACGAGCAGGTCGGTGAACCTCGCCGGGCCGGCGACGAACCCGCCGAGCGCGGCCAGGGTCTTCGACAAGGTCCCGACCCGCAGGTGCGCCGTGCCCGCGAGGATGGTCTCGTCGAGCGACGGGCCGAGCACCGCGTGCGCTTCGTCGAGCACGAGCAGGGCGCCGCGGTGGGCGCACACCTCGGCCAGCTTGTCGACGGGCGCGACGTCGCCGTCCATCGAGAAGACGGTCTCGCTCACGACGATGGCGCGCGGGGTGGCCCGGGCGCGGAGTAGCTCGTCGACGTGGGCGGCGTCACCGTGGCGGTAGACGGCGAGCGGCGCGCCCGACAGCCGCCGCCCGTCGATGAGCGAGGCGTGGTTGAGCTCGTCGGAGCACACCAGGGTGTCGGGGCCGGCGAAGGTGCTCAGCACGCCGAGGTTGGCGGCGAAGCCGGTGCTGAAGAGGACCGCGGCCTCGGTCCCCTTCCAGGCCGCGAGCTCGGTCTCGAGCTCGTCGTGCACCGGTCGGGAGCCGACGATGAGGCGCGCCGCACCGGCGCCGGTGCCCCAGCGGTCGATGGCCGCGTGCGCGGCGGCGCGCACCGCGGGGTGCCCGATGAGCCCGAGGTAGTCGTTCGACGCGAACGACACCAACGCCTGCGGGTCGGACGGGTCGAACGCGCGGGGTGCCCGCCACTGCCCGGCGTCGGCGATGGCCGCCGCTTCGCCGGCCGCCCACTCGCTCCAACCGTCGAGCCCGGTCGTCATGCGACGACCTCGTCGAGCGCCGCGGTGAGCGCCTGCACCATGCGGTGCAGCTCGGCCGACGTCACCGTCAGCGGCGGCATCAGCACCACGACGTCGCCGACTGGGCGCAGCAGCACGCCGCGATCGATTGCGCCCGCGCACACCCGCCGGCCCCACCGCATGCCCGCGTGCGGCGGTGCAAGCTCGACACCGCCCATGAGCCCGCACAGTCGCACGTCGGCGACCGCGGGATGTGGCGCGACGCGGTCGACGAGCAGCGCGTGCAGCTCGTCGGAGCGGGTGCGGACGGTGTCGAGCACCGACCACGCGTCGAGCAGCTCGAGATGCCGGAGCGCCACCGCGGCCGCCAGCGCGTTCCCCGAGTAGGAGTGCCCGTGGTACAGCGTGCGCTCGGAGAGGTCGGGACCGAGGAAGGCATCGAACACCGAGCCCCGGGTCACCGTCGCCGACATGGGCAGGTAGCCGGCGGTGAGACCCTTCCCCACGACGAGCAGATCGGGTCGCAGGTCGCACTGCTCCGAGGCGAACAGCGTGCCGGTGCGCCCGAAGCCAGTGGCGACCTCGTCGCAGATGAGGAGGACGTCGTGCTCCGTGCACGCCCGTCCGAGGACGCGCAGGCCGTCGGGATCGGCGAGCAGCATGCCCGCCGCCCCCTGGACGAGCGGCTCGACGATCACCGCCGCGAGCTCGTGGGCGTGGGCCTCGACCATGGCGACCGCGGTGTCGAAGCAACCGGGGTCGCCGAACTGCGGCGCCCGTAGCACGGGGAAGCGCAGCGGATCGAAGAGGTCGGTGCCGAAGGCGGCGTCGCCCACCGACAGCGCGCCGATGGTGTCGCCGTGATACGCGCCCCCGAAGGCGAGGAACTGCGTGTGGCCGGCAGCCCCGCGGTTCACCCAGTACTGGAACGCGATCTTCAACGCCTGCTCGACCGCGGCGGCGCCATCGGACGCGAAGAGGAAGTGCGGGTCGTCGACCGGGACGACCCGCGCCAGCGCCTCGGCCAGCTCCACCACCGCGACGTTGCCGTTGCCGAGCATGGTCGAGTGCGCGCCGCGCCCGAGCTGCTCGCGGACGGCATCATCGAGCTCGGGCACCGCGTGGCCCAGGGTGTTGACCCACAGCGAGGAGATGGCGTCGAGGTAGCGGCGGCCGTCGACGTCGATCAGCTCGTGCCCTTCACCCCGTTCGACGACGACGGGCGCGTTCTCGGCGAACGCATCCATCTGGGTGAAGCCGTGCCACACGACCGCGGCGTCACGCGCCACCCACTCGTCGTGGCGGCCCATCCACTACTCCGCGACGGCGTCCGCCCCGAGGTCGCGCAGGGCGGCGCGGATCTTCCCCGCGGCGTCCTCGAGCGAGCCCTCGGGCGGGTTCGGGTCGGCGTGCGCGAACGACAGCTCCGACACCGAGTCGAACGGCACGACGTGGAGATGGACGTGGGGGACCTCGTCGCCCACGATCAGCATGCCGATGCGGCGCGCCGACACGGCCGCCATCTGCGCCTGCCCGATGGTCTGCGCGACCTGGAAGAGGTGCGCGGCGAGCTCGGGGTCGAGGTCGATCCAGTGGTCGACCTCGGCGCGGGGCACCACCAGCGCGTGGCCCGGGTGCATCGGGTTGATCGACAGGAACGCCACGCACTGCGCGTCGCGCCACACGAAGACGCCGGGGATCTCGCCGTCGATGATGCGGGTGAACAGCGTCGGCATGCGAGCCAGGCTAGCGAGGGCCGCTCGGGGCCGGCCCGGTCAGCCGGGGCCCTCGACGGACTCCGCGGCCTCGACGACCGTGGGTCCGTGATGGTGGGGGAAGCGGTCGAGCACCCCCGACTCGACCAGCCGCGCCGCGGCTCCGACCGCCTGTTCACGGGTGGCGAACTCGATGAGGATGTACACCTCGTTGGGGTCGTCGACGTTGCGCAGCACCCGGTGACCGAGCGCGTCGCGACGGGCGCCGGGCACGTCCTGATCGAAGAGGGCCTTCCAGGTGCCGTAGTCGCCGACCTCGATGCGGGTCACGATGTACGCCATCGCGCCGACGTTACCGACGTTCGCGAACGGGCATCCGAGCGGGAACGACCCGGGTCAGTGGGGCCCGGCGAGCAGCGAATCGGCCTGCGCGCCGGCCCGCCGCGCGCCGGCGACGATGGATGCCAGCGCGAAGAGCGCCGCCGCGACCAGCACGATGGCACCGCCGGCGGCCAACGCCCACTGCCGGGCGGCGAACAGGCCCAGGACCGCGGACACCACGCCGACCGCGACCGCGCCGAGGAGCGTGCCACGGAACGACCGGGCGAGCAGGCGGCTGGTCGCGACGGGGAGCACCATGAGCGCGGCGACGAGCAGGACCCCGACGATGCGCATCGCCATCACCACGGTCACCGCGGTCAGCACCGCGAGCATCGCGTTGAGTGCGCGCGCGGGGATGCCGGCCACGCGCGCCGAATCCTCGTCGAGCACGACCGCGAGCAGGGCCCGTCCGGTGAACCCGATGGCGACGACGATCACCGCCCCGAGCGCGATCACCGTCCACACGTCGTTGGCAGTGGCGGTGAGGATGGATCCGAACAGGTACGGCTGCAGGTTCGTGTTCGTGGCCGAGCGGCTCGCCAGCACCACGCCCGCGGCGATGCCGCCGTAGAAGACCAACGCCAGCGCGAGGTCGCCGGTCGCGCTGCCGCGGGCGCGGAGGAACTCGATCACGAGCGCGGCGATGACGGCGACGACCAGCGCGGTCCACGTGGGTGACGTGCCGAAGAGGAGGCTGGCCCCGATGCCGGCCACCGCGACGTGCCCGATGCCGTCGCCCATGAGCGACAGGCCCTTCTGCACGATGAACACGCCGATGAGCGGCGCCGCCGCGCCGACCACGACACCGGCGATGAGCGCCAGCTGCATGTAGCTGCGGTCGAACGGCCAGGGCAGCGCCCACGGCATCCCCGGCAGGCCGTACATCAGGCTTCGTCGATTCCGTCACGGACCATCTGGGTCACACGAGCTCCTCGAGCCAGAGCGGGAGGTCGTCGCGGTGCACGCCGAGGCTCACGCCGGTCGCCGACAGCTCGGACGGCGGGCCGTCGAACAGCACCCGGCGCTTCAGCACGATCACATGGTCGAGGTCCTCGGCCACCGCACCGAGCTCGTGCGAGACCAGCAGCACCGCGGTGTGGTGCACCTGCACGAGGTGCACGAGCGAGTCGCGGAAGAGCCGCTGCGACTCGACGTCGACACCGGCGATGGGCTCGTCGAGCACGAGGAGCTCAGGGTCGGCGGAGAGCGCGCGCGCGATCAGCGCCCGCTGTTGCTGACCACCCGACAGCTCGTGGAGTCGCTTGCGCCGGTGCTCGGTGAGCGCCACCGCCTGCAGCGCGTGGTCGACCGCGTCGCGGTCGGCCTTGCGGCGGCGACGCCACCACCCCTGCTTGGCGAGGCGCCCGGTGGCGACCACCTCCTCGACGGTCGCCGGCAGGTCCGGGGCGATGCGCGGGCGCTGCGGCACGTAGCCCACCCGCCAGCGGTCGCGCAGGTCGTGCGGTGACGTCCCGAACACGGTCACCGCGCCGGCGGGTGGTGTCAGCAGCCCGAGCAGAATCCGCAGCAGCGTCGACTTTCCCGAGCCGTTCGGACCCGCGAGCGCGGCGAACTCACCGGCGCGCACCTCCAGGCTCACCCGCTCGAGGACGAGCTCCGCCCCGTACGCGAACGAGACGTCGCGCGCCGACAGCACGACCGGACCGGTCGTGGAGACCGCCTCGTCGCCCTCGGGGACCGGGTCGGGAGAATTGAGCATGATTCTCATTATGCCCGCTCGGTCGGGTGGGGTCACCTAGGAGAGCGAGAATGCCGGGATGGCCCACGATCACGGGCACCCCCAGACCCAGCACGCCGGGCACGACCACGGCGACGCGCTGCGGCGCACCGCCGCCCGCAACGTCGGGCGACTCTGGGTCGCGCTCGCGCTCACCGTGACCTTCGTGGTGGTGGAGGCGGTCACCGCGTTCGTGGCCGGTTCCCTGGCCCTGTTGTCGGACGCCGCCCACATGCTCACCGACGGCGTGGCCATCGCCCTCGCCCTCGGCTCCATCGTGGTGGCGAACCGCGCCTCCCACGAGGGTTCCCGCACCTTCGGCCTGTTCCGGCTGGAGATCCTGGCGTCGCTCCTGAACGCGGTGCTGACCTTCGCGGTGGCGGGCTACGTGCTGGTGGAGGCGATCTTGCGTCTGGTCGACGGCGGCACCAGCGTCGAGGCCGGGCCGATGCTCGTGGTCGCGGTGGCGGGCCTGGTGGTGAACCTCGTCGTGTTCTTCATGCTGCGCGACGGCGCGCAGGACAGCCTCGCGGTGCGCGGCGCCTACGTCGACGCGATGGCCGACGCCGCCGGCTCGGTGGGCGTGATCGTCGCCGCGCTCGTGATCGCGATCACCGACTGGACGCCGATCGACCCGATCGTCGCCGCGGTGATCGGGATCTGGATCCTCCCGCGCGCGTGGCGGTTGGCGGCGAGCGCGTTGCGCGTGCTGCTGCAGGTCGCGCCCGCGCACGTCGACCTCGACGGGATCCGTCGTGACCTCTTGGCGCTCCCGGGCGTGGTCGACGTGCACGACCTGCACGTCTGGACCCTCACCTCGGAGATGGACGTCGCCAGCGCACATGTGATGATCGGGCCCGGGACCGACGCGCACGGCGTGCTCGACCAGGCCCGCGTCCTGCTGCTCGAGCACGAGATCGCCCACGCCACCATCCAGGTGGAACCCGACGACCACGCGGGGTGCGCCGAGCTCAACTGGTGACGCGCGCGCGCGGTCGGGGTGCCGGGGCCACCGGCGTCGTCGGCCGCAACCGCACCGCGGCGGCGAGGGCCAGGCCCGCGCCCAACCCGAGCGTCACCGCGACCAGGAGGCGCGCCACCCCCGCGGGCAGCGTGCTGGGGATCTGTGACTTCCCGAGCGTGGTGACGTCGGCCATGCCGCCGGCCACGAACAGGAAGATGGCCGCGACGAGCACGAGGGGGACCGCCGACTCCGCACCCTTGCGCCAGATCCATCCAAGGCCGACCAGACCGAGGAGGATCCCCGCGATTGAGTAGGCGCTCTCGCCCAGCTTCGTGCCGCCCGACGCGCTCGAGCCGCCCCACAGCCCGATCACGTGCACGATCTCGGCGATAGTGAGCAGCGCGAGCACCACCGTGAACACCGTGCGCCACGACCGCGTCCGGCCGAGGACGAAGACGAGCGCCGCGAGCAGCACCGCGCCGATCACCCACGGCCACGGCGACGGCGGTGGTTGGTACACGATCTGCCCGCGCGCGACCACCGCCTCGCTGCCGACGCGCAGCGGGATCTGGAAGTTGTCGACGACGTGCCGGGTGCCGGGATCGCGCGCGACCTCAGGTGGGTCGGCGGTGCCCATGAAGTGGGCGCGGTGGTCGTGCCAGCGCGCGGTCGTCCCGTTCGAGACCCGTCGCCATTCGGGAGGCGCCGACGCATCGGCGCTCGCCGGTGGCTTGCTGGTGATGGTGGTCGTCCGGTTCAGGTACGTCGCCGGCGAGCGGCGGTTCTCGAAGACACCGTCCGGCCCCACGCGCAGGTAGGGCTCGCCCGCGTAGCCCAGGACCACGACGTCCGTCCGGGCGTGATTGGTCAGCTCGACCTTGGTACCGAGGTCGGTGATCCGCAGGTCGAGCCCGCGGACGTGCGGGGTCACACCCTGGAGCACGGTCTCGTAGTTGGTGGGCTTGAGACCGCCGAGCCCGTGGGCGCCCGCCGGCGCCGCGCTCGCGACGAGGAAGCCGCCGACAACCGCGGCGACGGTCGCGACGGCCCGCACGCCCCGCCGAGCGGTCACCCGGTCTCCGACACCCGCAGCGTTTCCACCAGCTGCTCTCGGGCTCGCGCCACCCGCGAGCGGATGGTCCCGACCGGGACGCCGCACACCTCGGCCGCCTCCGCGTACGAGCAGCCGACGATCTGGGTGAGCACGAAGGCGACGCGCTGGTCGCGCGGCAGGTCGTCGACCAGCGCACCGAGGGCGTGGGCCACGCTGCCGTCGGCGGTCGCACCGGTCCGCGCGCCACCGGCGACCTGCTCGACCAGTCGGCGCCGGCGCACGTTGCGCCGGACGGCGTCGGCGCAGGCCCGGCGGGCGATCGAGAGCAGCCAGGTGCGGGCGCTCGACTCACCCCGGTAGCCCGGGAGCGCCCGCCACGCCCGCACGAAGGTGTCCTGGGTGACGTCGTCGGCCTCGTCGGGGCCGACGAGGTGGCGGGCCAGGCGCCAGACGTCGGCCTGGGCCCCCCGCACCGCCGGGAGGAGCGCGGTGCGGTCTCCGTCGCGTGCGGCGAGGAACAACCGCGTCAGCTCGTCCACGGCGACCGACGATACTGGCGGGAACCTCGCCATCCTCCGCGTCGACTACCTCGTATGACCTGTATGCAGATGCGCCACGCGTTCTCCGCCCGGCTCGACGGCGAGGACCCCGGTCTGGACGACGCCGCGGTCTATGCCCACCTGGCCGACTGCACCGACTGCCGTCGGTTCGCGCACGACGCCGAGGTGCTGCACCGCACCGTCCGTCTCGCGCCCGCGCCCGTGATCCCCGACCTCACGCCCGGGATCCTGGCCGCCATCGGCGCGGAGCGGGCCGCCGCCGACCGGGCGGCGACCGCCCGGTCCGACGACACCAACCACGCGCTGCGCTGGATCCTCCTCGCCATCGCGGTGGCCCAGATCGCGGTGGCCATCCCGCCACTGATCTTCGGGTCCGACGCCGGGCTCCCGGTCCACACCGCTCGGCACATCGGCTCGTTCGACGTCGCGCTCGGCGTCGGCTTCCTCTACGCGGCGTGGAAGCCGTCGCGCATCCCGGGGCTGCTCCCCGTGGTCACCGCACTGGTGGTGTGCCTGGTCGGCTCGTCGCTGCTCGATGTGGCGGCGGGGAACACCGCGGCGTTGGGCGAGGTGCAGCACGTCTTCGACTTCGTCGGCCTCGCCGTCGTGTGGCTGCTCAGCCGCCCCGAGCCGCGACCGGTGCAGCTCACCGCATGATCCGCCGACTCCTGGCGCTGGGCGCGCTCGTGGTCGCGCTCGTGGTCGTCGCGGCTGCGCCCGCGTCGGCCCACGCGACCCTCCTCACCACCGACCCGCAGAACGGCGGCGTGTACGACAAGCCGCCCAGCCAGGTGAAGCTGCGCTTCAACGAGCCGGTCGAGGTCTCGCTCGGCGGCGTCCGGCTCTTCTCGTCCGACCGCGCCCGCGTCGTCACCGGATCACCTGAGCATCCGGGCGGCACGCAGAGCGAGGTCGCGGTCTCGTTGCCCCAGCTCGACGACGGCACCTACGTCGTCACCTGGCGGGTCATCTCGGCCGACTCCCACCCGGTCGAGGGCGCGTTCACGTTCCAGGTCGGCAGCAAGGCGACGCTGAGCAAGAAGAGCGCGCAGGGGGTCGCCGACTCGCTCCTGGCGAGCACGGGTGGCAGCAAGACCGTCGGCGTGGTGTACGGGATCGACCGGGCCGTGCTCTTCGGCGCCCTGGCCCTCCTCATCGGAGGCGTCGTCTTCCTGGTCGCGGTGTGGCCGCGCGGTCGTGACGACCGGCGCGCCGCCCGGGTCGTGTGGGGCGGCTGGATCGGCGTGGCGGTCACCACCGTGCTCGGCATCGCGCTCGAAGGCGTGTACGCCGCCGGGCTGCCGCTGAGCAAGGTGTTCGACCCGACCGTGTTCCGCGACGTCCTCGACACCCGCTACGGGAAGGTCGCGCTGCTGCGACTGGCGCTGCTCGTGGTCGCGTTCCCGCTGCTGCGACTGCTGCTGCACCGCCGGCCGGCAGCCGAGCACCCCGTGCGCGCGTGGTGGATGGTCGCCGCCGGCCTCGTCGGCCTCGGTCTCGCGGTGACGCCCGGCCTCGGGGGTCACGCGGGCACCGGCATCCAGACCGGCCTGGCGATCCCGGCCGACATGGTGCACGTCGCCGCGATGGCGTGCTGGCTGGGTGGACTCGTCGTCCTGTGCATCGCGGTGCTCCCGAGGGGCGACGCCGACGAGCTGCGCGCGGTGCTGCCCCGTTACTCGGCGCTGGCGCTCGGTGCCGTCGTGGCCCTGATCGTGTCCGGCGGTTACCAGGCGTGGCGGCAGGTCGGGAGCATCGACGCGCTCAAGAGCACCGACTACGGACGCCTCCTGATCGCCAAGCTGGTCGTGTTCGCGGCGCTGATCGTCGCGGCCGCGTTCTCACGCGAGATCGTGAACCGCCGGTTCCGCGACTACCCGTCCGACGACGAACTCGACGACGAACTCGACGCCGAATTCGTCGAGGAGTCCGTCCCGGTCGGGGCGGGCGTGTCGTCTGGCGGTGGCACGGCCGGCTCCGTGCCGGAACGGCCGAGAAGGTTCGACGACGACGGCTACGACGGCGGTTGGGACGACGACACCACCGACGAAGAAGAGGTGCACCGGCTGCGACGGTCGGTCGCGATCGAGGTCGTGATCGCGGCGGTGATCCTCTCCATCACCGCCCTGCTCGTGAACGCGGCGCCCGCCCGATCGGTCGAGACCCAGCCGGTCTCACTGACCCTGAAATCGAGCCAGGTGTGGGTGTACGTCGACATCGCGCCCGGAATCGCAGGACCGAACGACATGCACTTCACCTCGCTCCCGACCGGCGGTGGCCCGGCGACCATCGACGACATGTCGGTGCAGCTGACGCGACCCGGTGAGGATCTCCCGCCGTTCACCGTGCCGCTGCAGAAGCTCGGCAACGGGCACTACTTCGCACCGCTGTACGACATCCCGTACTCCGGGAAGTGGCAGATGACCATCCGTGTGCAACTCGGCCCGACCGACGAGGCTGTGCTGGTGAGTCCCTTCAGCGTGCGCTGACGTGCCCGGCGTCAAGGTCACCACCAACTTCTTCCTCGTCCTCACGCTCGTGGCCGACGCGGTGGTGGTCGTCGCGCTCGTGGCTGCGATCGCGGCGCTGGTGTCGCCGAGGGCGCGGGCCGCGGTGGTGTCGTTCGCGGCCGCGGTGGCTCCGCAATCGGTGTTGCTCGCCTGGATCGTCGCCACCGTGGCGACGCTCGGGAGCCTGTACTACTCCGAGCATGCGGGGTTCGTGCCCTGCGAGCTGTGCTGGTACCAGCGCATCGTGATGTACCCGCTCGTCATCGTGCTCGGCGTCGCGTGGTTGCGACGCGACCTGCAGGCCTGGAAGACGGTGCTCGTATTCGTGGTGATCGGCGCGCCGCTGTCGCTGTACCACTGGTTGGTCGAACGGGTGCCGGCGTTCGCCGAGAGCAGCTCGTGCTCCGTCACCGTGCCCTGCACCACGCCGTACTTCGAGAAGCTGGGCTTCGTCACCCTGGCCTGGATGGCGATGAGCGGCTTCCTCCTCATCGGGGTGCTGATGCTCTGCACGGTGGTCGGATCCCGCGCGTACCACCCGGTGGAACCGGCCGATACGGTGGCCGCGTGAGCACCAAGGCCCAGCGCCGTGCGGAGGCGATCGCCCAACGCAAGCGCGCCGCGGACGCGGCTGCCGCCCGCCAACGGCGCAACCGCCTCGCGTTGTGGGGCGGCCTGGCGGTCGTGGTGGTCGTCGCGATCATCGTCGCGGTGGTGGCGTCCGGCGGCGGTGACTCGGCCAAGGCGACCTCCTTCGAGACCCACGCGGTCACGGTCGACGGCACGCCGCTCCCGAGCTACGACGCCACGAAGTCGCCCGACCCCGGCGTCGGCAAGACCATCCCCACGCTGGAAGGTGTGTCGGTGGTGAACGGGAAACCGGTCGCGGTGAAGCCGACCGGGAAGCCGCAGATGGTCCTGTTCGTCGCGCACTGGTGCCCGCACTGTCAGGCCGAGGTCCCGAGGCTCGTCGACCTGGCGAAGCAGGGCGTCTTCGACGGGGTCGAGGTCACCGCCGTCGCCACCGGCACGGACTCCGCGCAGAACAACTACCCGCCGTCGGCGTGGCTCCAGCGCGTGAAGTGGCCGTTCCCGGTGATGGCGGACAGCCCGCAGTTCACCGCTGCGACCGCCTACGGGCTGAGCGCCTATCCCTACTTCGTGCTGGTGAAGCCCGACGGCACCGTCGCCGCCCGCGCCACCGGCGAGGTGTCGATCGACCAGGTCAAGGCCGACCTCGCGGCGTTGAAGGCGGGCACGTCGATCCCGCTCTCGTCGGGCGCCAGCAGCTCCGCGCCCTAACATCTGGGTCGCTCACTGTGAGCCGGGATACCCGGCTCGCGGCCGTTCGCTCCCGTCATCTGGGTCGCTCACTGCGAGCCGGGATACCCGGCTCGCGGCCGTTCGCTCCCGGGCGAGCGGCTGCGCTCGCTCCGCTCGGCTCCGTCGCCGCGTGTGCGTCCTCAGTTGCAGGCTGCGCACACCCCGACCAGGTCGAGGCGGTGGTGCTGGGTGCGGAAGCCGGTGCTGCGCGTGATCGCGGCCGCGGCGGCGGCGACCGAACGCTCGAGCCCCGCCGACGCGGGGACGTCCTCCACCCGCCCGCACGACGCGCAGATGAGGTGGTGGTGGTGTCCGGCGAGATCCTCGGCCAGCTCCCAGCGCGCGAACTCGTCGGCGCCGACGACGCGGTGCACGACCCCGGCGTCCTCCAGCACGACGAGGTTGCGGTACACCGAGCTCTGCGCGAGCCCGGGCCGGTCGTCGAGGATCTCGGGAATGGTGAGCGGTCGCGGCGCGGCAACGAGCGTGTCGAGCAGTGACTGACGGTTGGCGGTGAGTCGCTGCCCGACGGCGTTGAGGCGGGCGGCGACGGTCTCGCGCACCCGCTCGACGGACGGATCGGCGGTCGAGCCGGACATGGTTCCGAGCCTACCGGGCGGGCGCTACCGTCGAACCTTGGACCTGACCGATCGCTTCGCGGAGTTGCTCGCGCGCCCGGAACCCGAGATCCCCCTCGACGAAGCCGCGCTCCTCATCGCCGCGCACGCGCACCCCGCCCTCGATCTCGAGACCCGGCTCCAGCAGCTCGACGCGCTCGCCGCGTCGGCCGCAGGGCTGTCGGTCGACGAGCTGGCGTCGTGGCTGTTCGTGACCGAAGGCTTCACCGGCAACGAGTCCGACTACGCCGATCCGCGCAACTCCTACCTCGACGACGTGCTGGACCGGCGCCTCGGCATCCCGATCACGCTGAGTGTCCTCATGCTGGAGGTCGGTCGCCGCGCCGGGCTGGAGCTGCACGGCGTGGGCATGCCCGGTCACTTCCTCGTCGGCGGCGGCGCCGGCGTGTGGTTCGACCCCTTCCACGAGGGCGTCCGGCTCGACCTCGCGGGCTGTGCCGAGTTGTTCGCCTCCACGTACAACGGTGCCCGGTTCCGGCCGCAGTTCCTGATGCCGGTCGGTGCGCGCACCATCGTCGAGCGGATGCTCGGGAACCTGCAGCACACGCTGCTGCAGCGCGACCCGAACGCGGTCGTCTGGGTCACCCGCCTACGGCTCCGCATCCCGGACATCACGCTGAGTCAACGGGGCGACCTCGCCGGGCTGTTGGGGCGGCTCGGGCAGTTCGCGGAGGCCGCGCGTGAGTTCGACGTGCTCGCGCGCCTCCTGCCCGGCGAGGGCGGCGAGAAGGCCGCCGCGGCCGCGGCGCGGCTCCGAGCGCGCGCAAATTGAGCGGCGCACTCGATAGCTTGGGGTGATGGCCAAACCGCTGCCGATGTTCCCGCTCGGCACGGTGCTTTTCCCGCACGCGGTGCTGCCGTTGCACATCTTCGAGGAGCGATACCGCGCGTTGGTCGAGACGTGCCTGCGCGGCGATGGTCGTTTCGGCGTCGTGCTCATCGAGCGCGGTTACGAGGTCGGTGGTGGCGACTCGCGCTTCGACGTCGGCACCGTGGCGCGCATCGTCGAGGCGGCGCGCACGCCCGACGGGCGCTACCTGCTCGCCACGATCGGTACCGACCGTCTTCGCATCAAGAAGTGGCTCGACGACGACCCGTTCCCGCGCGCGGAAGTCGACGTCATCGGCGAGCCCAAGCGCGTCGGCGACGGCGCCGCCACCCGGCGCGGCGACGTGCAGCGGCTGCTCGGTCGCGTGCTGGCCATGAGCGCGGAGCTCGGCGAGCCCGCCGCGCCGGTCGATTCCGCGCAGCTCGACGACGACCCGGTGCGGGCGTCGTTCGAGGCGGCCGCGGTGGCGCCCATCGGACCGCTCGACGCCCAGCGCCTGCTCGAGCTCGACGACCCCCACCAGCGCTTCGACCAGCTCGAGCAACTGCTCGTCGACGCGGCCGAGGTGCTCGAGCTGCGCCTGGCAGGTGGCTGACTACCCTGAGTGGGATGGAACCGGAGGAGGCCCGCGAACGGCTCGTCGCCGAGCAGCAGCGCGTCGAGGGACTGATCGGCGGGCTCCGCTCGGAGCTCGGTGTGGGTGAGAACGAGGACATCTCCGAGCTCGCCGACTACGACCAGCACCCGGCGGACACCGCGACCGAGACGTTCGAGCGGGAGAAGGATCTCTCGATCCTGGAGCAGCTCGAGAACGAGCTCTCCGAGCTGCAGGCCGCACTGGCCCGCGTCGACGACGGCACCTACGGCGTCGACGAGGTCACCGGCGAGCCCATCGACCCCGAGCGGCTCGAGGCATTCCCCACCGCACGCACGAACGTCGAGACCGAGGAGTCCGCGCCCTGAGCGTGCGGGTCCGGCTGTTCGCCCAGGCTCGGGAGGCCGCGGGCCGCGCGCACGACGAGCGTGCCGCCGCCACCCTCGGCCAGCTGCTCGACGACCTGCGCGCCGGCTACGGCGCGGAGTTCGCCGCCGTCCTCGCCGGGGCACGCGTCTGGGTCAACGGCGACGAACCGCTCGACGGCGACGCCACCCCCCTCCACGACGGCGACGAGGTCGCCGTCCTCCCACCCGTCAGCGGCGGGACCTGCTGATTCGCTCGCTCCCTGCGAGCCGGGATACCCGGCTCGCGGCCGTTCGCTCGCTGGCGAGCGGCTGCGCTCGCTCCGCTCGTCTCCGCCGCCGCGTCGCGTCAGCTCAGCTCAGCTCGGGTCGGGCGCGACGGCGACCAGGGCGGCGACCATCTTGTAGGCGGCCTCGGCGGGGCCGAGCTCGTCGGGGCGGAGCAGGTTGGCCATGATCCGCAGCACCCACTCCATCAACGGGCGCGACTGCATCCCGACCCGGGTGAGCTCGCGCATCACCGCCGGGTTGCCGATCGCCCGCACGAACGCCCGCGCCACCTTCCAGTAGAGGCCGTACGCCGCGTCCAGCTCCTGCGGGTAGCGGGTGAGCGCGAGCCCGTCCCCACTGGTGAGCGCGGCGGAGACCGCGCCCGCGGCCATGCGCCCGGTCTCGTACGCCAGGGAGATCCCCTCGCCGTTGAACGGGTTGACCGAGCCGGCGGCGTCGCCGACGACGAGCCACGTCGGCCCGATGTTCGGCGTGACCGATCCGCCGGTCGGGAGCTTGCCGCCGGTGGGCGCGCCGCACGAGGTCGCGGGCGAGATTCCCCAGCGCGCCGGCGCGGTCTCGACGAACGCGTCCATCAGCACGCTGGTGTTGATCGACTTCCATCCCGAGAACGTCGACAACAGGCCGACGCCGACGTTCACCGTGCCGTCGCCCACCGGGAAGATCCACCCGTACCCGGGCAGGTGGTTGCCGTCGCGGTCTCGCAGGTCGAGGTGGCTCTCGATCCACGGCTCGTCGTGGTACGGGCTGGTGAAGTAGCCGCGCACCGCCATCCCCAGCGGATAGTCACGGTCGCGCGCGGTGCCCAACGACCGCCCGAAGCGGGAGTTCGCGCCGTCGGCGACCACGACGTACCGGGCGCGCACCGGTTCGGTCGCACCGTCGCGACGGACGATCGCACCCCGCACCATGCCGTCCTCGACCAGCGGCTCGACCGCCTCGGCCGCGGTCCACACTGTGGCCCCCGCGCCGGCCGCCGCGCCCGCCACCATCTCGTCGAGATCGCGCCGGCGCACGACGTACCCGAAGTCGGGGAAGTCGGGATGTTGGGGCCACTCGAGCTCGAGCGTGACGCCGTGGGCGATCGAGCGCAGCCCGTCGTAGCGGAGCGAGCCCGAGAGCTTGCCCGCGAGGCCCATGTCGTGGAGCTGGCGGACGGCGCGCGGCGTGAGCCCGTCGCCGCACGTCTTCTCCCGCGGGAACCGCTTCTTCTCGACCACGAGGACCCGGTGCCCGGCGTCGGCGAGCCAGTATCCGGCCGCCGCCCCTGCGGGGCCGCCACCGATCACCAGGGCATCCCAGCGTTCGCGCACTTCATCCATGCTTGTGCGCTTGTGATCGCGGGCGGATCCTCACCCGGGCATCGTCGCGCGCCGAACACCTGGTGCACCCATTGATCGGCACGACACCACGATGAGCACCTCCCTCAGATAGCGTGATAGGAAACCGAGCGGCGCTCCCGCCGACGTCGTAGCCTCGCGAAGGACCACGGGCCCGATGCCCAACTTGATCCCGGACTGGTTGCCTTGGATGCGGCCTGCAGGCCGGCTGATCTGGGCGATCGTCCTGTTCCTGATCGGGCTGGCCATCATCTTCGTCCTCATGCGGCGCCCGAAGCCGGATCGCCCGGCGACCTGGGCCGAGTGCATCGCCGGCGCCGTCGGTGTGTTCGGGATGATGACGCTCGCGTACGCGGTCATCCCGCACGAGTGGATCACCTTCTCCGATAAGTACCTGCAGTGGGACACCACGGTCTTCGTCTTCCGGAACAACCAGAAGATGCTGTTCTTCCCGTGGAACTGGCCGTTCAGCTTCGACAAGCACAACATCCGCGACATCATCGTGGTGGTCATCTACGGCATCGCCATCGGGCTGAATGCCGGGCTCTTCGTGGCCTGGCAGAAGCGCGGCGAGGAGAAGCCGGAGGAGGAGGCGACGACCCCCCGGAAGTCGCGCTTCGGCCGGCCGTTGCGCCGGCGCCCGGCCGAGCCGGTCTCGGTGGGCGCGTCCACCAACGGGGGTGACGCCTGATGGCCCGCACCGACGCCAACCCGCCGATGCCCGACTTCGCCACCGACTACGAGCTGCAGGAGGTCGACCCGTCGTTCCTCACCGCGTCGGTGAAGCCGAAGCAGTTCCTGCACATCGACCAGTCGGAGTGCATCCTCTGCGAAGGCTGCGTCGACATCTGCCCGTGGAAGTGCATCCACATGGTGTCGGTGAGCGCGATCAGCGATGCGGTCAACACCGAGCAGCCCGGTGAGGACCCGCGCGACCACGTTGCGTTCATCGTCGACGAAGACATCTGCACGCGGTGCGCGCTGTGCGTCGACCGCTGCCCCACCGGAGTGATCATCCTCGGCAAGCTGCAGCCCGACATCGCCGAGGGCGACCTCCACACCCGTACGAACCGCCACGGTTACTCGTACGGCGTTCGGTTCTGAGCCAAGGTTTCGAGGAGACAGGTTCGTGGCCAACGGCAACGGCAGCAACGGGAGCAACGGGCACGGCGGCCTCGGGGTGAAGGTCGGCCAGGCGCTCGAGAAGACCGACGAGAAGGTCCGCGGCTCGCAAGCGTGGACCGCGATCTTCCGGCCCGGTTCGGTGTTCCGCCGGGGCTATACCGACAGCCCCCGCAACCGCTCCTACGTGATCATGAACAACGTGCTGTACCACCTTCACCCGGTGAAGGTGAAGCGGCACGCGGTGAAGGTGTCGTACACGCTCTGCCTGGGCGGGCTCTCCTTCTTCCTGTTCATCCTGCTCACCGTCACCGGCATCTTCCTGATGTTCTTCTACCGTCCGACGGCCGCGGCCGCGTGGCCCTCGGTCCAGACGCTCGAGACCGCGGTCACGTTCGGTTCGATCGTGCGCAACATGCATCGATGGGCGGCGCACCTCATGGTGCTGACCGTCTTCCTGCACATGAGCCGCGTCTTCTACCACGGCGCCTACAAGGCGCCGCGCGAGTTCAACTGGGTGATCGGCGTGATCCTGCTCACGCTCACCCTGCTGCTGTCCTTCACCGGCTACCTGCTCCCGTGGGACCAGCTGGCGCTGTGGGCGGTGACGGTCGGCACCAACATGATGGGCTACACCCCGGTGTTCGGGAGCTCGGTCAAGTACGTGCTGCTCGGGTCCAAGGAGATCAGCAACGAGACCCTGCTCCGCTGGTACGTGCTCCATGTGCTGCTGTTGCCGTTCGTGATCGTCATCTTCATGGCCGTCCACTTCTGGCGGGTCCGGAAGGACGGCGGCGTGTCCGGGCCGCTGTAGAGGGGAGCTGAGCCGTGGTCGACATCCCCGAACATCTCCTCCAGCGGAGCAGGGAGCGCCGGAAGGCGCTCGGCCTCCCCGTGCCCGGCGAAGAGGGCGGCGAGGCCGAGGCACCGGGCAGCGACGCGCCGGCTGCGGAAGCTCCGGCCGACGCACCCGCCGCCGAGGCTGCGGCCGAGGCACCCGCGGCGTCGGCGCCGGCCGAGGACGTCACGACCGAGAGCGGCACCAAGATCCCGGCGCACCTGCTCGAGCGGGCCAAGCGCCGCCGGGCCGCCGCCGGCGGTGGCGGTGGTGACGTCGCGGCCGCCGGAACCGGCGCCGCCGCCGCAGCCACGGCCACGCTCCCCGCACCGACCACTACCGGTCCCGGCGGTCACACCCAACGGCTGCTCACAGTGGTCAAGTCGGGGTCGATCCAGCAGACCCGCGCCGAGGCGCAGGACAAGGTCCACACCTGGCCGCACCTGCTGGTGGTCGAGTTCGCCTCGATCCTGATCGTCACCGCGGGGCTACTCATCTTCTCCGCATTGGTAAAGGCGCCGCTGCTCGGCCTCGCCGACTTCAACAAGACGCCCAACCCGTCGAAGGCACCGTGGTACTTCCTCGGGCTGCAGGAACTGCTCACGATGTTCAACCCGCAGATCGCGGGTGTGCTCATCCCGGGCGTCGCACTGATCCTGCTCATGTTTGCGCCGTTCATCGACAAGAACCCGTCGTCGAAGCCGAGCGATCGGAAGTTCGCCATCGCGATCTTCACGATCTTCGTCCTGATGTGGGCGGTTCTCGTCATTCTCGGTTCGTTCTTCCGGGGCCCCGGCTTCAACTTCATCCTGCCCTGGAAGGACGGCATCTTCTTCGAGTTGTAGGAGCACCTCGTCATGTGGATCGCCATCGCCATCGTCGCCGTGATCGCGCTCGCCGTGGTCGGTCTTCTGGTGACGGCTCGGTCGCGGGCCACCACCGGTCGGCTGAGTCGCGAGACCCGCGCCCGCGACCAGGCCGCCGGCGCTTCGACCGTCGCGTCCGCCGCCGCGCCCGCCGGCGAGGAGTCGGTGGCGGAGGCGACCGACGAGGGCCGGGCCCGGGCCGACGAGGCCCGCCGCGCCATCGAGTCGGGCGGCTCCGCGGTGCCCGAGCCTCGCGCCGCGGCGACGCCCGCGGTCTACGAGCCGGTCGACCTCGACGAGATCGGCGTCACCCGGCGGCAGTTCTTCAACCGGGCGATCCTCGCCGGCTCCGGTCTGGGCCTCGGCGCGTTCGGCGTCGCGGTGCTCGCCTTCCTCTGGCCGAGCGCGAGCGCCGGCTTCGGCGGCAAGATCGCGGTCGGCTCGGTGGCCGACGCCAACACCGCCATCGGCAACAAGATGCCGTTCTACAACGCCACCGCCAAGACCTACATCGTCGCCTACCCGAAGGCCGACCTCCCGAAGGCGAAGAAGGTGTCGGCCTACACCCCGCCGATCATCGCCGGGATGGAGGCCGGGTTCGTCGCGCTCTACCAGAAGTGCGTGCACCTCGGCTGTCGCGTGCCGTGGTGTCAGAGCTCGCAGTGGTTCGAGTGCCCGTGCCACGGCTCGAAGTACAACAAGGTCGGTGAGAAGGTCGGGGGGCCGGCGCCTCGCGGCCTCGACCGTTTCGTGCTCGAGGTCTCGGGCGGGAACATCATCGTCGACACCGGCAACCTGGTGCTCGGGCCGCCGATCGGCACGAACACCATCAACCAGAGCCCCGAAGGCCCGCTCTGTGTCTGACGCCCACCGACCGACGACCGCGCGCCCTGGAGCCCAGCCCGTATGAGTTCCCGCACCATCCTGATCCTGATCAACGCCGCCGCGCTCGCCGGCGTCCTCGGCTTCATCGCATTCCGCGTCCTCCGGCTCCGGCACAACACGGAGCCCAAGCCCGAGAACCTCACGCCGTTCTTCGACGACGACGTGCTCGAGGGAGCGCACCTCGAGCGCGTGCTGGGTGTCTCGCTGATCGCGCTGGTCATCGTCGTGCTGGCGCTGTTGGGCTACTTCATCTGGGAGCCCTTCCGCGAGACGGCCGCGGCCACCGGGTTCCACAAGCAGTCGGTCGAGCGCGGCGCGACCCTGTTCGCCAACGCGCAGTCGAAGGCGTACGACAGCACCAAGTCGCTGCTGTGCGCGACCTGCCACGGGGTCGACGGTGGCGGCGGCTCCGCGACCTTCGTGGTGAAGAGCGACGATCCCCGCTGCGACCCGAACGCGGCCGCCACCGAGCAGACGCCGGTCTATTGCCTCCCGCAGCAGGTGTCGTGGGCGGCGCCCAACCTCCAGCTCGCGCCGCTGCGCTATTCACGCGCCCAATTGACCCAGATCATCACCTATGGCAGACCGGGGACACCGATGCCTGCCTGGGGGGTCGCGTCCGGGAAGGGCGCGCTCCAGGCGCAGAGCATCCAGGACCTCGTGAACTACGTCGAGAGCCTCGTCACCACCTCGGACAAGGCGCAGGCCGTCGACGCCAAGGAGACGGAGAGCTGTACCGCTCGCGGCGCGTGCGTCGGGCGTGAGCAGCTCCAGGCCCCCGCCACGCGCGCTGCGGCGGCCAAGTGGGTCACCGACGCCCAGGCCGACCTCGTGGCCGTCGTCGCCGAGCGCGACGCCGCTCCGGCCAGCCAGCGCGCCACCCTCGACAAGGTGGTGCAGGAGAAGCAGGAGACCCTCCAGGTCGCGCAGCAGTGGCAGGCGACCACGCTGGCGCCCACCGATGGGGCCATCTCGTTCATGAACAACTGCGCCCGCTGCCACACACGCGGGTGGTCGTACTTCGATCCGAGCAATCCGGAGGCCAACCCCCCGCCCGGGATCATGGGCGGCGGCGCGTACGGCCCGAACCTCACCGGTGGTGACGTGAACAACCAATTCCCGCCGCCGACCGGTGAGGACGAGCTGTTGCAGTGGATCAGCATCGGTGTCCCGGTGAACGAGGCCTACGGGATCCGCGGCATCTCGTCGGGACGCATGCCCCACTTCGGCGCCGTCCTCACCAAGGCGCAGATCGAAGCGATCATGGCCTACGAGCGAACGCTGTAGGAGCGGAGACGACGTGTCCCTGAACCTCGCACACTCCTTCGTGACCGCGAGCATCTGGTACCCGACGATCCTCGGCGTGCTCGTCGTGATCGCCGCGATCGTGCTCTTCATCGGTTCGATCTACCTGCTGCTGGGCACCAACCTCGGTGCCCGCCTCGGGTTCCTGGTGACGTTCACCTCGCGCATGGGGTTCCTGATGATCCTCAGCGTCCTGTGGCTCACCACCGCCTCGCCACTCGAATCGCCGAAGGGCCGAGTGGCGTCGTGGAGCGTCATCGAGAACGTGCCCGACATCACCAAGGCGCAGACGGAGGCGGTGCGCGACATCGCGAAGAAGGAGAACAAGGCCTCCCAGACCGACGCGTCCAACGTGCTGGCCGCGGTCGACGCGGCACTGGTCACCAAGCAGTCCACGCCCACGGTGACCGTCACGCCCAACGACAACCGCTTCGCCAAGTTCGACGACGTCACGCAGTTCATGGTCCTGCAGACCTACACGCTCGGCGGGAGCAATCCGCAGTTCTGGAAGGGCCAGTTCAACCACTCGACGAAGTACGCCGTGGTCGAGTACTGCAAGACGGCCACGCAGACGCAGACGTTCGGCCTTCCCCCGTTGCCGCCCGAATGTGCGAGCGGCGCCGACGCGCAGCGCGGGTTCGTGGTGGTGAAGTACGACTACGGCACGCTCCGGCTCCCGCCGTTCGTCGTGATCGTGATCACCGCGATCCTGTTCGGGCTCGGGCTGCTGGCGCTGCACTGGCGGGAGAAGGACGAGATGGAGCGGGCGAAGGCCGAGGCCGGCCCGGTGGCGGTACCGGCCCGGGACGATTCCGAACTGACGAAGGTGTGACCATGCTGCGACGGATCCGTGCACTCGTCGGACTGGGGCTCGTCACCGTCGGCGCGCTGCTCGCGCTGGCGGGGCCGGCGGGCGCTCAGCAGATCGTCGACGCGGGAAAGGAGGGCGACGGCTCCGGTGGTCTCGCGTTCGTGCTGATGGTCGTGATGATCGCCGCCATCGCCGGTTCGCTGTTCTTCATGGACCACGTCCGTCGCAACCGCCTGCCCCAGGACGAGGACACGCCTCAGTCGTGAGCGGCGGCGGCCTCGACCGTCTGGTCGATGAGGTCGTCGGTGTGCGCGAGTGAGACGAAGAGGGTTTCGTAGCCACTGGGCGCGAGGAAGATGCCGGCGTCGAGCATGGCGTGGAAGAAGCGCGCGTACGCCTCGTGGTCGGCCCGCTGCGCTGCTTCGTAGTTGGTGACCGGGGCGGCGGAGAAGAAGATCCCGGTGAGCGTCGCCACCTGCGTCACCTGCGCGTCGGGGAGCGCCTTGGCCAGCCCGTCGGCGAAGCGGGTCGCCCGGGCATCGAGGACGGCGTAGGCGTCGTCGTCGAGCTCGCCGAGGACGGCGAGGCCGGCGGCGGTCGCCAGCGGGTTCCCGCTCAGGGTCCCCGCCTGGTACACGGGCCCGAGCGGCGCGAGCTGGTCCATGAGGTCGGCCCGGCCACCGAGCGCGGCGAGGGGGAGGCCGCCGCCGACGACCTTGCCGAACATCGACAGATCGGGGGTGAGGTCGTACTGGCCCTGCGCGCCGGCGGGCCCGAGCCGGAAGCCCGTGATGACCTCGTCGCAGATCAGCAGCGCACCGCTGTCGGTGCAGCGCCGTCGGAGCCCGGCCAGGAAGCCGTCCGCGGGCGGCACCAGGCCCATGTTGGCGGCCACCGGCTCCACGATCGCCGCGGCCAGCTGCGCGCCGTAGCGGTCGAAGGCCTCGTCGAGCGCGCCCTCGTCGTTGTAGGGCACGACGACGGTGTCGGCGACCGTGCCCTCGGTGACACCGGCCGAGCCCGGGATCCCCAGAGTGGCGACACCGCTCCCCGCGGACACCAGCAGCGCGTCGACGTGGCCGTGGTAGCAGCCGGCGAACTTGAGGATCTTCGGACGTCCGGTGGCGCCCCGGGCCAGCCGTACCGCGGTCATCGCGGCCTCGGTGCCGGACGAGACCAGGCGCACCTTGTCGACCGACGGCACGCGGGCGGCGATGGCTTCGGCGAGCTCGACCTCGCGCTCGGTGGGCGTGCCGTACGACGTGCCGGCGGCGGCGGCCCGTTGCACCGCGTCGACCACCGCCGGATGGGCGTGGCCCAGGATCGACGCGCCCCACGACTGGACGTAGTCGACGTAGCGGCGGCCGTCGGTGTCGACGAGGTACGGGCCCTCGGCCGCGGCCACGAAGACCGGCTCGCCCCCCACCGACGCGAACGACCGGACCGGTGAGTCGACGCCGCCCGGGATGCGCGCCTGCGCGCGCGTGAACAGCGAGCTCACGAGAGGCGTTCGGCCACGTCGCGCGCGAAGTACGTGAGCACGAAGTCGGCACCCGCGCGCTTGATCGACGTGAGCACCTCGAGCGCGGCGGCGTCGCCGTCGATCCAAGCATGGTCGGCGGCCGCCTTCAACATCGCGTACTCGCCGCTCACGTGGTACGCCGCGACCGGGACGTCGAACGCGTCGCGCAGCGCCCGTACGACGTCGAGGTAGGGCAGCGCCGGCTTCACCATCACCATGTCGGCGCCCTCGGCGACGTCGAGCGCGGTCTCGTCGAGGGCTTCGCGCGCGTTGGGCGGGTCCATCTGGTAGCCGCGCCGGTCGCCGAATTGAGGCGCGCACTCGGCGGCGTCGCGGAACGGGCCGTACAACGCCGAGGCGTACTTCGCCGCGTAGGCGAGGATGGCGGTGTCGTGGTGGCCGGATCCGTCGAGCGCGCCCCGGATGGCGCCGACCTGGCCGTCCATCATCCCCGAGGGAGCGATCACGTCGGCACCCGCGCTCGCCTGCGCGATCGCGATCGACGCGTACCGCTCGAGGGTCGAGTCGTTGTCGACCTCGCCGGCCTCTGTGAGCAGGCCACAGTGGCCGTGGTCGGTGTACTCGTCCAGGCAGTCGTCGGCCATCAGCACGAGCGCGTCGCCGACCTCGTCCCGTAGGTTGCGCAACGCCACCTGGACCACGCCGTCGGGGTCGTCGGCGCCGGAGCCCCGGGCGTCCTTGGTGGTCGGCACCCCGAAGACGATCACCGCCGGCACACCCAGATCGGCGAGCGCGTGGACCTCTTTCCGCAGGCTCTCCTGCGTGTGCTGGACCACGCCCGGCATCGACACGATGGGCTCGGGGGCGTCGAGGCCCTCCTTCACGAACAGCGGCGCGACCAGGTCGTCGACGGTGAGACGGGCTTCGGCGACCAGCCGCCGGAGCGCGGGGGTGCGGCGCAACCGGCGCATCCGCCGTTCGGGGAACGTCACCCTTGGATGGTACCGCCCGCCGTTTTGGTGCCGTTCGTCTGCGCTACGGCGCGCCGGTGGCGCCGAACGCGGCGAGGAGGGTGCGCACCAGGCCGTCGATGGTGTGGTCGGCGGCTTCGGCGTCGATCCGCAGGCCCCGGTCGGCCGCGGTCTTGGAGGTCACGGGTCCGATCGACACGACGAGTGGTTGCGGGTCGGGGAGCAGATCGACGACCGCGCAGAAGTTGTCGACCGTCGACGACGACGTGAACGTCAGCGCGTCGACGTCGCCGGCGCGGACCCGGGCGACGACTCGCTCGTCGGGCACGGCCCGCACCGTGCGGTACACCGGCAGCACCTCCACCGAGTACCCGCGCGCCGCGAGGCCGTCCGGCAGCACGTCGCGTGCCTGCTCGGCCCGCGCGAGCAGCACCCGCGCCCCGGTCGCGGTGGGCGCGGGGAACGCGTCGAGCAGCGCCTCGGCGACGAAGCGCTCGGGGACGAGATCGACGCCGATGCCCCGGGTCGCGAGCTCGCGTGCGGTGCCGGGACCGATCGCCGCGACCCGGAGGCGCGCGAGCGCGCGGGCGTCGAGCCTCGCCGGCGCGAGGCCGCGGTCGAAGAAGGCACGGACACCGTTCACCGACGTGAACACGAGCCATTCGTAGGGGTCGAGCGCGGGGACGGTGAAGTCGATCGGCGAGATCGCGATGGCCGGGAGCTCGATCACCTCGGCGCCCAGGTCCTCGAGCCGGGTCCGCAGCTCGCTCGCCTGCTCCCGTGCCCGCGTCACCACCACCGAGCGGCCGAACAGCGGTCGCGCCTCGAACCACGACAGGTCGAGGGCGGCCACGTCGCCGACGACGATCGCGCTCGGCGGCTGCACGCCGGCGTCGGCGACGGTGGCGAGCGTGGCCCGGACGGTGTGCTGGTCGAGCCGGGTGCCGTGGCGCACCGCTGCCACGGGCGTGTCGGGCGCGCGCCCGCCGTCGATGAGACGCTGGGCGATCACCGCCAGGTGCCCCGCCCCCATGAGGATCACGAGGGTGCCGCCGACCCGGGCCAGCGCCTCCCAGTCGACGTCGGTGCGGTCCTTGGCCGGGTCCTCGTGCCCGGTGACGACCGTGAAGTGGGTCGAGATCCCGCGGTGGGTCACGGGGATCCCCGCATACGCGGCCGCGCCGATGGCACTGGTGATGCCGGGCACCACCTCGAAGGCGATGCCGGCGGCGGCCAGCGCCTCGGCTTCCTCGCCGCCGCGCCCGAACACGAACGGGTCGCCACCTTTGAGGCGGACGACGCACCCCCTGGTCCGCCCCCGGTCGACCAGGACCTGGTTGATCTGCTCCTGGGTGAGGTCGACCTGGCCCGGCGCCTTCCCGGCGGTGATCAGCTCGGCGCCGGCGGGCACGAGGGCGAGAAGCGCGGGCGACGCCAGGCGGTCGTACACCACGACGTCGGCGCGCCGCAGCAGCTCGGCGCCGCGCACCGTGATCAGGCCCGGGTCACCGGGGCCGGCGCCGACGAGGTAGACGGTCACCGCGCCCGCTCGCTCACGCTCGCGCTCAACCCGGACCCTCGCCGTCGAAGTCGAAGTCGTCGAGGAGGGAGCGACCGCCGCGTTCCAGCAGCTCGGTGGCGACGCGCGTGCCCGCGGTCACCGGGCTGGCGTCACGCGCGCTCGCGCGCAGCACGACGTGGCCGTCGGGCGCCGCCAGCAACGCCTCGATGACCACCGCGGCGCCGTCGAGGGTCGCGTACGCGCCACACGGGAGGTCGCAACCTCCGCCGAGATGCGCGAGGTACGCGCGCTCGGCCCCGACCGCGGCGTGGGCGCGTGTGTCGTCGATCGCGTGCAGTCGCTCGCGGGTCTCGGCGTCGTCGGTGCGGCACTCCACCGCCAGCGCACCCTGTCCCACCTGGGGCAGCATCACCGACGGCTCCAGGTACTCGGCGGCCGCGTCCTCACGGCCGAGGCGCACGAGCGCGGCGGCGGCCACCACGACGGCGTCGAACTCGCCGGCGCGGTCGAGGCGGGTGGGGATGTTGCCGCGCAGCTCGGAGAACGTGAGGTCGGGTCGCAGGGCGGCGAGCTGCGCGCGGCGCCGCACCGACCCGGTGGCGACGCGCCCGCCGGCGGGCAGGGCGTCGAAGGTCGAACCCACCAGCACGTCGCGGGCATCGGCCCGCTCGGGGACGGCGGCGAGGACGATGCCCTCCGGACCGGGTGTGGCCGGGAGGTCCTTGGCCGAGTGCACGGCCACGTCGGCGCGGCCCTCGAGCACGGCCTGCTGCACCTCTTTCACGAAGATGCCGGTCCCACCGACCGCGTGGATGGGCACGTCGGTGCGCGCGTCGCCGGTCGTCGTGACGATCACGAGCTCGGCGTCGTCGCCGAGCAGCATCGCGACCCGGTTGGCCTGCCAGCGGGCCAGCTCGCTGCCCCGCGTCGCCACGCGGAGCGGGCGAGGCATCAGTCGTCGGCGTCGGCGTCGGGTTCGGGGAGGCCGAACAGCTCGACGAGCGCGTCGGCGTAGAGCGCGCCGCGCGCGCTGCCCGCGGCGTCCTTCATGCGGACGGTCGGCTCGTGCAGGAGCTTGTTGACGATGCCGCGGGTCAGCTGCTCGACGGTCTCACGGGCCGCGGGGTCGAGTGCGTCGAGCTTGGCGCGGTGGCGTTCCAGCTCGACGGCGCGCACGTCGTCGGCGTGGGCGCGGAGCGAGGTGATGATGGGGACGGCCTGGCGGGCGGTGCGCTCGATCCGGTGGCGATCGAGCTCCTCGGCGATGATCTCGCGGACGTGCCCGATCTCCTGGCGGCGCTGCGCCAGCGACTGCTCGCCGAAGGCGCGGAGGTCGTCGATGTCGAGCAGGGTCACGCCGAACACCTCACCCGCGCCCGGGTCGATGTTGCGGGGAACGCCGATGTCGACGACCAGCAGGGCCCGACCGGTGCGGGTCTGCATGACCGCTTCGATCGCGCTCCGTTCCACGAGGAGGTCCTGCGCGCCGGTGGACGCGAGCAGGACATCACAGGCGATGAGGGCGTCGGGGACCTCGTCGAGCGTGATGGCGCGACCACCGACGCGCGTGGCCAGCTCCTCGGCGCGCGACGCGGTGCGGTTGGCGACGACGATCTCGCGCACGCCGGCCCCCGCGAGCGCGAGCGCCATGCCCTCGCCCATGGTCCCGGCGCCGAGAACGAGCACCCGTCGGTCGTCGAGCGAGCCGAGCCGGCTGGTGGCGAGCGCGACCGCCGCCGACGAGACCGACACCGCGTGGCGGCCGATGGCGGTCTCGGTGCGGGCCCGCTTGCCCACTTCCACCGCGTGGCGGAAGGTGCGCGAGAGCAGCGGTCCGCTGGCCGACTCGTGCTCGGCGGCGTGCCACGCCTCCCGCACCTGGCCGAGGATCTCGCCCTCGCCGATGATCATCGAGTCCAGGCCCGCCGCCACCCCGAAGAGGTGCGCGACGGCCGCGTCGTCGTGGTACGTGTAGAGCAGGTCGGAGAATTCGTCGGGGTCGACGCCCGACGAGTCGGCGAGGAAGTCCCGCACCTCCTGCATCGCCGGGTGGAAGAGCGTGGCGTGGGCGTAGATCTCGGTGCGGTTGCACGTCGAGAGCAGGACGGCCTCGGCGAGGTGCTCGGCCCCCGACAGCGACTGGAGCGCCTTGGGCAGCCCGTCAGGGGCCACCGCCATGCGTTCGAGCAGGCCGACCGGCACCGTGCGGTGGTTGAGGCCGACTACGACCAGAGACATGCCCGGAGGATCTCCTTGGCTTCGTCCACGCGCCCGGCGCGGATCGCGTCGAGCATGCCGGAATCAATCGCTGACTGCCAATCGGGGCCCTCACTGGAACGCCCGGCGGCCCGCAGCTCTTCCCTGGCTTCCGACAACACGTCCAACAGTGTCGCGTACTCGGGCCCCAGCTCTTCAGCCAACCGCCCTCGCAACCACGCGGCCAGGGCGGGGCTCCGCCCGCCGGTGCCGATGGTGACCACCAGGTCACCTCGGCGCACCACCGACGTGAGGATGAACGAGCAGTTCGCGGGGTCGTCGGCGGAGTTCACCCAGACCCTCCGGGCTTCGCCCGCTTCGAACACCGCGTGGTCGACCGCGGGCACGCCGGTGGCGGTGGTCGCGAGCCAGGCATCGTCGAGGTCGGCGGGCTCGAATTCCCGCTCGGAGACGACCAGCCGTCCCGCCTCGGCCCAGGAGCGCACCTCGTCGCCGACGTTCGGCGCGACCACGTGCACGTCGGCCCCGGCCTCGAGCAGGGCGGCGATCTTGCGGGCGCCGATGCGACCGGCTCCCACCACGACGCAGCGCCGGCCGGCGACGACGAGCTGGACGGGATACCCGGTGATGGCCGGCCGGCCGGCCGGCGGCTCGTCGCTCATCGCCCCGCGGGCGCGGCGGTCTCGCCGTTGCGCGACTCGGTCGAGCGCGTCGGCGCCGAGTCCCGCCGCTGCTGGTAGAAGGACAGGATCTGCAGCTCGATCGCCAGGTCGACCTTGCGCAGCGACACTCCGGCGGGCGCGGTCACGACCGTCGGCGCGAAGTTCAGGATCGACGTGACGCCGGCGTCGACCAGGCGGTCGGTCACCTCCTGCGCCGCGTGCGCGGGGGTGGCGATGATGCCGATGGCCACGCCGCGGCTGCGGGCGATGTCGGGCAGCTCGTCGAGCGACTCGATGGTGAGCTCCCCGACGGTCTGGCCGACCTTCTCGGGGTCGGCGTCGACCACCGCCACGATGCGGTACCCCCGGGCGCCGAAGCCTCGGTAGTTCGCCAGCGCCTGCCCGAGGTTGCCGACCCCCACGATGGCGACGGGCCAGTCGTGGGTGAGGCCCAGCTCGCGGGAGATCTCGTGCAGGAGGTGCTCCACGTCGTACCCGACGCCCCGGGTGCCGTAGGAGCCCAGGTAGGAGAGGTCCTTGCGCACCTTGGCCGCGTTGACGCCCGCCAGCTCGGCCAGGCGCTCCGAGGAGACCGTCCCGATCTCCTGATCAGCGGTCTCGAGCAGCGCCCGGTAGTAGAGCGGCAGGCGTACGACGGTCGCCTCCGGGATGCGGCGCACGTCGGGAATCGGAGCCTCCTCGTCGGCCGGCGCGATCGAGGCCGAGGGGCCTCGATCGGCCAGCGTACCGACTTTGTGCACGTTTTCTCAAAGTGTCCGGGTGCCATACGCTCGACGGGTGGTCGTGGGGTTGGCCTTCGTCGCGGTCGTGGTGTCGTCCCTGTTCGCCCAGGCCATGCTGGTCCGCTACACCGCCGGGCACCAGCCTCAACACCGGGCCTGGGCCATCGCCCTGGCGATGTTCGCGCTGGCGTCGGCCGCCCTGGCCACCGGCACCTCGACCGGTTGGGACAACGGCACCTTCCGGGTCTTCTATCTCCTGGGGGCGGTGGTCAACGTCCCCTGGTTGGCCATGGGTACGGTCTACCTGCTGGCCCGGGAGCGGACCGCCCGGCGGGTGCTGTGGGGGCTCGTGCTGTTCACCGGCTTCGCCGCCGGGGTGCTGCTGAGCGCTCCGATGGAGACGGTGCACGGCACCGCCATCCCGGTGGGGAAGGACGTGTTCGGCGCGCTGCCGCGCATCCTGGCCGCGGTGGGCAGCGGAGTGGCCGCGACGGTGATCTTCGCCGGCGCAGTGGTCTCCGCGGTGCGCTTCGCCCGGAACCCGCAGCTGCCCGACCACGGGCGGCTCGCGGGCGCCAACGCCTTGATCGCGCTGGGCACGCTGGTGCTCTCGAGCGGCGGTCTGGTCCAGGGCGTGGTCGGGCACGACGAGGCGTTCGCGCTCAGCCTGGCCGTGGGCATCAGCGTGGTGTACGCCGGATTCGTCCTCGCCAGCGGCCGGGTGCGGGCCCGCGCGCCCGATCCCGATCGGGACGAGCTTCATGAAGTGGCAAAATCCCACGGAGAGTGAGCTTTTAACTCAAGCTTTCTCGGGGCTCCGTCGATTCTGGGTGCACGAGCGTCCCCCGGGGGGAAGCTCGATGGCTCCCGGTGTGCGAGTGCAGGTGGCGTGGAGATCGGTTCGCCGATGTCCACGAAGCCTCCCAGCCCGCCCCAAGCCCGCCTGCATTCGCAGCCGGGAGCCCCTTCTCCATTCGCTCGCTCACTGCGAGGCGGGATACCCGCCTGCTCGATGGTTCGCTCTCTGCGGAGCGGGGTACCCGCTCCGCGGCCGTTCGCTCACGTGCGGCCGTTCGCTCACGTGCGGGCGTTCGCTCTCGGGCGAGTTGCTGCGCTCCCTCCCGATCGCTCGCAACCGCATCGAGGCGGCGACGCGGTGGGAACCGCGCTCGCGCTCGCGTGGCGCGACGGTCGCGACGTGTCGTCAGAACCCCAGCTTGAAGACGAACTGCGCGGTTGCAGCCGCGAGGATCAGGAAGAGCAGGACCACGATGGCAATCGTCGTGCCCGGCCTCATTCGTCGCTCCCGAGGATCAACTCGACCGCGCTGCCCTCCGCCACCAGGGTGACGCCGCTGCCGGCGTGCAACCCGAGCGTGGTGGCGGCTGACTCCCGGTCGAACGCGAGTGCCAGCAGCCCGTACGAGTCGACCACCAGCACCAGCTCGGACGGCTTGGCGTCGGCATAGGTGTGCACCCAGCGCGCGGCGCGGATCCCGCCGGACAGTTGCACCTCGACGCGCGCGCCCGGCTGCGCGCCACCGGCGCGGAGCTCGTCGGGATCGATGTTGAGCTGACAATTCCCGAACCGGTCGACCCACCACACCTCGCCGACGATGGCGCCGTCGTCGCGCACTTCGGGCAACGACACCAGTCCGGGGACGAGCCCCGATGGGTCCACCGGACTCCCGAGCTCGGTGAGCTGCACGCCGGCCGCGAGGTGGCCGGCGGCGGGTGCGAGGATGTCGCGCCCCGCGAAGGTCGGGCCGGGTGAAGGCAGGTGGTACTCGGTGTTGTCGAGCGAGACGACGGAACGGGCGCCGCCGGCCATCGCCACCGCCGGTGCGAGGAGGCCGTTGTCCGGTCCGATGAGCACACCACCGCCGACCTCGACGCCGACGAGTCGTCGCGCGGTGCCCACGCCCGGGTCCACCACCGCCATGACGACACAGTCGTCGGGGAGGTACTGCACCGCGCGCACGAGCAGGAGCGCGCCGGCGCGCACGTCGTGGGCGGGGATCTCGTGACTCACGTCGAGGATGCGCGCGTCGGGTGCGAGTCCGAGCATCACGGCCTTGCACACGCCGACGAACTCGTCGGTGAGGCCGTAGTCGGACGCGAACGCGATCAGCACGCAGTGACCCTCAGCGCCGTCGGGCGCCGCCCCTCCGTTGGCCGGTTCAGCCGGCTTGCGTGTAGCGGGACCCGAGGTACGTGTCGACGTCGACGTCGCGCACGCGGAACGACCGCCCGACGCGCACCGCGGGCAGTTCGCCCGACTTGATGATGCGATAGACCGTCATGGTCGACACCCGCATGAGATCGGCGACTTCCTGCACTGTCAGGAACCGCGCCGTGGCGAATGACTGCGCCACTGGCTCACCCCTTCCGTCTCCCCCGCTTCTCCGCGGGGTGAGCGTAGGCCCCTGCGGCTCGTGTTGCAAAAGAGGGGCTACGTGCCGGTGGACGCCGGCGCCGTGCGCAGGCCGAACGGGTCCCTCGGGGCGGCGGCCAGGTTCTCGAGCAGATCGAGGAGCCCGGCGTAGGCCCGGGGCGGTCGGTGGTCGTCGAGGGGCACGATCCGCAAGGACCGGCCCTGCCACGCGGCGACGGCGAGGGCGAGCGCGTCGAGGTCGGCGAACGCGACCGCCTCGAGCCCGGTGGCGACGGCCACGCCCGCGTACGTGCGGTCGCACACGACGAGGTCGGGACGGGCGAGCGTGAAGAGCCACTCGTTGGCCGCGTCGACGCTGTCGTCGCCGAGGAGGGCGGCCCCGTCGGTGAGCACCGCGATCTTGTCGATCCAGCGCACGCGCCGGCCCGACAATCCGACCACGCCCGTCTCGTCGGCGGCGAGCACGTCGGCGCCGGCCGCGCCGGCGCGCGCCACCAGCCGACGGTAGAGCGGCAGGAGCGACGCCGGCCGCGTCGTCGCGAATGCGATGCGCCCGCGCGCGGTGGCGACTTCCAGGATCCGTTCGCACGCGGCGGTGAAGCCGTCGACGGTGCGCGACGGCGCGATTCGGGCGCGCGGTCCGTCGCCCACCCAACCGAAGATCTCGGCCATTGCGATCTCGACGTGGCGATTCTCGAGCGCGTCGAACGGAGGCAGACCGAGACGGGTCGCCGGCGCGCCGTGCGCGAGCCGTCGCATCGTGCCGACGATCTCGTCGCGCCCGAAGCGGGTGCTCCGGCCGGCGACATGCTCCTGTTTGAGCAGCTCGCGCAGGTTCGGCGGCTTCGGCGACTGCTCGGCTCGGTCGCTCGTGTGATCGGGCAGCTTCGGAGGCAGGCGCGAGCGCGGCTTGCGGCTCATGGTCGTCCCAGTTCGCCGGATCGGCGCGTCGCCGCCTCGACCGCGTCGAGGAACGCGGCGCGCACGCCGTGCGCCTCGAGCGCCGCCAGGCCCGCCGCCGTCGTGCCGCCCGGTGAGGTCACCGCGGCGCGGAGCGACTCGGGGGTGGCATCGGGATCATCGAGCAGCGCGGCGGTGCCGAGCAACGTCTGGCGCACCAGCTGATCGCTGGTCGCGCGGGGGAGTCCCACCAGTACGCCCGCCTCGATCATCGCCTCGGCGACCAGGAAGAGGTACGCGGGACCCGAGCCCGAGAGCCCGGTCACCGCGTCCAGCTGTGCCTCGGGCACGCGCACCACCGTGCCGACGCCGCCCAGGATCCGCTCGCACACCTCGAGGTCGAGCTCGGTGGCGAGGGTGCCGGCGGCGATGGCGGCTGCGCCCCGGCCGACGAGCGCGCCGGTGTTGGGCATGGCGCGCACCACGGGGTGCCCCGGTGCCGCCCCCTCGAGCGTGGCCAGGGTGATCCCGGCCGCAACCGACAGGACGAGCGCACCCTCGCGGAGGGCCTCGAGGCAGCTCTCGAGCACGTCGACCGCGTCCGCGGGCTTGACCGCCACCACGACCACCTCGGCGTCGGCCGCCGCCCACGCCGGGGTGGGGGCGACCCGCACGCCCGGCAGCCGGCCCTCGAGCACGTGCCGGCGATCACCATCGATCTCGGCGATGGCCAGCGAGTCCGGCTCCCAGCCGCCCTCGACCAGTCCGACCGCCAGCGCCTCGCCCATGCGGCCGCCGCCGAGCAGTGCCAGGTGCATCCGGGCAGGGTATCCGTGGTCGGATTCCCGCGCCGGGTACCAGCGCACCGGGCCCGGCGGACGCGGGTGAGCCCGAGGAACGCTCGCACCACCCCGCACTTCCCCGAACGGGACGGCACTCCTGCACCTCGGGCTCACACCATGCCGGCCCCCGTCGGGACCGGTTGGCACAACTTATCGCTACTTGTCGTCTGATGCAACCGCGGCCGCCCGCCGCCCGTACGCGAGTTGCACCACCGGCTGGAACCACCGCTCGGTGAGCTCGTAGAGGACCCCGATGATGCGATCGAGCTCGCCGACGGAGAGGTGCTCCAGCGCCAGGCGACCGATCAGGTAGATGTCGCCGTCGGGACCGATCGAGAAGCGGGCCCCGTACATGGTGTGGTTGCGCCGCAGCAGGAACTCGTAGAGCTCGAGGTGGTGCTCGGGTGGGAGGGGCAGGAAGTACACCTCGTAGCGCAGCGTCCGCTGGTGGAGATCGAAGTAGATGGTCGTGGCGTCACGGCCCTCGCAGGTGAAGCGCACGTACCAACGCCGGAGCTCGGGGTCGTACTCGACCACCTGGACGTAGGACTCCGCCGCGACCGGACCCTCCAGGTGCGTGGCGACGAGCTCGTGCGCCTGATCGACCGAGATCGGCTCTAGCTGCACTTGACCGGCGTGCGCGCGGCGAGGTCGTCGTAGTGACGACGCAGGCGGGCGGCGGCGATGCTCCAGCGGTAGCGCGTCGACCGCGCCACCGCCTGGGCTCGCATCTGGTCGGAGTCGTCGCGCAGCACCCGATCGATGTTCGCCGCGTAGGCGGAGGGATCGCGGTCGGCGACGAGGTATCCCGTGACGCCGTGGTCGACGAGGTAGCGCAGCCCGCCGACGTCGGCCGCGACGACCGGTGTGCCGCACGCAGCAGCTTCCAACGCGACGAGACCGAACGACTCGGTACGCGACGGCACGACGCACACGTCGGCGGCGCGGTAGTAGTCGGCGAGCCGGTCGTGCGGTAGCGGCGCGACGAACCGCACGCGGCGCTCCAGCCCGAGGTCGGCGACGAGCGCGTGCAGCGACGCGACCTCGGCCTCGCCGTCGGGACCGCTGGGGCCGCCGACGATCACGAGCGTGGCCCGGTGTTGCTCGAGCCCCGCGAGCGCGCGCACCGCGAGGTCGGCGCCCTTCAGCGGTTGCAGTCGACCGACGAACAGGACGAGCGGCCCGTCGGGGAGACCGGCGTGCCGGCGGGCGGTGGCCCGGTCCCCCGGAAAGAACACCTGGTGGTCGACCCCGGGCGTGATGATCTCGATCCGGTCGGGGTCGGCGCCGTAGTGCCGCTCGAGCTGGTCCTGCTCGTCGTGCGTCGACGCGACCACGAGATCCGCGCAGCGCACCACCTCGGCCTCGACGCGTGGGCGCAGGGACACCGCGTCGGCCAGTCCGACCTCCGCCTTCACGCGATCGAGCGTGTGGAAGGTCGCGACGAGCGGTAGGTCGAGCTCGTGCTTCAACCGGTGGCCGACAGCACCCGAGACCCAGTAGTTCGCGTGCAGCACCTCGTAGGTACCGGCGCGTTCGAGCACGCGGTGCGCGGCGTCGGTGAAATCGCCGACGAGGTCGGGGAGGTCGCGGAGCGGCACCGGCGCGCACGGACCGACCGGGACGTGCAGCACCCGGAACCCGGGTTCGACGTCGACGATCGGAGGTTGCTCGGGGTGCTCGGCGCGCGTCAGCACGTCGACGCCGACGCCCGCGCGCGCCAGCGCGGAGCCGAGCGCGCGAATGTAGACGTTCATCCCGCCACCGTCGCCGGTGCCCGGTTGTGCGAGCGGCGAGGTGTGCACGCTCAGCATGGCGACCCGTTGCATAGCGCCGCCGATCCTACCGGCGCGGCGCGCGAGTGGGGTCAGCGCAGCTGGGCAGCAAGCGAGCGGTCGATGCGGTCGATCACGCCGTGCAGCTCGCGGCGCTGGTCGGACACCTCGCGCTCGAGCGACCGCAGCCCGGCCAGGGCGTCCTCGAGCTCGGCGTCGGTGAGCGTCGGCAGGTTCGCCAGCACCCCGTCGAAGCGCTCGAGGTCGGGCGCCCACTCGCTGTCCTGCTCGGGCGCCATCTGCAACGGGAGGCGGCTCGACGCGGGGTTCCCCCGTGGGCCGGCGTCGGCCAGGATCTGCGGCAGCTGGTCGATGAGCTCTTCGAGCGACCCGCCCGTCGAACGTCGCCGCACCTCGGCGTCGAGGATGTCGATGCGGGCCTGCGTGAGCCGGCGCACGTACGACACCTCGGTCTCGAGCTCGAGGCACTCCGCATGCTTCGCCCGCAACTCGTCGATCGAGGTCGACTCCAGGTCGACCAGGTACTCCGGATCCAGGACCCGGGCACTCCGATCATGGCTCGCGGTCGCTTCGTTCATCTCTGCCCGCTCTCGTCGCGCCCTCGACGGCTCGCTCCCTGCGTCCCGGGATACCCGGTCCGCGGGCGTTCGCTCGCGTGCTCCGGGGCGCTCGGCCCCCACTTCGCTGCTCGCCGGGATACCCGGCTCGCGGTCGCTTCGTTCATGCGGTCAGCCTCCTCGGGTCAAGGTATCAGCGACCGCGCGGTGAGGAGCGCGTGCCGTACAGGGTGCTTCGGCTCAACAGCCCGCGGCTTTGAGGGTCGGATACGGATCGGTCCGGTTGCCGTTGGGGCCGCCGAGCCGGATCTCGAAGTGGAGGTGCGGCGCGGTGGCGTTCCCGGTCATTCCGGTGAGGCCGATGACCTCACCCTTGGCGACGGCCCGAGGGCCGCCGACATACCCCGAGAAGTGCGCGTAGTAGTAGGTGTTGCCGTCGTCCGCGTTCAGGTACGCGGCGTTGCCACCGGCCCCCTCGTTCGGTGCGAAGGTCACGGTGCCCGCCTTCACCGCCATCGCCTTGGTGCCGATCGGCACCAGCATGTCGATGCCGGGATGGCCGGACGGGCCGCCGTAGTCGTCGCTGTACGAGGCGCCCAGCACCGGGCAGGAGAACGGGCCCGGGACCGGGTTGGCGACGATCTGACCCGCCTGGCCGCTCACCGGTGCCTGCTGCGCGACGAGGGCGGCCCGTTCTGCCTCGAGCTGCGCCTTCCGGGTGGCGTCGGCATAGGCGACGATCGCGATCTCGGTGTCGAGTCGCGTCTGCAACTGGCCCACGAGCTGCGAGGTCTCGGCCTGTTGCTGCTGGACCGCCGCCAGCTTGGTGTGGAGCGTGTCCCTGAGTGCCTGCTGTTGTTGCTCCTGCTGCTCGAGATCCGACCGTTGGCTCTTCAACAGGTCGTTCACACCGGCGAGCTTCTTCACGACGTCGTGGTCGGTCTGGTTGGCCTGGTCGAGCAGCTGCTTGCGTCGGATCGCCTCCACCGCGTTGCTCGCGTCGACGAGCTCCTCGAGCTGGTTGCTCGGGTGCGTGTACGCGAAGACCGCCCGCTCGCGGGCGATGGCCCGGAGGTCGTCGGCGTGCGCCTGCGTCGCCGCGATCGAGTCCTCGAGCTTGGCGATGGTCGCCTGGGTCGTCTCGAGCTTGTGGTCCGCCGCGGTGAAGGCGGCCGCCAGCTCGTCGCCCTGCTTGCGGGCGTCCTCGAGCTTCTGGCGCGCGGCCACGAGATCGTCCTCCGTGGTCGCGCCGGCGGCGAGGCCGGGACCGCAGATGCACCCCAGGATGAGGAGGACGGGGAGGACGCGGCGAAACAGGGTCATCGAAGATGGGTTGCGAGCCCGGGGGTCCGGGAACGTTATCAGCGCATAGCGTCGAGAGGGGGGCCGGAGCTCGGCGTAACGCGGCGCTGGCCGCGTCCTGAGGAGGACCCGATGGCACTGTACGAACTGCCCGAACTGCCCTACGACTACTCGGCACTCGAGCCGCACTACTCCGCCGAGGTGCTCGAGCTGCACCACGACAAGCATCACAAGGCGTACGTCGACGGTGCGAACACCACCTTCGAGAAGTTGGGTCAGGCGCGAGATTCGGGCGATTTCGGCACCATCAACCAACTCGAGAAGAACATGGCGTTCCACCTCTCGGGCCACGTCCTCCACTCGCTGCTCTGGACCAACCTGTCGCCCGACGGTGGTGGCCAGCCCGAGGGAGAGCTGGCGGCGGCGGTGAAGGAGAGCTTCGGGTCGTACGAGGCGGTCCGCGCGCAGATGAGCGAGGCGGCGAACAACGTCCAGGGCTCGGGTTGGGCCGCGCTCTCGTGGGAGCCGCTCGGCCGGCGCCTCATCGTCGAGCAGGTGTACGACCACCAGGGGAACGTCGGGCAGGGTGGGCCGCCGCTGCTCGCGCTCGACATGTGGGAGCACGCCTACTACCTGCAGTACAAGAACGTGAAGAAGGACTGGGTCGAGGCGTTCTGGAACATCGTCAACTGGCCCGACGTGGCGAACCGATTCGACCGGGTGAAGTCGCTGCAGCTCGTCTGACCCCGCGCCCCCGACGAGCAGGCATCGTCGGGCACGGTTCGGATAGCCTGCGCGCGAACCAACGCCTGTCGTGTGACGAAGGAGTGGCCGGGCGTGCGCGACTACCTGCCGATCCTGTGCATGATCGTGCTCGTCGTCCTGTTCGTGCTCCTGTCGTTCATCGCCTCGAAGCTGCTGGGGCCGCGGCGGCCGACGTCGGCGAAGGAAGCACCGTACGAGTGCGGCATCGTGCCGGAGTACGAGCTCGCCGAGCGCTTCCCGGTGAAGTTCTACCTGGTCGCGATGGCGTTCATCGTGCTCGACGTCGAGATCATCTTCCTCTATCCCTTCACCACCGTGTTCCGCGGTCTCGGCGCGTACGGGCTCATCGTGATGGGCGTGTTCCTCCTCGTGCTGCTGGTGCCCTTCGCCTACCTGCTCTCGACCGGCGCGCTCGACTGGGGACCGGTCAAGCAGGTCGCGACGCGCGTCGGTACCACGGTGCTGCGCGCGGTCGGTGCACCCGGGCGCGACGGGCTCGACCCGGCGGCGGTCGCCGCGGGCGGCGACGACGCCGAGCCGACCGAACCGGGAAGGGCGGCGTAGATGGGCCTCGAGTCGGTCAGCCACAACTTCCTCACCGGCCGGGTCGAGGACCTCGTCAACTGGGCGCGCAAGAGCTCGGTGTGGCCCGCCACGTTCGGGCTGGCCTGCTGCGCGATCGAGATGATGGGCGCCGGCGCCGCGCACTACGACCTCTCGCGCTGGGGCATGGAGATCTTCCGGGCCAGTCCCCGCCAGGCCGACCTCATGATCGTGGCCGGCCGGGTCAGCCAGAAGATGGCCCCGGTGCTGCGGCAGGTCTACGACCAGATGGTCGAGCCCAAGTGGGTGATCTCGATGGGCGTCTGCGCCAGCACCGGCGGCATGTTCAACAACTACGCGATCGTGCAGGGTGTCGACCAGGTCGTGCCCGTCGACGTGTACGTGCCCGGATGCCCACCGGGACCCGAGACGCTGATGCACGGCATCCTGACCCTGCACGAGCAGATCCAGAACGGCGAGATCTTCCGCCGCCGCGAGGCCACGGGCGCGGGCGCCGGGATCCAGGTCGACCAGCGCGACGGCGCGCCGTCGCCGGTCTGAAGGACACGGCGCCGAGATGGCCGAAGACCACGACGAGCCTCGTGAAGAAGATCACGAACTCGAGCCGCCGCCGAGCGACGAGGTGGCCGCCGCGGTGCTCGAGCGGTTCCCGGGCTCGATCTTCGCCGACTCGCACGGGCAGGTGGTGGTCTACGTCGACCGCGCCGTCTGGCTCGACGTGGCGACGTTCCTGCGCGACGAAGAGCAGTTCACGCAGTGCGTCGACGTCACCGCGGTCGACCTGATCGTCGCGTCTTCGCGTCCGGGACCGGTCGGCGTCGCGACCGAACGGTTCGAGGTGGTGGCCAACTTCCTCTCCCACCCGCGGAACCGTCGCATCCGCGTGATCACCGAGGTGCCGGCCGAGGACCCGACCGTCGCGAGCCTCACCAACCTCTACCCGGGTCTGAACTTCGCCGAGCGCGAGGTCTACGACATGTTCGGCGTCGAGTTCAGCGACCACCCCGACCTGACCCGCATCCTCATGCCCGACGACTGGGACGGCTTCCCGCTGCGCAAGGACGACGCACCCGCGCGCGTGCCCGTCACCTTCAAGGGAGATCCGGGCCCGCGATGAGCGAACAGACCAAGGACTCCGTGGACGAGGTCATCGAGGTCGTCGACGAAGACCCCCTCGACCGTCCCGAGATCGAGGACGACCCGGAGGAGCGCCGGCTCGAGGCGCAGACCGACGAGGGCGCCCAACAGCTGCGGCCGATGGACCCGCGGACGCGGGAGCTGGTGCTGACCGGCGGGCAGTGGCCCGAGGTCGAAGACATCGACGACACCATGATCCTCAACATTGGGCCGCAGCACCCGTCGACGCACGGGGTGCTCCGGATCATGATGGAGCTCGACGGTGAGATCGTCCTCCGGGCCAAGGCGATCGTCGGCTACCTGCACACCGGCATGGAGAAGACCGGTGAGGAGCTCACGTACGTCCAGGGGTCCACCAACGTGACCCGGATGGACTACGCATCACCGCTGTCGAACGAGCTGGTGTTCTCGATGGCGACCGAGCGCCTCCTCGATGTCGAGGTGCCCGAGCGCGCCACCTGGATCCGCATGCTGCTCGTCGAGCTCAACCGGATCGCGTCGCATCTCCTCTTCCAGGCCACGAACGGCCTGGACCTCGGCGCGGTGTCGATGATCATCTACGGCTGGCGCGAGCGCGAGCTCACGCTCCGGCTGCTCGAGACCATCACCGGTCTGCGCATGAACAACAACTTCATCCGCCCGGGTGGTGTCGCGGCCGACCTCCCCGACGGCTGGAGGGACGACGTGCTGGAGCTGTGCACCGCGGTCGAGCGCGGCGTGGCCGAGTACGACAAGCTGCTGAGCGAGAACCCGATCTGGCGCGAGCGCACCGTTGGCGTGGGGCTGATCGACACCCAGCAGGCTCTGGCTCTGAACGTGACCGGCCCGATCCTGCGCTCCACCGGGTTCGCGTGGGATCTGCGCAAGGCCCAGCCGTACCTCGCGTACGACGACGTCGACTTCGACGTGATCTACACGCAGAACGGTGACGTCTTCGACCGGTACCAGATCCGGCTCTACGAGATCCTCGAGTCGATCAAGATCGTGCGTCAGTGCGTGGAGCGCATGCCCCCGGGCGACTACCGCGTGCAGGACCGCAAGATCACCCCGCCGCCGCGGGCGCGCATCGACGAGTCGATGGAAGCGCTCATCCACCACTTCAAGCTCTTCACCGAGGGCTTCCGCGTGCCTCCCGGCGAGACCTACGTCGCCATCGAGTCGCCACGCGGTGAGATCGGGTGCTATCTCGTGTCCGACGGCACCGCGAAGCCGTACCGGCTGCACATCCGCGGGCCGTCGTTCTACAACCTGCAGGCGATGGACGCCATGGTGCCCGGCGGGATGTTCGCCGACGCGGTCGCGGTCGTCTCGAGCATCGATCCGATCATGGGGGAGGTCGACCGCTAGTGCCGTTCACCGCTGCCAACCTCGACCTGGCGCGCGAGACCATCGCCCGCTACCCGGTGAAGAAGTCGGCCGTCCTCCCGTTGCTGCACCTCGCGCAGGACCAGGAGGGCTACGTCACGCCGGAGGCCATCGAGGAGATCGCCGACCTGCTCGACCTCACGCCGGCGCTCGTGCTGGGGACCTGCTCCTTCTACACGATGTTCAAGCGCCAGCCGATCGGGAAGCTCCTGGTCTCGGTGTGCACCAACGTGAGCTGTCTCGTCAACGGCGGCCCCGATCTCCTCGAGCATCTCCAGCGGCGCTACGCCGCCGACAGCGAGGTCACCGTCGAGGAGGTCGAGTGCATCGCCGCCTGCGATCTCGCGCCCGTCCTCCAGGTGAACTACGAGTTCCACGGGCCGCTCACCGGCGAGGGTGCCGAGAGCCTGATCGACGAGTACAAGGCGGGCCGGCGCGTGGCCCGCACGATCTCCGGGTCACCGGTGCGGAGCAGCTGAGCTGTGGTAGCCGAGACGCAGTGGAGCGGTGTGCGGAGCGCGGGACGGCGGAACGGAGTCGACCCGTGGTAGTCGAGACGCAGTGGAGCCGTGTGCGGAGCGCGGGACGGCGGAACGGAGTCGACCCGTGGTAGAGGAGACCCGGATCATCACGAAGTTCCTGCAGGAGCGGCCCGACGACTCGTGGACCATCGACGCCGCCCTCGGCAACGGCGCGTACGACGGGCTGCGCAAGGCGCTCGGCATGACGCCCGCGGACATCGTCGCCGAGGTCACCACGTCGGGGCTCCGCGGTCGTGGTGGCGCCGGCTTCGGCACCGGCCAGAAGTGGTCGTTCCTGCCGAAGGAGGTCTTCCCGCGCTACCTCGCGGTGAACGGCGACGAGGGCGAGCCGTCGACGTTCAAGGACCACATGCTGGTGGAGCGCGACCCGCACCAGCTCATCGAGGGCATCGTGATCACGTCGTACGCGATCCAGTGCCACCACGCCTTCATCTACCTGCGGGGCGAGTTCGCCCTGGGCGCCGAGCGTCTCGGGCAGGCACTGGCCGAGGCGTACGAACGTGGCTTCGTCGGCACGAACATCCTCGACTCCGGGTTCGATCTCGAGATCGTGCTGCACCGCGGCGCGGGGTGCTACATCGCCGGCGACGAGACCGGCCTGCTCTCGAGCCTCGAGGGCGAACGCGCCATGCCGCGCATCAAGCCGCCGTTCCCCGCGGTGCAGGGCGTCTACGCGGCACCCACCATCGTCAACAACGTCGAGACGATGTCGACCGTCCCGCACATCATCAATCGCGGGGGCGAGTGGTACGCGTCGATGGGCATCAACCGCTCCACCGGGACCCGCATCTTCTCGGTCTCGGGCAACGTCGAACGCCCCGGCAACTACGAGGTCGAGCTGGGCATGACGTTCCGCGAGCTGATCTACGACCTCGCGGGCGGGATCAAGGGTGGCAAGGGTCTCGGCTTCTTCATCCCCGGCGGCGCATCGTCGCCGTGGTTGATCGAGGAGCACCTCGACGCGCCGCTCGACATGGACTCGGTGCAGAGCGAGCTCAAGACGATGCTCGGCTCCGGGGCGATCATGGTCTACGACGACACCGTCGACCCGCTGCTGGTGGCGTGGCGCATCGCCAAGTTCTTCGCCCACGAATCGTGCGGGAAGTGCACGCCCTGCCGCGAGGGCGCCGGCTGGCTCGAGAAGGTGCTCTACCGCATGGCGCACGGCTACGGGCGCCCCGAAGACCTCGACCTCATCCTCGGGTTCGGCAACAACCTCGCGCCGGGGCTCTCGTGGCCGCCGGGCATGACGACCATCTGCCAGCTCGGGCCGAGCACGATGTCGCCGGCGGTGAGCCTGCGGAACTACTGGTACGACGAGATCAAGGAACGCATGACGCGCGACGCCGAGGCCCGGGGCGAAATCCCGGTCCGCGCGGGCACGGAACCGGCGGCCGGCATCGCGGTCGAGGCGGCGGTATGAGCACGGACGCCGTCCCGATGAGCCAGTGGCCGTCGGAGCAGCGCTACGTCATCCCCGTCGCGCCCGGGCCCGAGCTCGTGACCCTCACCATCGACGGCAAGCAGGTGCAGGCGCGGCGCGGGGAGCTCCTCATCAAGGTCGCGCAGGAGCACGGAACGTACATCCCTCGCTTCTGCTGGCACGAGCGCATGAAGCCGGTGGGCATGTGCCGCATGTGCCTGGTCGAGGTCGAAGGCATGCGCGGCATGCAGATCTCGTGCGCCACGCCGATCGCCGACGGCATGGTCGTGAACACGCAGTCCGACAACGTGAAGGCCACGCAGGACGGCGTGCTCGAGTTCCTGCTGATCAACCACCCGCTCGACTGCCCGGTGTGCGACCGCGGCGGCGAGTGCCCGCTGCAGGACCAGACCCTTGCGTTCGGGCCGGGCGAGTCGCGCTTCGTCGAGGAGAAGCGCCACTTCGCCAAGCCGATCCCGATCAGCGATCTCGTGCTCCTCGATCGAGAACGCTGCATCCAGTGCGGGCGCTGCACGCGCTTCGCCGCCGAGATCGCCGGCGACCCCCTCATCGACTTCGGTGAGCGCGGCGCGTCCACGCAGGTCATCACGTACCCCGACGAGCCGTTCACGTCGTACTTCTCCGGCAACACGGTCCAGATCTGCCCGGTGGGCGCGCTCACCGCGTCGTCGTACCGCTTCCGCGCCCGGCCGTGGGACCTGCAGACGGTCGAGACGTCGTGTCAGACGTGCGCGGTCGGGTGTCGCGGCGCGTTGCAGAGCACGTCCAACCGGATCGTGCGGCTGCTCGGCGTCGACTCCGAGCCGGTGAACCAGGGCTGGCTGTGCGACAAGGGCCGCTACGGCTACGAGTGGGTGCACTCCGACGAGCGCGTACGGGCGCCGATGGTCCGCAAGAACGGGGAGCTCGTCGAGGTGTCCTGGCCGGAGGCGCTCGACGTCGCGGCCGACGGCCTGCGGGCGGCGCTCGACGCCAAGGGCCCGTCGTCGATCGCGATCCTCGGCGGTGCGCGCGGGACCAACGAGGACGCGTACGTGTGGGCACGGCTCGCGAAGGGCGTGCTCGGCACCGACAACGTCGACGCCCAGCTCGCCGACGGTCTCCCCGCCGAGGTCGTGCTCGGCCTTCCCGGCGCGACCATCGCCGACCTCGACACGGCCCGGGCCGTCGTGCTGGTCGCCCCCGACCTCCGCGAGGAGCTGCCGATCCTCCATCTCAGAGTGCGCCGGGCCGCGGTCGACCTCGGCGTACCGGTGATCGAGATCGCGCCGCGGGCGAGCGGGCTCACGCGCGACGTCACCGCGGTCCTGCGCCACGCGCCCGGCGAGGCCGGCGCGATGGCCGAGCAGTTCGCACGCGCGCTCGCGGGCGACGGTACCGCCTCGGGAAGTGGCTCGATCGAGAAGGCGGTCAGTGCCCTCGACGGTCGCGACGGCGACATCGTGGTCGTGCTCGGCCGCCAGTCGCTGGCCGAGTCGTCCGAGTCGGTGGTGCAGGCCGCGGCGGCACTGGCCGCGCTGCCCGACGTCAAGTTCCTGAGCGCGCTCCGGCGCGGCAACGTGCGCGGTGCGATCGACCTCGGTCTCACCCCCGGCTTCCTGCCCGGCCGGGTCACGCTCGACACCGCGCGCGAGCACTACGTCGACGCGTGGGGGAGCGTTCCCGCGCGGCCCGGCCTCGACGCCGCCGGTGTGCTCACCGCCGCCGCCGCCGGTTCGATCGACACCGTCGTGCTGCTGGGCGCCGACCCCGAGGAGGACTTCCCCGACCGGATCCGCATGCGCGCCGGGCTCGACGCGGTCGGGTTCACGATCGCGATCGGCGCGTTCGCGGCCGACGCCTCGGCCGGGGCCGACGTGTTCCTGCCCACCACGGTTTGGGGTGAGAAGGTCGGCTCCATGACCAACCTCGAGGGGCGGGTCATGCGCCAGGCGCGACTCGTCACCCCCGAAGGCCTCACCATGGACGACTGGCGGATCGCGCAGGAGCTCGCGGCGCGCCTGGGCACCGACTTCGGGTTCGACACCGTCGAGGACGTCCAGAACGAGATCGCCAGGGTCGCACCGGCGCACGCGGGGGTCGACGCCGAGCTCATCCTCCGCGCGCGCGACGGCGCCGTCCTCCCGATCGCGGACTTCCCCGACGAGATCACCTTCCAACAGGTGCTCGGGGTCACGACCGGACGGTCGTGGGAGCCGATCAAGCCCGGGGTCGCGGCCGACGAGTCGCACCTCGCGTCGCTCGGTACCGGCGTCGTCGAATCCAGCGGCACCGGCTCCGACACGACGATCAAGCCCGGGCTCGTCTCGGCGGACGCGCCCGAGGATGCCGCGGCGTCGGATGCGGCAGTGGAGTCCGCGGCCGACCTGCTCGCGGCACGGCCCCCACTGCACCGCTGGGACCGCGCCGCGACGGCGCCTGCTCCGGCGCCGCCCGACGCGTACAGTCTCCGCCTCGTGGCTGCCCGCACCCTCTACGACGCCGGACGCATCGTGTCGTCGAGCCCGTCGTTGGCCGCGCTGGCGACCGGGTTCGCGCTCGTCGTCCACCCGAGCGACCTCGGTCGCATCGGGGTGAGCGCGGAGGGCGACGACGTCCGCGTCACCAGCGCGCGGGGCACGATCACCGTGCCGGTGCTCGCCGACGCCGCCACCGCGCCCGGGACCGCGTTCATGCCGTTCGCGCAGCGCGGCCCGGTCGGCCCGAACGACCTGATCGACATCACCGCGCCCGTCACCGAGCTGCGGGTGGAGACGACGCGGTGAACGCGCTGCTCGCGTTGACGGACCCGCTCCTCGAGCACGGCCTCGACACCACGGTCGTGCTCATTGTCATCGGCAAGACGATCGCGGTGTTCGTGCTGTTGCTTCTCTCGGTGCTCCTCTACATCTGGTTCCTCCGCAAGGTCATCGCGAAGATGCAGAACCGCATCGGGCCCGACCGCGCGGGGCCGTTCGGGCTCTTCCAGAGCCTGGCCGACGGCATCAAGCTGTTCTTCAAGGAGCAGTCGGAGCCGAACACCGCTGACCGCCGCATCTTCCGCGTCGCGCCGTACCTGGCGGTGCTCCCCGCGTTCCTCGCGTTCAGCATCGTCCCCATCGGCGGAGTGGTGACCATCGCGGGGCACCGGACGTTCCTGCAGCTCGCCGACCTCCCGTTCGGGATCCTGTGGCTGCTGGCGATGTCCGGGCTCGGCCTCTATGGCGTGCTGCTCGCCGGGTGGTCGTCGGGCTCGAAGTATCCACTGCTCGGCTCGGTGCGGGCGTCGGCGCAGCTCCTGAGCTACGAGGCGGCGTTCGGTCTCGCGATCGTGGGTGTGCTCGTGCAGGCGAACACGCTCTCGACGCGCGGCATCGTGATCCAGCAGGGCTGGCACGGCGTCAAGTCGATCTTCAACGGCGACTGGTACTGGCTCCCGGCGATCGTCGCGCTGGTGATCTTCGTGATCGCCGCGGTGGCGGAGACCAACCACCCACCGTTCGACCTCGTGGAAGCGGAGCAGGAGCTCACCGGCGGGTTCTTCACCGAGTACACCGGCATCAAGTTCGCGATCTTCTACCTCGCCGAGTTCATGAACCTCATCACCATGTCGGCGATCGCGGTCACGTTGTTCTTCGGCGGCCCGAACGGTCCCGGACTCGGCTTCCTGCCCGCCAACGGTTGGTTCAACGCGTGGATCATGCCGGTGTTCTGGTTCCTGTTCAAGGTGATCCTGCTGCTCTTCGGCACGGTGTGGTTGCGGGCGTCGTTGCCACGGCTGCGCTACGACCAGCTCATGGCGCTCGGCTGGAAGATCCTCATCGAGGTCGCGTTCCTCTGGGTGATGATCTCCGGTGTGGTGATCGTGGCCAAGGAGGAGGGCTGGTCGATGTGGATCGTGCTGCCCTCGGCGATCGTCGCCGCCCTCGCGGTGGGCGGGATCCTCTACGCCTCGGTGCCCCGCCGCGGTGAGATCCTCGAGGAGATCCGCTGATGGGCTGGCTGAGCGGGTTCGCGGTCACCCTGCGCCAGATCGGGCGCCCGAAGGTCACCGAGCGCTTCCCCCAGGAGAAGCGGCCGAAGGGCATCCGCTTCCACGGCCGTCACGTCCTCAACCGCTACGAGGACGGCATGGAGAAGTGCATCGGCTGCGAGCTCTGCGCCGGCGTGTGCCCGGCGAAGTGCATCTACGTGCGGGGTGCCGACAACCCGCCCGACGCGCCGGTGTCACCGGGCGAGCGCTACGGCTTCGTCTACGAGATCAACTACCTCCGCTGCATCCACTGCGACCTCTGCGTCGAGGCGTGCCCCACCGAGGCCATCACCGAGACCAAGCTGTTCGAGTTCTCGTTCGCCAATCGCCAGGACGCGATCTACACCAAGACCGAGCTGCTCGTGGACGACGACGGCCGCGCGCGACGGCAGCCGTGGGAGCTCTGGCTCGGTCACGAGGACGACGACACGAGTGCGTGGATGCGCGCCACCGCGCCGTCCGGCCAGGCGGTGTACGAG